>DASSAL010000213.1:0-25076 GCA_035685405.1 Actinoplanes sp. | reverse complement strand
TCGGCCGGCCGGCCGGCGGACCGCTGGCCGGCGTCACCCGCCTGGCCGGACCCGGTGGCACGGGCACCCGGCCGGTGCCCCGCGGCAGCGCTCCCGACGAGGTGGGAGCGCCGGGGATTCCCGGCGCGTTGCCGCTCAGCGGCACGGCCGGCAGCGGGCCCGAGGACGTCGGGATGCCGGACGCCGGACGGCCCGGCACGGCACCACGGGGCCGGCCGCCGGAGGCCGGCCTGCCAGACACCGGGCGACCCGGCATGGCGCCGCCGGAGGTGGGGCCGGTGGAGGTGGCGCCGTCGAAGGTTGGGCCGGCGGAGGAGGGACCGGCGGAGGAGGGACCGGCGGAGGTCGGACCAGCGGAGGTCGGACCAGCGGAGGTGGGAATGGACGCGGGGCCGGCGGACGCGTAGCGGCCCGGCGCGATCTGCCGGCGGCCGCCGCCGAGGCCGGGGTCGGCGGGCGGTGCCGACGACGCGTGCCGTCCGGGTGAAGTAGGCGCAGCCGGCGGCACGTGCGCGCCGCCGCTGGGCTCCGGGGTATCGGCGCGCCACCCGGTGGAGTGCTCGCCGGACACGGTGTGCCAGGTGCCGGACGGGTCCTGGAAGCGCGCCCGCGCCGCCCCCGCGCCGCCCCCACTGGCCGGCGCGGCCGACGACCGGGAACGGGACCCACCACCGCCGGTGCCGCTGGTCGGTGCGGCCGACGAGCCGAAGCCCGCACCGCCACCGCTCACCGGTGCGGCCGACGAGCCGAAGCCCGGACCACCGCCGCTCACCGGCGCAGCCGCTGGACCGAAACGGCCGCCGCCACTCACCGGAGCGGAACGCGGCACCGTGGACGGCGGTCTCGGAGGAGGAGGTCCCGCGGGGGAGATTGCGGCAGGGAAGCCGGCGCCGCCCATGCCGGATGCGGCGTCATCGTCGTCGTCGAAGCCCAGGTCGTCCGGGCCCGGCGCAACCCGGCCCGACTTGCTGGACCGGCCGTCACCGGCCGCGCCGGGGCCGATCGCCCCGCGTTCCTGCTTGGCGGTGCGCAGATCGTCGAGCCAGCCGGTCTCCTCGCGGGGCACCTCTTCGGGGTCGACCGGCTCCGGCCGGCCGCGCCCGAACAGCCGGCGACCCCGCCCGCCCTGCTGGTTTCGCAGGTCGAGCTCGTCGTCGGGCCGATCGGCACCGCGCGATCTCACGTCTGGTCCTTCCCGGCGGCCGCGCCGCCATCGTCACTCCGGCCCTCGGCCGTGGCACCGGCGGCTGCGCCGTTACCGTCACTCCGGCCCTCGGCCGCGGTGACCGCACCGGCGGCTGCGCCGCCACCAGCGGTCCGGCCCTGAGCGGCACCGGCGACCGCGCCGCCGGCGTCCGTCCGGCGCTCGCCCGGAATTGCCGGGACATCGCCAGCCGTCGAGCCTACGGTCGATTTCCCCGCGGCGCTCTCCGCCGAATAGGCCACCGGCCCCCCGCGCCCGCTCGCCGCCGCACCGGACGCGGCCGCGGCGTCCGCGGCCGGTGGCGCGTCGGCCGGTGCGGCCAGGCCCCGGACGATGCGCCGCAACCTGGGCAGACGCTCCGCGACGGCGCGTTCGGCACCGTGGTCGGACGGCTGGTAGTAATCGGTCCCAATCAGATCATCCGGGACATATTGCTGCTTAACCACACCACGTGGGTCGTCATGCGGGTATCGGTATCCGCGACCGTGACCAAGACCACGGGATCCGGGATAGTGCGCGTCGCGCAGATGCGCCGGCACCGGACCGCCGCGGCCGGCCCGGATGTCGGCCATCGCCGCGCCGAGAGCGGTGGTGACGCCGTTCGATTTGGGTGCGGTCGCCAGGTGTACGACCGCCTGGGCCAGGTTGAGCTGAGCCTCGGGCAGGCCGACCAGCTGCACCGCCTGAGCGGCCGCGGCGGCGACCAGCAGCGCCTGTGGGTCCGCCATGCCGATGTCCTCGCTGGCGAAGATCATGATACGGCGGGCGATGAACCGCGGGTCCTCGCCGGCGACCAGCATCCGGGCCAGCCAGTGCAGCGCCGCGTCCGGGTCGGAGCCCCGCATGCTCTTGATGAAAGCGCTGATCACGTCGTAGTGCGCGTCGCCGTCCCGGTCGTACCGGACGGCCGCGACGTCGACCGCCTTCTCCGCGATTTGAAGATCGATTTCCGGTACGCCCATCGCCCGCGCCGAGGACGCGGCCGCTTCCAGCGCGGTCAGCGCCTTGCGGACGTCGCCGTTCGCCAGCCGTACCAGGTGGTCCTCGGCCTCCGCGGTGAGCGTGACGGCACCCCCCAGCCCGCGCTCGTCGGTCAGCGCGCGCCGGATCAGGGCGCGGACGTCGTCGGCGGACAGCGCGTGCAACGTCAGCAGCACGCAGCGGGACAGCAGCGGGGAGATCACCGAGAAGTACGGGTTCTCGGTGGTGGCCGCGAGCAGCGTGACCGTCCGGTCCTCGACCGCGGCGAGCAGCGAATCCTGCTGGGTCTTGCTGAACCGGTGCACCTCGTCGATGAACAGCACGGTGGGCGAACCGCCCCGGCGCCGCTCGCGCCGTGCGGTGTCGATCACCGCGCGGACGTCCTTGACACCGGCCGAGAGGGCCGACATGGCGACGAACTTACGGTCCGTGGCGGCGGCGACCAGATGCGCGATCGTGGTCTTGCCGGTGCCCGGCGGACCCCAGAGGATCACCGACATCGGCGAGCTGCCGGTGACCAGTTGGCGCAGCGGCGCACCGGGCGCCAGCAGATGACCCTGTCCGACCAGCTCGTCCAGGCTGGCCGGTCGCATCCGGACCGGCAACGGCGAGTCGGCCGCCGGAGTTCCGAAACCCGCGGCGGCGGACGGCGGCGGGCCGCCCGGCGCCGTCAGGGAGAACAGTCCGTCGGGTTCCATCGGCACAGAGAGTACCGGCCCGCCCCCGAGTGCCGGAAATGCACCGAAAGGCGGGCCGATATCCGCTGCGGACGATCAGCCGCGACCGGGCCGGCGGCCGTAGAAGCGCCGGCCGCTACCGCTGCCGGTCGCCGGGCCGCTGCCGACGCCGGCCAGGTACAGCGACAGCAGGAGCAGGCCGTGCGACGCGAAGGTCGGGACGTTGAACAGGGCGGTGTTCGCGACGTCGAGCAGGTCGAGCAGAAGGTAGATGCCGAACACGACGGCGGCGGCAATGGCGAGCATGTATTCCTCCGGGGGTGAGAGCGCTTGCGAGGTGCTCATACCCACCTCAGCGCTCCACTGAAACTCCACCGTGGACGACCGTGTCGTCACTCTCCGCAACCGCCGGGGCGGCCGGCTCGCTGCGGGCGACCAGGTAGAGCGGTGCCGCGACGGCGAGCACGATCGCGCCGACGTACATCGCCATGCCGGTGCCCAGGCTGGCCGCGATGGCGGTCAGCGTGACCAGTCCGAGCGCGCTGCCCGGCTGGCCGATCATCGAGTTCAGCGACAGCACGCTGGCCCGGTACGGCCCGTCCACCTGGCGGTGCAGCAGCCCGACGTGCACCGGGTTGGCCGCACCGTGCACGGCGTAACAGAGCAGGAAGGCCGCGATGATGCCGGCCGGGCCGGCGAACAGGCCCATCCCGGCGACCGTGAGGCCCTGCACGATGCGGAGCACGAACCCGGTCCACGGCGCACCGATCCGGCGGTACAGCAGCGGAATCAGCGCCGCACCCACCGCCGAGGCCGCCCAGCCCGCTGACCCGACCGGCCCCAGCAGGACCGCCGCGCGGTCGGTGTCGCCGATCACCTCGGCCAGCCGGACCGGCATGATCGTCTCGAAGGTGGCCATGCCGAAGCCCCAGAACAACTCGACCGCGATCAGGGCGGCGATGATCCGGTTGCGGCGGACCAGCCCGACCGCCCCGCCGATCGCCGCCGGCACGCCGCGCACCGACGAGACCAGGGCGACGAGGCCACGGGCCGGGCGTTCCTCGACCATCAGCACGGCCACCGCGATCACCCCGGCAACCGCGAGCACGACCGACAGCAACACCGGCACGGTCAGCGCGGACACCGTCCCGAGCGAACCCAGGTCCAGGGACCCCAGCGCGACCAGGCCGCCACTGATCAGCGAGCCGCCGCCGATGGACAGGCCCCCGACGACGCCGCTGCGAGCCAGGCCGGCCTCGATGTCGGCGTGCGGATCGGCGCGCAGGGCCTCGTCGACATACCACGCTTCGAGCGGGCCGCTGTCCAGCGCCCGATAGATGCCCTGCAGCAGGAACACCACGACGAACAGGCCGAACGAGTCGGCGAAGCTGAGCACCGCCAGGGAGGCAAGGTTCACCATGCCGGCGAAGATCAGGACGGTACGCCGGCCGATCGCGTCGGCGAGCCCGCCGGTGGGCAGTTCCAGGAACATCACGGTGATGCCCTGCACCGCCGCGGCCGCGCCCACCTGCGCGATGCTCAGTCCGCGCTCGATCGGCAGCAGCACGTGCACCGGCACCATCAGGCCGACCGGGAACCAGCGCAGCCCGAGCAGGAACAGGAACCGAACCTGGGCCTGCCGTACGGTCAGCGCACTCATGATTTCTCCTCCCGCGGCAACGGCACCGGGTACAGGTAAAGCAGCACGGCGCGGGCGTCCGGCGCCGGATCGGCGGCGGTCTGCGCCCGCCACCGCTCGATCACCTCGTCGAGTTCCTCCACCAGGCCGGCCAGCTGACCGGCGTCCAGCCGCAGGATGTAGTCGGAGAACGTCGCCGCGGACCGCCACTCCGCCGGCTCACCGGCCAGCCCGCGGGTCCAGTCCTCGATCCGCTCGGCGACGTTGCGCGCGTACGAGCTGGTCAGCCAGTCGGCGGCGGTCTGTGCGTCCTCGTCGCCGGCGAAGTCGTCACGTTCCCAGTGGGTCACGTCGTGCGCCGCCCGCCACACGCGCTCGCGGCCGCGGCCGGCGTCCGGGTCCTCCTCGACCAGCCCCACCTCGGCGAGTTGACGCAGGTGATAGCTGGTCGCGCCGGAGTTGGTGCGGAACACCGCGGCCAGCCGGGTCGCGGTCGCCGGGCCGTGCAGCCGCAGTTCCCCGACCAGGCGCGAGCGCAGCGGGTGCGCCAGCACCCGGATCTGCCGGGAGTTGAGGTTCACGTGCCTGAGATCATCGCTCACAGGATCCACAATATCTTTGCACAAATATTTTGCAAGCTTTCTGTGCGTGCGATCGCTCAGTGATCGGCCTCTTGACCTCGACCCTGGTTGAAGGGGGAGGGTGGGGACATGACCGGCGGCATCCTCGACGAAGCCCTGCAACGCCTGCGCGACACCGGCCCGGAACGCAACGGCTGGCTGTCCAACCACGCCCCGATGGCCGCTGAGGCGCTGGCCCACCAGGGCCACGCGGGCCGGGTGCACGGGTGGATCGACGGCTACCGCGACCTGCTCGAGGACACGCCGCGCGGCATCAGCCCGATCGCGCCGGACGAATGGCGCGATCCGCTCGGCGACCCGGTGCGTACCGGTGACTGGATCGCGTTCTTCGATCGGGCGATGCGCGAACAGCCGTGGCGGGACGTGCTCGCGATCTGGTGGCCGCGGCTGCTGCCGGGGATCGCGGCCGGGGCCACGCACGGGGTGATCCGGGTCGGGCACGCGGTCCGCGCGCTGCTCACCGAGGAGACCGGCCCGCGGATCGACGAGCTCGGCCGGGGACTGGCGTACTGGGCGGCCCGCTGGCAGCCGATCGCGCCGGCCGGGCGCGGGCCGTACCGGTCGTCAGATCCGCGGTCCGCGCTGGACGCCGTACCCCGGATCCCGGACCAGCGCTTCGGCATCCGCAGCCGGCTCGCCCAGCTGGCCGACCTGCCGGGCTGGGCCGGCACCGCGGCGGCGGTGCCGGGCGCGGAGACCGAGTCGGTGCCGGACCGGCTGGCCGCCATCGTGACGGCCGCGGTGCTCCGGCACCGCACCCACGGGTACGGCAATCCGGTCATGCTGGTGCACGCCGCCACCGCGCCGGCCGCCGTGCTGCGTACCCTGCCGGCCTTGCCGCCCGCGCTGCACCGGCCGAGCCTGGCCGCGGCCTGGGCGGCGACCGCCGCGGTCACCGCCGCCTACTCCCCCGCAACGCCACAGCCGCTGCCCGGCACCCCGCCGTCGCCGGCCGACGTCGTGCAGCCCGCCGCCTCGTCCCCCGCACGCCCGCACCCCGCATCGCCCGCGGACGTCATGCAGCCCGCCTCCTCCCCCGCGCGCCCGCACCCCGCATCGCCCGCGGACGTCATGCAGCGCTCCGCCGATGACGGCGACCCGCACGCGATCAAGTTCGCCGACACCGCCGTCGAGGCGTACGCCACCGCGGGCGACCCGGAACTGCTCATCGCCGCCGATCATGCGACGGTGCTGATCCGCTCGTAAGGTGAGTTTCACCCCATCCAAGGCTCTCAATGAGGAGACCTGATGAGACTGAAGCTCGCCGCGGTCCTCGCCGCCGCCGCCCTCGGCGGCACGCTGATCGCCTCGCCCGCCGCCGCGGCACCTGCGGCGCCCCGCACCGACCTGTCCCCGGCCGCCCTGGTCCCGGACCGTCCGATGCCGGCCGACGTCCGCCGGGCGCTGACCCGGATCGCCCGGGACAGCGACGGCCGCGTCCGCCTCGGCGTGATCGGCCGCACCAACGAGGGCCGCCCGCTGCGCCTGGCCTCGGTGGGGCACGGCCCGACCCGGCTGCTGTTCGTCACCCAGCAGCACGGCAACGAGCCGCTCGGCACCCCGGCCGCGATCCGGGCCCTGTGGACTCTGGGCGTGCCCAACACCGCATGGCACCGGTGGCTGCTCAGCCGGGTCAAGGTGGACATCGTGGTGCAGGCCAACCCGGACGGCGCGGTCCGCAACCAGCGGTACAACCACGACCCCAGCGCCACCGGCGACTACTCGGAGCCGGGCGTCGGCTACGACATCAACCGGTTCCACAACCCGCTGACGCCGATCGCCGACAACCCGGTGCCCGAGTCCCGGGCGATCCTGCGGTTGTGGCGTGCCACCCGCCCGGCGATCGTGGTCGACTACCACATGCAGGGCCGGTATCTGCAGCCGGACGGCCGGGAGACCACCGCGTCGATCCTGTGGCCGACCTCCCCCCTGGCGTCCGCCGACGCGGTCACCCGCGGCCGGCAACTCGCGGTGCGCAACTACGACGCCATGCGGCTGGTGGCTCGGGCCAACGTGACCCGCTATCCGGGCGGTGACTACGAGGGCATCGCGCGCAACGCGTACGGGATCCTGGGCAGCGCATCGTTGCTGGTGGAACTGTCCAACCTGCCCGAGGAGCAGACCGACTTCCAGATCAACACGGCGTTCGTCTCGATGCTGGCCACCGTTCAGGGCGCTGCGGACCGCACGCTGTGGCGGGTGGATCCGGACCGGGCCGACGAGATCCCGGCTCGCGGACCGTCCCTGCCGGACAGCGCCGACGCGACGCTGGAGGGCGCGGCCGCCTAATCGGCCAGGCGGAACATCAGAATCGTTTCCCACTTGTGCAGGTCCGGCTCCTCGGCCGGGTTGGTCATCAGGATCTCCAGGCGGCATCCCCATTCCTCGCCTTCCGGCGTCGGGGTCATGTCCCACTGCAGGCCCTGGTCCTGTGCCCAGTCGAGGAGCCGGGCGGTGACGCCCATCAGCTCGTCCGGATGACCGATGTGGCTGAGCGTCGCGTACCGGCCGGCCGGCAGCGTGCCGGTGAAGAGCGGCTCGTCCACCGGCGCCGGCCCGGCCACCGGAATGCCCGCCTCCACCACTAGCTCGGCGGACATGTCGATGGTCCGGTACCGGAAGAACGGCGGCCCGGCGATCGTCACCCCGCGCTCCCCCAGCCACCCGAACATGGTCGGCAGGTGGTCCGCGACCCGCGCGAACTCGGTCATCGTGATCGACTCGCGGCGGCCCACGTACGGCTGCTCGTCGCGTTCCACAATCGTCGGCTGCACCGCGACAGTGTCACAGCCCGGGCGCTCGGATGCACTCCGGTGTGCTCACCGTCCGCCGATCAGCCTCGTGCCTTCGACGCCAGCTCGCTCAGGGTGCGGAACTGTTCGCCGTCGTGCTGCGCCCCCCACGGGATTCCCGGCCGGGCAGTCACCGCGAGGACGCCCCTCGCGCCCTGAGCGAAGACGCCGCAATTCGGATGGACCACCCGGTACAAGCTCTTGTCGCTGCTGGGGTCGTCCGCCGGTGCGCCCGGCTTTCTAGTCGGGGGCGGTTCGCGCTGCCACCGCAACAGCCAGACGGCCGGTCCGGCGGGCAGCTGCGAGCGCATGGCGGCGACCGTTGGTTCGATCGGATCGGGCCGGAAGGTCGCCGGGAACTCGACCCGGACCACACCGTTGAGCTCGGGCCGCAGCGCCCCGCGGAGGACTTCGACGACCTCGAGTTCCACCTCGAGAAATTGCAGGCCGTTGTAGGTACGACCGGGCTGTACGCCGGTAACCTCGGCCGTCACGGTGGCGGTCGCCTCGGCGAAGGCGGCCTCGAGGGTTTCTGGCTCGCACTTCAGGGCCGCTTCCCGTCCCGGCCGTAGCGGCGCGAAGAACCGCAGGTCCGACGCGGTGTACTGGTTGGGGGCGGCATCCGCGGCCGGGGTGGCGGTGGATCGGGCGGCGGGCGATGCGGCGGCCGGTCCGTCGCTGACCACGCGACGCCGACACCGGCCGCAACCAGTGCGGCGGCGGCCGCGGCGAGCACCGGCCGGCGGGGCCGGACCGGCCGGCGAGGGTCGTCGTCACCGGCCTGCGCGGCCGCGGCGATCACCTCGAACATCGCCCGCCGGGCGTCCGGGCCGGTCAGCCGGGTGACGTCCGCCGGGGAGGGCTCGACCGCCCTTCGACGGCGACCAGGGTGAGGATCTCGCGGTCGGCCGGCCTCATCCGGCGCAGAGCGTCCCAGGCTTCGCCCGCCGCGCCCTCGGCTTCGACGACCGGTGCGGGTTCGGCCCGCAGGCGAGCGACGAGATGCTCCTGTCGCCGGCCGCTACGGATCTGGTTGGCCACCACCCGGCGGGCGATGCCGTACAGCCACAGCCGTACGGCACCGCCCGCGGGTGCCTGGTCCCGGTGCCGCCAAGCGACCAGCAGAGTCTCGGCGGCCACATCGGCGGCTTCCTCCCACCCGCCGTCCGCCGCAGCGCGTAGTGGACGACAAGGTCGTAATGATCGGCGAAGAGCCGTTCGAACCAGGACGACGTCGTGTGATCCACCCGCTCCGCATCGCGCATCCGGACCCTCGCTCACCCGCGCCGCACACCGTTCCCTCAGTACGATGTCCGGCTGCGCCCCGTTCGTTACAGGGTGGTCAGCGCCGGCGTACGTGGGTGGCAACGGCGCTCGATGTACGGACCCGCTCAGATGCACTCCGACGCCGGGCGGATGCGGGTCTTCAGCAGCGCGGCGGCCCGCGAGCTGTCCAGGATCACGTGCGCCGGGCGCGGCCCCACGCCGGCCTCGGCGATGGTGCAGGTGGGGATCCGGTACGGGTCCAGGCCGTGCCGGCGGGCCACCAGCCGGCCCATCTCGGCGCGGCTCATCGCCTGCGGGCCGGCCACGTTGATCGGGCCCCAGTAGTCGCCGGCGGCCAGGTCGAGCACCGCGGCGGCCAGGTCCTGCACCGCCACCGGGCAGCGGAACTCGTCGGTGAACAGCGCGCCGTCGCGGCGCCCGGCGGCCAGGTCCAACGCCAGCGCGAGATGTTTGCTGCGGTCGTCGCCGATGATCAGCGAGGTGCGGACGATGACCGCGGACGGGTCGATCGCGGCCACCGCGGTCTCGGCGGCCGCCTTCGCCGCGCCGTACCGGTGCACCGGGGTCGGCGGTTCCGCGTCCAGGTAGGGCTCGCGCCGGCCGGCGTGCAGGGCATCGGTGGACACGTGCACCAGCCGTGCGCCGGCCCAGGCGGCGGCCAGTGCGACGTGCGCCGCGCCGTCGGCCGAGACCGCCCAGGAGTCGTCGCGGTAGGCGCAGTTCACCACCACCGCGGGGCGCAGGGTCTCGATGTACGCGAGCGTCCCGGCCCGGTCGGTGACGTCCAGCTCGGCCGACGAGGTGCCGGTGACCTCGTACCCGGCCGCCGACGCCTGCCGGGCCACCTCGCTGCCGAGGTAGCCCGTCGCGCCGACGACCAGGAAGTCCAACGTCGGCTCAGTTCGAGCGCTCCACCGGCACGGCCACGCCGTCGGTGCCGGGCGAGCCGGCCCCCGGCCGGGGCTTGGCGTCGATCCCCGCCTCCTGCCGCTGCTGCGCCGTGATCGGGGTGGGCGCCCCGGTGAGCGGGTCGTAACCGCCGCGGGTCTTCGGGAACGCGATGACCTCGCGGATCGAGTCGTTGCCGGCCAGCAGCATGCAGACCCGGTCCCAGCCGAACGCGATGCCGGCGTGCGGCGGCGGACCGTACCTGAACGCCTCGAGCAGGAAGCCGAACTTGTCCTGCGCCTCGTCGGGTGAGATGCCGAGCAGGTCGAACACCCGGCTCTGCACGTCGCCGCGGTGGATACGGACGCTGCCGCCGCCGATCTCGTTGCCGTTGACGACGATGTCGTACGCGTACGCCAGCGCCTCGTCCGGCGCCTGCTCGAACCGGTCCAGCCAGTCCGCGTTCGGGGAGGTGAACGGGTGGTGCACGGCGGTCCAGCCACCCTCGTCCGTACGCTCGAACATCGGCGCGTCGACCACCCAGCAGAACGCCCACGCGGACTCGTCGATCAGCCCGGCCCGCCGGGCGATCTCGATCCGGGCCGCGCCGAGCAACTCCTGCGCCTCGCGGCGGTCGGCGGAGGCGGCGAAGAAGATCGCGTCGCCCGGCTTGGCCCCGACCGCGTCGGCCAGGCCACCCAGGTGCTCCGCGGAGAGGTTCTTGGCCACCGGTCCCCGGGCCTCGCCGGTCTCACCGTCCAGCACCACGTACGCCAGGCCGCGCGCGCCGCGCGCCTTCGCCCAGTCCTGCCAGCCGTCCAGTTCCTTGCGGGTCTGCGCGGCGCCGCCCGGCATGACCACCGCGCCGACGTACCCGCCGGCGTCGATGGCGCTCGCGAACACCCGGAACGACGTGCCCCCGAAGTAGGAGGTCAGATCGGTGAGCTCCACCCCGTACCGCAGGTCGGGCTTGTCCGAGCCGTACCGGTTCATCGCATCGGTCCAGGTGATCCGCGGGATCGGCGTCGGCACGGTGTATCCGGCCAGCTCACCCCACAGCCGGGCGACGAGTTCCTCACCGAGCGCGATGATGTCGTCCTGGGTGACGAACGACATCTCGATGTCCAGCTGGGTGAACTCCGGCTGCCGGTCGGCCCGGAAGTCCTCGTCGCGGTAGCAGCGGGCGATCTGGTAGTAGCGTTCCATGCCGGCCACCATGAGCAGCTGCTTGAACAGCTGCGGCGACTGCGGCAGGGCATACCAGCTGCCGGGCTGAAGGCGTACCGGAACCAGGAAGTCGCGCGCGCCCTCAGGAGTGGACCGGGTCAGCGTGGGCGTCTCGATCTCGTTGAAGTCGCGCGCGTGCAGCACCTCGCGGGCGATCCGGTTGGCGCGCGAGCGCAGCTTCAGCGCGGTGGCCGGGCCGGTGCGCCGCAGGTCGAGATAGCGGTACCTGAGCCGCAGGTCGTCGGCGGCGGTGATCGAGTCGTCCACCGGCAGCGGCAGCGGCGCCGCCTCGGACAGCACGGTCAGCGTCTCGGCCACCACCTCGACATCGCCGGTGGCCAGCTCCGGGTTCTCGTTGCCGGCCGGTCGCGCGGTGACCTGGCCGGTGACCAGGATGCAGAACTCGTTGCGCAGCGCGTGCGCGTCCTCCTCGCGGAACACCACCTGGACGATCCCGGACGCGTCGCGCAGGTCGACGAAGATGACCCCACCGTGGTCGCGGCGCCGGGCCACCCAGCCGGCCAGCGTCACCGTCGTGCCGGCGTCACTCGCGCGCAGAGTGCCGGCGTCATGGGTACGGATCACGGAACGTCTCCTTGTGTGTGACGGGGCGCCCGGCCATTCTGTCAGGTGCGCCCCGGCACCTATTCAGGGACGGTCCACGAGGTGGCGCGCAGCCCGGCGGTGCCGTTCTCGTCCACGTCGGTGACCTCGACCAGGACCATGCGCGGGCGGTCACCGCGGTCCTCGGCCTCGATGGCGGAGGTCAGCACGCAGAGCACCGTCCCCTTCTCGACGGGCACCGTGGCGGCCACCCCGAGCGGGCTGGTCCGGATCGCCTCCGCGCAGCCCGCCGCGTCCACCTCCGGGCCGGTCGCCAGGCCGGCCGCCTCGGCGCCGGGTGCCAGGGTCAGTGTCGGCCGGTCGGTGCCGCACCGGCTGTCGTACCGCAGATCGCTCTGCTGCTGAGCGGCGTCGGCGCGGGGTTCGTCGAGGTCCAGGTACATCACCGCGGCGCAGCCCACCTGCACCAGCAGCGGTTGCGCGGCGTACGAGACCGCGTAGCCGCTGTCCGGCGCCGACGGGACGGCCGACGGATCCGCGGTCGCCTCGGCGGACAGCTCCGGTTCGGCGCCGGGCGCGAGCTGCGACGGGGCGGCGACCGGAGCAGGCCCCGAGCCGGCGGCCGGGGTCGACGGGGCGGCCGGAGCGGTGCCCGCCACGGCCAGCGCACGCCAGGCCATCCACACGGCGCCGGCCGAGGCGATCAGCGCCAGCACCGCCAGCACCACCGCCAAGGTCACCCCGCGTCTGGGCCGTGGCTGCCGCCGCTCCTCGGGCTCGGGTTCGGTGTCCGACTCGTACAGCCGCTCGGTGGGCCCGTCGTAGAGATCGGTATAGGCGGGGCGCTGCTGCGGCACGGACCACGAACCGTCGTGGTTGTCGGTGGCGGCGTTGGTGGCACGGAACACAGACATCGGCAACTCCGGGCAAAGGAGGCGCATGCGGGACGCAATAGGTGTAAACCTGCCTGAAAGGACCGTACGTGCCGGTCCATGATCTGCCCATCCCCCGGCGAGGCGACTGACCGTCGCCCGATGACGACCTCACCACAGTGGATCCACTCTCCGCGTGCTGATGCTGTCGAGGACCGCCACCAGCCGCGTCCCCGCCCGGCGGACCTGCGTCGTGGTCGGGGAAGGTCAAGGAGATCCCAGGGTCGGGCGCCTCCGTGCCCCCGGCGGCCGATGTGCCGGATCCACCGCGACGCGGCGACGATCTGAGCCGACCCGGGCGGCCGGTTGTGCGACGCTGGCGGGATGCAGACGGGGGACTGGGAGCAGCGGGTGGCCGGCGCGTGGGCGTCGCTCGACGAGCGGGACGCCGCGGACTTCCGCGCCGTCATCGACCGGCTGGCCGGTGAGCTGCCGCCGGGCGATCCGGACGGACTGTTCGAGCGCGCCGCCGCACTCGACTCGACCGGGCACTCCGACCTCGCCGTACCGCTGTACCAGCAGGCCCTCGACGCCGGCCTGACCGGCGAGCGCCGCCGCCGGGCGGTCATCCAGATGGCCAGCTCGCTGCGCAACCTGGACCGGTCGCAGGAGAGCGTCGCGCTGCTCACCGCGGAGCTGCGCGCCGGCTCGGACCACCTGGACGACGCGGTGAAGACCGTGCTGGCGCTGGCGCTGACCGATGTCGGCCGGGAGCGGGAGGCGGTCGCCCTCGCGGTCGGGGCGCTGGCCGCCCACCTGCCGCGGTATCAGCGGTCCATGGCCGACTACGCCCGGCTGCTGATCGAACCCGACCCGGCCGCCAACCCGGAAGCGGACGTCCGGACGTAGCGCGCCGCGCCGACGCCCGAGCCTCGCAGGAGCGCGAGCCACGCCGGAACGCGCGATCAATGGGCACCCGTGCTCCACTTGACCATCACGGCCCGGCGGTCATCGCGGCCAGTTCCGCTTCCCGCTCCGCCCGGTCCCGCGGCCGGCCCGGCGCGTCCGGGCGGGCGTCCCAGGGCCGCGGCCCGGTCGGCGGACGATAGTTGACGCCCAGCGCGTCCAGCCGCGGATAGTGCTCGGCCAGCCGCGCCGGGAAGCCGGGCGTCCGGCCCCAGACCACCTCGGCGAACGCGCACAACCGCGGGAACACCATGTAGTCCACCCGCCGCGCCGACTCCATGTGCTCGGTCCACACGTTGGCCTGGGCCCCGATGATCCGGGCCGCCTCGTCCGGGGTGAGCCCGGGTGGCACCGGGTCGAAGGCGTACACGTCCTCGACGGTCAGCACGGTCCCGGTCGGAGTGGGCTCACCGGGGTGGTCGGACTGCCGGTAGTCCAGGTACACCGACGTGTCCGGGCAGGACACCACGTCGAGTCCGGCCCGCACCGCCCGGGCGGCCTGGGCCATCCCGCGCCAGGCGGCAACGGTGGCTCCCGCCGGTGCGCCGCCGTCCAGGATCTCGTCCCAGCCGTACACCCGCCGCCCGTGCCTCCGCAGGTGTGCCGCCATCTGCCCGATGTACCAACCGTGCAGGGCCCGCTCGTCGGCCAGCCCCTCGGCCCGCAGGAACTCCTGGACCGCGGGAGACACCCGCCACTCGTCCGGCGGGCACTCGTCGCCGCCCACCCCGATCAGCTCGCCGGGGAAGATCGCACAGACCTGGTCGAGGACCTCGCGGCAGAAGCGGAGCGCCGTGTCGGAGACGTTCAGCAGCCGCGTCGAAACACCCCACGCGGTGCGCACCTGGCCGGGCGGGCCGGTGCCGAGTTCCGGGTACGCCGCGATGGCCGCTTCCATGTGCCCGGGCAGATCGATCTCGGGCACCACGGTGACGTGCCGGTCGGCCGCGTGCGCCACGATCTCGCGGAGGTCGTCGGCGGTGTAGTAACCGCCGTGCGGCCGGTCGTCGTACCGCGCGTGCACCGATGAGCCCAGCATGCTGCGCGGCCGCCACGCGGCCACGGTCACCAGCCGCGGCCACCCCGGCACCTCGATCCGCCAGCCCTGGTCGTCGGTCAGGTGCAGGTGCAGCACGTTGAGCTTGTGGAAGGCGATCAGGTCGATGAATCGCAGCACGTCGGCGACCGGCATGAAGTGTCGCGCCACGTCCAGCATCACACCTCGCCACGCGAACCGCGGCTGGTCCCGGATCAGCCGGCACGGCACGGCGAGCGGTTCGTCGCTGATCCGCGCGCGGCGCAGCGCCGGCGGCGGCAGCAGTTGCCGGAGCGTCTGCCGGCCGTAGAAGACACCGGCCGCGGAGCCACCGGTGATCACCACGCCGCCGGCCGAGACCGCCAGCGTGTACCCCTCGCGCGGCAGCCCCGGGTCGATCCGGGTGCTCACCGCGTCGGGCCTGGGCAGCACGCAGACGCCGTCGCGGCGAGTGTCGGATATCGGGCCGGGGATCATCAGAAGTAGGTGTGCAGCACGTCGACCACCCGGTGATCATCGTCGACGACCGGGATGTCGCGCCACTTGTCGAACGCCGTACAGGGATGGGACAGGCCGAACCGCAGCAGGTCACCGGGCCGGACCTGGACCTCCGGCGGGACCCGCAGATACGTGTGGTGGTCGTTGAGCTTCGTCACGGTGAGCCCGGCCGGCGCGCGCACCACCGGCAGCCCTTCGTCGATCGGCGCGTCCCGCTTGCCCATGCCGGCCACAGCCAGGCCGGGCTCGGGTGTGGACAGCACCTGCGCCCACATCTCCATCGCCGCGTGCAGCGGCCCCTCGGCGGGCACCCGGGTGAACGGCGTCCTCGCCCGGTAGTACCCGTCGTCGTGGGTCACCGACGCGCCGCTGCGCAGGATCAGCCGGTAGCGGTCGGATCCGGCCAGCCGGGCCGCCACCCGGTCGAACCAGGCGCTGCCCCCGGCCGAGACGATCGGCCGCTCCGGCAGCAGGCCGGCCAGCTTTCCGACGGCCCCGCCGAGCCGGTCCAGGAAGTCGTCCACCTCGGCGCGGCCGGACAGTTGCCCCTCATAACCGGTCACCCCGGCGAGTTCGAGGCCGGTTACCGCCGCGGCGGCGCGGGCCACAACTTCAAGATCATCTATCGTACGCGCGCCCGTCCGCCCGCCCACGTGCCCGAGCTCCGCCACGACCCGCAGCCGCCCGGTCCCGCCCAGCGCCGCCGCCGCGGCCTGGACGCCGGCCACCGAGTCGACCTGCAGATGAACCTCCCAGCCCGCCGCGGACTGCTCGGCCAGCCAGCGCAGCGCGGTCGCGTCGAGCACCTGGTTGGCCAGGAACACCCGGGGCACGCCCAGTCTGCGCAGGATCAACGCCTGGTTGGCGGTGGCCACGGTCAGCCCCCAGGCGCCCGCCTCCAGCTGGGCCCGCAGCAGCGCCGGCGCCATCGTGGTCTTGGCGTGCGGCGCGAAATCCATGCCGTGCCGGGCACAGTAGGCGGCCATCGTCGCGATGTTCGCCCGCACCGCCGACTCCCGGATCACCAGCAGCGGCCAGGTGAAACCGCCGTCGAAGACGCCCGGCCGGCGGGCGGCCAGCTCGGCCGCGGTGACCGAGCCGGCCGGCAGCCAGAACCCCTTGGCCCGCCAGTCGATCCGCTCCTCGGGAACGTTGAGCACCGTCACCTCCTTGACCGCCGACGACAACGCTGAGCAAGCTACCAAGCACCACCGACAATTCTGGAGCCGCCGCGTGCCTGAGCCGTACGACCTGCTGTTCGTCGGCGGCGAGGTGATCGATCCCGGTGGCGGGCACACCGGCCGGCTCGACGTCGCGGTGCGCGGCGGCCGGATCGCGGCGGTCGGGACCGGCCTGGGGCCGGCCCGGGCGGTCGTCGACGTCCGTCGGCGCCTGGTCACGCCGGGCCTGGTCGACCTGCACACGCACGTGTATCCGGGCGCCGGTTACTGGGGCATCGACCCCGACCCGGTCGCCTGGCACACCGGCGTCACCACCTGGGTGGACGCCGGCTCGGCGGGCGCGTACACGCTGGCCGGGCTGCGCGGCTTCGCGGCCGGCCGGCAGGTCCGCGTGGTGGCGCTGCTCAACGTCGCGGGCCAGGGCCTGGCCGCCCGCACCGGCGAGGGTCGCGACCTGGAGTTCTGCGACCCGCAGCTGATCGCCGAGGTGGTGCCGCAGCACCGGGACCTGGTCCGGGGCGTCAAGGTGCGGATCGACGCGGAGGCGGTGGGCGGCAACGGCGTGGAGCCGCTGCGCCGCGCGATCGAGGCGGCGACCGCCTGCGCGGTGCCGGTGATGGTGCACGTCGGCACCGCGCCGCCGCCGTTGCCTGAGGTCCTCGGCCTGCTGCGGCCGGGCGACATCATCACGCACTGCGCCAGCGGCCTGGCCGAGGCGACCGGTCCCGCGGCGGCCGCCGCCCACGAGCGTGGCGTGCTGTTCGATGTCGGACACGGGTCCGGCGCGTTCGCGTTCGACGTGGTGGCCCGGCAACTGGCGGCCGGGCTCCCCCCGTACTCCATCTCCACCGATCTGCACGCCCGATCGGTCTGCGGACCGGTCTTCGACCTGCCCACCACGATGGCCAAGCTGCTGGCGGTGGGCATGCCGCTGGCCGAGGTGGTCGCGGCCGCCACCGTGCACCCGGCGCGGGCGCTGGGGCTGGACGCCGGCACCCTCGCCGTCGGCGCGCCCGCGGACGTGGCGGTGTTCCGGGTCGAGGAGGGCGCATTCCAGGTGGTCGACGCGCATCGGCAGACGCGGCTCGCCCCGCTGCGGTTGATCAACGAGGCGACGTACGTGGCCGGCCGGCGTCTCCACCCGCAGTGGCCGGCGCCGCCCCCGCCGTGGGTGCCGCTGACCCCGGGGCAGCGCGCCGCCCTGGCCCGCCGCGAGAATGATCTGCGTGCTCTGCTGTCGGCGCCGCTGGTCGGCGTCGACGACCTGGCCGAGCAGTTTCCCCGTCCGAAGGAGTAGACCCGTGCCCAAGCGCGCCGTGCACACCGCCCAGGCCGCCCCGGTCGGCGGCCCGTACTCGCAGGCGATCGTCGCCGGCGACACCGTCTATCTGGCCGGCGCGATCCCGGCGCTGCCGGACGGCACCCGGGTCACCGGCAGTTTCGCCGAGCAGGCGCACGCGGCCTTCGGCAATCTGGCGGCCTGCGCCGAGGCGGCCGGCGGCGGCCTGGACCAGGCCGTCCGGGTGGGCGTGTACCTGCGCGACTTCGGCGACTTCGCGGAGCTCAACACGATCTTCGCGGAGTACTTCACGGGCGACCACCCGCCGGTGCGCACCACCATCCCGGTGGCGCTGGAGGACATGGCGATCGAGGTGGACGCCATCCTCTATCTCGGCTGAGGCCGGGACGGGCGGCCGTCGGGCCGCCCGTCCCGGTGCTACGCGGCGACCGCGATCGGGACGCCGTGGCTGTCCGTCACGGCCAGCCGGGTGTGCAGGTTGCCCTGCTCGGCCACCCGCTGGAAATACTCGGTCCGCCGGCGCTGCTGGCATCCCTTGCGGCTGCGCGGCCCGCCCGCCGCCACGGTGAGCAGCTCCGGGGCGAGCGAGCTGTTCAGACCCTCCCGCAGCAGCCGCAGTGCCTCGGTACGCAGCTGCGAGATCCGCGACTCGGTCACCCCCAGCCGGGCCGCCACCTCGCTGAGCGGCTGCTCCTGCAGGAACGACTCGGTGACCACCTGGCGCAACCGTTCCGGCAGCGCCTGGATGGCCTGGTGCAGATAGCCGAGGCGTTCCCGCTTCAGCAGCAGATCCTCCGGGCCCTCGGACTGCTCGGGCACCATCTCCTCGGCCGCGCCGGTCGGGAAGCCCTGCAGGCTGAGCAGGGCCGCCTTCTGCACGTCGTCGTCGACCGCGGCCAGTTCGGACAGGCCGATGCCGAGCATCTCGGCCACCTCGGCGTCGGTCGGGGTACGTCCCAGCGCGACGGTCAGCTCCTGCCGGGCGGCCGACGTCTTGCGCGCCCGCGCGCGCACCGATCGGCTCGCCCAGTCCTGCCCGCGCAGCTCGTCGAGCAGTGCGCCGCGGATGCGGACGGCGGCGAAGCGGTGGAACGGAATGCCCCGGGTGACGTCGAACGAACGGGCGGCGCCGAGCAGCGCGGCAAATCCCGCGGACGACAGGTCGTCGGCGTGGACATGGCCGGGGACGCGGTTGAGCAGTTCCCGGACCAGATGGCCAACCATCGGCATGTGTTCGCGGACCAGGTCCTCGATGTCACGCGCAGATGGCGCGTCGTGGGTCATACCGATGGTGGCGGGGAGTTCGGTCGTGGCAGTCACGTGGTCCTCCTCGCTCGTAGAGCCGGCGGATGAACCGGCTGACGAGGAAGACTGTTGCCGTCCCGGGGTGCAGGGGCGGCCGAACTCGGTTGCTTTTGTGGTGTTTTTTGCGAAAAAGCCTCAGGTGCTCGCGGCGGCCCTCCGGCGGCGCTGAGCCACCGCCATGCCGCGCAACTCCTTGCGCACCCAGCACATGCGTCGGACGGCCTCGTCCGGGTGGTCGCCGAACTCCTCGGCCACCACAGCGGCGCATCCGTGACGTCCGTGACGCGAGATCATTCTGGTGACCGCGTCCTCGACCTTCTGCCGGCTCGGACACTCGGACGGCTGCAGATCCGAGACGAACAGCGCCTCCGCCGCCAGATCCTCGACGATGTTCATGCCGAGCTCCCCGTGGTGCGTACGTCGTGCGGTGTGATCCAGCCCACGTCGCCATTGTCACCGGGGACGTCGCGGGCGGCCCGCAGGCACGCCGACGTCATCACGCCATGCCGACCCGAACGTCCGGATCGTGCCTGCTCACATCGCTCCCACCCTAACGCGCCGATCGGCCGGCCGGCCGGGACTTCCCGAACGGCCGGCCGATCGGGCCGGCTCAGCGTGAATCAGGGCGGCGGCGCGTTGACCCCGCCGGAGGTGTCGGCGCCGGTCGACGTCGTGTCGGCTCCGGTGTCGGCCGTGTCGTCGGGCGTCGGATCCTCGGTGGGCGGTGGTTCCGTCGTCGGCTCCGTGGTCGGCGGCGTCGTCGTCGGCACCGTCGTCGGCGGCGTGTCGTCGGGTTTCGGCGGCGGGCACTCGAGCGGCCGTGGGACGGCGTTGCAGTCGACGACCGGCGTGGTGGTGGTGGTCGTCGTCGTCGGACTGTTGGTCGGGGTGACCGAGCCGCTCGGCACCGGAACCGGGACCACCACACCGTTACGGATGATGAGGCCGGGCTTGGGCGTCGTGGTCGGCGGACCGAGCCGGACTTGACCGTTCGACAACCGCTCGACCGGCCGGGACGGCTCGCCCGGCTTGCCGGACACGTACGTCTCGCAGGTCTGCCCGCCCAACTGGAAGACCATCGGCGCGGCATTGCTCTTGGCATACCGACCGCTGATGTTCATGGTGACGGACTTCTGCGCGCTCAGTGGTTCGCGGGACTTCACGGTCACCGCGGTGTTCTGCTGCTCGAGCTTGAAGCTGTCCCGGCCGCCACCTCTGACCGTCTGGTCGCCCTGCATGATGAACCAGAGGTTCCAGTTCTTGATGGTGCTCTGGTCGCGGTTGGCCACCGTCACGGTCGCGTCGAAGCGATTGCCGTCGTCTGCGCGGACCGCGTAGCTGACCACGCATTTGCCGGACGGCGGAATGACGCTGGGCTGCGGCAACGCCCCCGACTTGACGGTCTGCCCGGTCGGCGCTTCACCCGCCGCGAGGCTCCAGCCGTACGCGGCGGCACCCAGCAGCAGCACCGTCGCCGCCACGATCATCACCCGGCGGGTGTGTGTCTTCTGCGACCGCGACGGCCCGGTCGGGCCACCCGGCCCGGCGCCACCACCGCGGTTCGGTGGCGTGCCGCCACCGCCGCCACCCCCGCCACGCTGCGGCGGCGCACCGGAGGCGGCCGGGCGGAGCGCGGTGGCCGAAGCGTCGGCCGGCACGAACGGCGTCGCGGCGGCACCCGCCGCCGCGCCTCCGGCAGCCGCCGCACCCGCGGCCGGCGCCGACGGGGGCACCGCCCCGAAGCGGTTGTTGCGGCCGGGCGCATGGTTGCCCGGTGGCGGTGCCGTGGGTGCGACCCGTCCCGACGACGCACGGGACGAACCGTCGGTATCGGACGGCGCCGCATCCGAGGGCGCGGCCGGCGCCGGGACTGCCGACGCCGGGACTGCCGACGCGGCCGCCGCCGGAGCGCCGGACGAGGGTGCCGGGCCCGCGGACGGACCGGCCGGCGACACCGCGGCCACCGGCTGGCGCCCGGCCACCGGTTCGCCCGCGATCGCCGCCTTGACGTCCGAGACCGACACCGGGATCGCGGTGCCGGGGGCCGGCGAGACCGGCGCGTTCTCCGCCGCGGCGGCCATCGCGGCGGCGGCCGCCGCCAGACCGGCCGGGCCCTCGGCGGCGGCCCGCACCGAGGCGACTCCGCGGCCCGCCTGCACCGGGGTGGAGTTGGCGACCCGGGCGTGACCGGGACGGACCCGGCCGATGCCGTCGGTGTACGACAGCGCGGACGGCAGGATGGTGGTGTCCTCGCCGCTCTCCGCCCAGTCCGGCACGTAGCCCCGGGCCGCCGGGGCTCCGGCGGAGACGCCGGCCAGCACCTGGGCCAGGTCGGCGCTGGACGGCCGGTCGTCCGGCCGCTTCTCCAGGCACTGCCCGACCAGGTCGGCGACCTCGGCCGGCAGGCCCTCGACCGGTGGCAGCGGGTCCGGCTCGGTGTACTGGTGGGCGCGCAGCAGCGCGGTGGTGGTGCCGACGTCCCAGGGCAGCTGGCCGATCAGCGTGCGGTAGATCAGCAGGCCGACTGCGTACACGTCGGTGGCCGGGCTGACCTGACCGCCCTCGAGGCGTTCCGGCGCCAGGTAGGCCGGGGTGCCCAGCAGGCTGCCGTCCGGGTCGATGTCGTTCTCGCCGATCAGGGCCGAGATGCCGAAGTCGACCACCTTGGCGCCGGTGGGCGTGAGCATGACGTTGGCCGGGGTGACGTCGCGGTGCACGATGCCGCGGGCGTGCGCGGCGGCCAGCGCCGCGGACACCTCGGCACAGATCCGGACCGCGGCCGGCCACGGCAGGCGCCGGACGCGGGCCAGCACGGCGGCCAGCGACTCGCCGTCGACCAGCTCCATCACCACGTACGGCACCGGCTCACCGTCGACCGTGGTGGCCTCGCCGTAGTCGTAGACATTCGTGATGTTCGGGTGGGTCAGCCGGGCGGCGGCCTGCGCTTCCGCGCGAAGCCGGCGCCGGAACGAGGGATCGGCGCTGGAGGACGGCGGCAACACCTTCACCGCTACCTGCCGGCCGAGGACCTCGTCGAACCCCCGCCACACCACTGACATCCCGCCGGCTCCGAGCCGCTCGACCAACCGGTAGCGGTTGGCCAGCAGGCTCGACCCGGGCAGGTCCGTCGTGCTCATGTGCCCCCACATGCGCGATTTGAGAGAACGCCGAGAAACACCGCCATGCCGCTCGACGCCGGGGCGAGTCCGGCCCGCCGTTGGACCAGCAAACCCCATCGACGGCGAGGATGTTAGCCGACGATCGGTCACTCTCTCGACTGATCAACGACAGGAATGACCTGGGATTCGTCACTCTACGTGGCACGCCTCGAACAACTCACAGGCTCCGTACATGTTTACGCATTTCCGCAGCTCAGCCTGCTTATATCGAGCCTGTACCGAGGAAATCCGTCCAGCTTGCCGGGTTCGCCGGTTCTCGGCCGTTTCCTCGATCGAGTGAATCGTTCCGGCAATGCTCTACATGCTGTCGCCGGAAGATCACACACGGGCATATTCGCCGACGTCTCGACTGGAATGGGAGTGGTGCGACCGGCTCTGATTACTCAGCGTATCCGTCCGATCGGTCGCATTTCTGCCGCTCGCACAACGTTGCCGTGGTACAAGAATCCGGCTCCGACCTGGGCAACCTCGCCTGATCGGGCGATCCTCGCCAGTCGATCATTCTTTAATCGAAGGCGACAGGTATCTCCGGCGCGTCGATGCTCGTGCCGAGGCGGCGAATCCCAGCCCCGACGCCGGGCCGGGCTCCGCGGGCACCGCGCCGAGTTCGGTGAGCAGGCGCAGCATCGGCGCCATCTTCTCGTACATCACGAGTACGACGTCTCCCGGCTCGGCCAGGTCCAGCGCCGTCTCGACCGCCGCCCGATAGCCCTCGGCCCGGACCGCGGTCAGCCACGGGCACCGCGCGCGCATCTCCCGCTCCACCAGCGCCGGCACCTCGCCCGGCGCCCGGCCGCGCAGATCCTCGTCGTCGTGCAGCACCGCCCGGGTCACCCCGTCCGCGATCACCTGGGCGGACGCGGCCAGCAGGTCGTCACGGCGGTCGCCGGGCAGGGTGACCACGGCCAGGCAGCGGTCCGGCCCGTACAGCCGGTGCAGCGTCCGCAGCACCGCGGCCAGCGCCGCCGGATTGTGCGCGTAGTCGACGAACAGCGAGACGTCGCCCCGGCGCAGCAGCGTGCCGCGGCCGGGATTGTGCACCGGCGGGTCGAAGTCGGCCAGCCGCTCCATCACGACGTCCTGAGAGGCGCCCAGCGCCCGCGCGGTGGCGACCGCGGCGAGGGCGTTCTCCGCGACGTACGGCGCCGCTCCCCCGCACGCGCCGGGCAGCTCGGCGATCCGGATCAGCGGGGTACGCCGGGCCCCGGTGGCCTGCACCAGCCAGCCGTCGTACAGCACGTACGCCGTGCCGCCCTTGGCCAGATGCGCGGCCACCACCGGATTGCGCTGATCCTCGGCGAACCACACCACCCGCTTGTGCTCGGCCCGGACCCGCGGCCGGTCCACGAAGCTGCGCACCCACGGGTCGTCGGCGTTGAGCACCAGCGTCCCGCCGTCGCGCACCCGCTCGGCGATCAGCGCCTTGACGTGCGCGATGTCCTCGACGGTGTGCAGGCCGTCCTGGCCGAGGTGGTCGGTGGTGATGTTGGTGATCACGCCGACGTCGGTCCAGTCGTACCCCAGCCCGCGCCGCAGCGTGCCACCCCGCGCGGTCTCCAGCACCGCGGCCTGCACCCCCGGGTCGCCCAGCACGATCTGCGCCGACCGCGGCCCGGTGGCATCCCCCTCGGAGATCATCCGGCCGCCGATGCTCACCCCGTCCGAGCAGGTCACGCCCACGTTGAGCCCGGTGCCGGCGAGCAGGTACGCGGCCAGCCGGACCACGCTGGTCTTGCCATTGGTGCCGGTCACCGAGGCGGTCGGGATCCGGCCGTCCGACCCGGCCGGGAACATCGCCCGGACGATCGCGTCGCCCACCTCCCGCGCGCGGCCCTGCACCGGCGCCAGGTGCATGCGCAGTCCGGGCACCGCATTGATCTCGATGACGCCGGCGGTGACCCGGTCCGGGTCGCCGGTCGGCGGCAGCGGCTCGGCGATGTCCGGCAGCCGCAGGTCGACACCGGCGATGTCCAGCGACACCAGCGCGGCCACCCGCAGGCACAGCCGCCGCACGTCCGGGTGCAGGCGGTCGGTGACGTCGCGGCTGGTGCCGCCGGTGGACAGGTTGGCGTTGTCGCGCAGCCACACCTGGTGACCGGCGCCCGGCACGGTGTCCAGCGTGCAGCCCTGCCGGTCCAGCACCGCGGTCACCGCGTCGTCCACCTGCAGCCGGGTGAGCACCCGCGAGTGGCCCTCGCCGCGTCGCGGGTCGGCGTTGGTCTGCTCGATCAGCTCGGCCACGGTGTGCTCGCCGTCGCCGACGACGTGGGCGGCGATCCGCTCGGCGGCGGCGGCGATCTCCCCGTTCACCACCAGCACCCGGTAGTCGCGGCCGGGCAGCTGGCGCTCGACCACCACGTCGCCACCGGCCGCGGTGACCGCCGCGGTCACCGCTTCCGGGGTGGCCAGGTGCATCGCCACGTGCTCGCCCTGGCGCCCATGCCGGGGCTTGACCACCACCGGCGCGCCCAGCTCATGCAGCAGCCGGACGGCGTCCGCCGCGGTGCGCGCGGCACCACCGGGCACCACCGGCACCCCGGCCGCCGCCATCAGCTCCCGGGTGACCTGCTTGTCGCCGGCGATGTCGATGCCCACACCACCGGTCCGGTCGGTCATCGCGGCCCAGGCCAGCCGGCACCGGTTGCCCCAGCCGAGCCGCACCAGGCTGAGGTCACCGAGCCGTTCCACCGGGATGCCGCGGCGGCGGGCGGCGGCGATGATCGCCGAGGTGCTCGGCCCGGTGGCCTCGCGATCGGCCACGGCGGACAGCTCGGCCAGCGGAAGGGTGGGGGCCACGTTCGCGACCACGCCGGCAACCAGGTCCACCGCCGCCTGCATC
>DASSAL010000212.1:0-1795 GCA_035685405.1 Actinoplanes sp. | reverse complement strand
CGCCGCGCTGACCAACTTCGCGGACGTATCGGAGTGGCATCAGCTAGCCGCAACGGGAGCGGCCTGCGCCCTGGCCGTCGGCTCTCCCCCGCCGCACCACTCAACAAGAAACCTCAAAAGCAGTTACTCTCCGTCGCTCCGCTACCGCTTAGTACTCCAGCCGTAGATCGTGATCTTGCGGCGTGGCGGTCCGGGGCGGGGTGCGGCCACCGCTTGATCATCCCGGGTTGTGTGGACTCTGGACGATCCGGCGGTGGCCGCGGGCGAGAGCGTAGACCCTGCCCGGTGGCAGGCGGTGTTCGAGGAGCTGATGGGCCGGGTGGCGGGCCGGTTCGCGCGGGTGGAGCCGCGGCGGCGGGTGCGGGCGTTCGTGGCGGGGTTGTTGGCTGAGTTGCCGCGGAAGAACTGCTGGACGATCGCCGAGCACGCCGGGGAGGCCAGTCCGGACGGTATGCAGCATCTGCTGGCCCGGGCGGTGTGGGACGCCGACGCGGTCCGCGACGATGTCCGCGGGTACGTCGTCGAGTACCTGGCCGATGCGGATGCGGTGCTGGTGGTCGATGAGACCGGCGATCTGAAGAAGGGCACCGCCACGGTTGGGGTGCAGCGGCAGTACACCGGCACCGCGGGCCGGACCGAGAACGCGCAGGTCACCGTGTGGCTGACCTACGCCGGCAGGGTCGGGCACGGGCTGATCGACCGGGCGCTGTATCTGCCCCGGTGCTGGATCGATGACCCGGCCCGCCGCGCCGCCGCCGGCGTGCCGGCCGAGGTGGGGTTCGCGACGAAGCCGGCGCTGGCCCGGCAGATGATCGCCCGGACGCTGGACGCCGGGATCCCGGCCCGGTGGGTGACCGCGGACGAGGTCTACGGCGCCGACCCGCAGCTGCGCGGCGAACTGGAACGGCGCCGGGTCGGCTACGTCCTGGCCGTCGCCCGGGACTACCAGGTGCCGACCGCAGCCGGCCCGATCCGCGCCGACATGCTCACCCTGCGGCTGCCCGCCCGCGCCTGGCAGCCGCTGTCGGCCGGCGCCGGCGCCAAGGGCATGCGCGTCTACGACTGGGCCCTGATCGACCTTCCGTCCAAGACGGCTGGCCAGTGGCGGCTGCTGGTCCGCCGGCACCGCCGCACCGGCAAACGCGCCTACTACCGCTGCTTCTCACCGACCCCGGTGCCGCTGACCACCCTGGTCCAGGTGGCCGGCACCCGGTGGGCGGTCGAGGAGGACTTCCACACCGGCAAACAACTGACCGGGCTGGACCAGCACCAGGTCCGTCGCTGGACCTCCTGGCACCGCTGGGCCACCCTCACCCTGCTCGCCCACGCCTTCCTCACCGTCACCACCGCCGTCGAACACCATCGAGCCGCACCGGCTGACCAGATCCCGCTCACCCGCAACGAGATCAGACACCTCTTCGCCGCCGCGCTGCTCCGTCCACTCCAGACTCTGAACCAGCGGCTGCACTGGTCCACCTGGCGACGACGTCACCAACACCGCGCCCGAACCAGCCACTACCAGCGACAAGCCGCCCGGCAACCATGAAGATCACGAACTACGGCTGGAGTATTAGGACGCCGGATGTGTGCGGGTGTTCGCCGACAAGCTGTCCGGCCGGACCGCGGACCGCCCGGAGCTGGCGGCGTGCCTGGATTATCTGCGGCCGGGTGACACGCTCGTGGTGCCGAGCCTGGATCGGCTGTCCCGGTCGCTGCAGGACCTGATCGGCATGGTCGCCGAGCTGCGCCGCCGCGGCGTCGGGTTCCGGTCGCTGCATGAGGCGCTGGACACCAC
>DASSAL010000211.1:0-3836 GCA_035685405.1 Actinoplanes sp. | reverse complement strand
CCGATATCTGCTGGACCTGTCCGAGCACGAGACCGCCGAGGCGCTCGGCTGCAGCAAGGGCACGGTGAAGTCGCGGACCTTCCGCGGGCTGCAGCGGCTGCGCACGCACCTGGACGCCGGCCGCCGGGAGGAGGTCGATCGTGCCTGATCTCCGCGACGACGACCTGGCCCGCGAGCTGCGCGAACTCGGCGCCGTGCTGGTCACCCCGCCACCGCCGGACCTGCGGGACGCGGTCCGGCACCGGCTGGCCGCCGGTGTCCGCCCGGAGCTGCCGCGGCGCTGGCTGGCCGCCGCCGCCGTGGTGCTGGTGGCCGTGCTGATCGCGGTGGTGCCACCGGCCCGGACGGCGGTGGCCGAGGCGGCGACCGCCCTGCTGCGGTTCGCCGGGGTCGAACTCGGCGACGGCGGGGCGGACCGGGCGCTGCCCGCCTCCCCCAGCCCGCTGCCGTCGGTCCGGACCACCACTCTGGACGAAGCCCGGCGGCTGGCCCGGTTCCGGGTCACCGTGCCGGCCCGGCTGGGCGAGCCCGAGGCGGTGCAGCTGGCCGACCCGGACGCCACCGGTGCACCGCGCGTGGTGACCCTGCTCTACCGCAACGGCACGGTCCGCCTGGACCAGTTCGACGGACGGCTGGAACCGTACTTCGCCAAGCAGGTGCGCGGCGCCGGCCTGGTCTGGACCGAGGTGAACGACGGGCCTGCCGTCTGGGTGGCGACCGCGCACCCGGTGGCCTACATCGACCGGGACGGCGTCCGGCGCGAGGAGACGGCGCGGTTGGCCGGTTCCACGCTGATCTGGGAGAACACGTCCGGGTCGTACCGGCTGGAGGGAGCCGGGACGGTCGAGGAGGCGGTGGCGATCGCCGCCTCCTCGACCGGTTGACCTATCCCTGGTCCTGGTCCGCCACGAAGGAGGCGATCCAGGCCAGCGGTGCGTTCCAGTTGATCGTCAGCTCGTTCGTCGACCAGGACTGGATGTCGTCGATGTAGCAGAACTGCCCGATGCAGCCGGCCAGCTTGGCCTGCGCCAGCGGGTCCTGCAGCGACGAGTTGGGTCCGCCGGCCAGCGTTCCCCGCGGCGGGTTCGGCAGGTTGGGGTCGAGCTGGCGGGCGTACCAGCGGCTGTGCTGGTTCTGCGAGCTCACCTCGCCGTAGCCGGTGACGTACGAGATGTTCAGCGCGTTGCGGCCGAACAGGTAGTCCAGACCGGTCAGCACGCCGTCGCGGTACTTCGTCCGGCCGGTGATGTCGTACGCCGAGGCGACGACGACCAGGTTGTTCAGCACCTGGCTGTTGGAGCCCCAGTCGAACATGTTGTTGGCCGGGGCGTACGCCAGGCCGTACGGGTGCTCCCGCAGGATGGCCAGGAAGTGGTCGGCGGCGTCCACGACCGACCGGCGCACCTGGGCGCGGCCGGGCAGCGCGGACGGCACCAGGGCCAGGTCCAGCCGGGCGGCGGCGGCGGTGGCGGCCCAGTCGAACGCGGCGTTGCCGGCGGTGAAGACGTCGGCGGTGTGCATCGGCGAGTTCAGCACGTCGTCCCGGTACGCCCGCTCCCCCGTCGTCAGGTACAGCTCGGCCGCCGCCCAGTAGAACTCGTCGTCCACCTGGTCGTCGTTGTACGGGCCGCCGCCGATGGCGTCGTTCGGGTCGGCCAGCTGGATCGGATTGGTCCCGGCCGCGGTGTACGCGGTCCGCGCGGCGGCCAGCAGCCGGTCGGCGAAGGCCCGGTCGTACCGCTGGTAGATGCGCGCGCCCTGGGCCGCGGTGGCAGCCAGGTTGAGCGTCGCGGCCGTGGACACCGGGTGCAGCTCCCGCAGCTGCGGGTCCAGGTGCGGCAGCAGCGGCAGGCCGGTCCAGTTCTGGTCGTGGATCTTGTGGTGCGCCATGCCGGCGTCCGGCTGACCGGCCGGCACCTGCATCTTCAGCAGGAACTCCAGCTCCCAGCGGACCTCGTCGAGGATGTCCGGGACGCCGTTGCCGCTCTCCGGGATGGCCAGCGTGCCGTCACCCAGCTTGCCCGGCTGGGCGTCGCCGACGATCCGGCTGCGCTCGAACTGGTTGAGCAGCTGCCACACCGAGATGCCACCGTTGACCACGTACTTGCCGTGGTCACCGGCGTCGTACCAGCCGCCGGTCACGTCCAGCCGGTAGTCGCACACGCCGGGCTGGCAGGGCACGTCGCCGTCACCCTGGTTCGGCGGGACGTCGACGTGACCGGCCGGGCGCCCGTACCCGGGCCGCAGCGCGTCGTCGATCGCGACGCCGCTGCGCTGGGTGTAGTAGAACTTCAACGCGTCGGTGCGCAGCTGCTCGTACGCCGCCGCGCCGATGTCGAACGGCCGGCTCGCCTCACCGTCGGCCACCAGCGTGAAGCCCTGGCCGCGCTGGGTGACCCGGCTGAAGGTGATGGTGTGCACGTTCTGCCCGGAGGAGGCGTCCACGCCGTGCGGGGTGGTGCGGCCGTACGCCACGGTCCGGCCGTTGCGGTTGTGCAGCTCCCAGGAGAGCGGCTCGGTGGCGTCGGTGACCAGCGTGGCGTTCTTCGGGCCGTCCGGCAGGTACGCCACCTGGTTGACCCGCACCCGCGGGCCGGTGTCCGGCTCGTACTGCTCCGGCGGCACGCCGCCGACCAGCGAGACGTCGTCGACGCAGAAGCGCCACGGGTCCGCGCTGCCGCCGACCTGGAAGGCGACCTGGCCCTGCGCGGTGGTGGTGTTGGCGGTGAAGGTGTACGAGTAGCTGTTGCCGCTGACGCTGAGGATCGGCGAGGCCTCGAAGTACGTGTCGTAGGGCGCCACCGCGAGCCCGACCACGGCGCGCGCGACGTGACCGTCCGGGGTGCCGGAGGCGAAGAACTGGAACCGGTACGACTCGCCGGCCACCAGGTCGATGTCGTTCTGGCCGACGATCACGTCCCAGCGGTTGGTGGTGCCGCCGGGCACGTCTATACAGGCCCGGCCATTGTCGAGGGTGATCGTGGCGTTCGCGCTGGACCACCAGGGGTCGATGCCACTGTCGAACCCACCGTTCACCACCTGCTCGACCTCGTCCGCCAGCGCGGGCGTCGCCACCGCGCCCAGGCCGACGGCGGCGAGCACGCAGGCTCCTGAGACAGCCAGCTTCACCGCATCCTCCTTCAAGGAGTGGGAGCGCTCCCACCCATAGACAACAACTCATCTTGAGGTGCCGGTCACACATTGTCAACGGAGTCGAAACATCAGTCGAACCGGCCGGACTCCGCGGCGTCCGCGGACCCGGTGCGGGCCGCCACCGCGTACGAGTCGGCGGCGCGCTTGCGCCCGGGCCGGTGGTCGAACTGGGCGGCGAACTCGTAGGTACCGGGCCGCAGTCGCTGACCGGCTTTCAGGGTGAACGAGTAGATGAGCACGTCCGGGGTGCGGCGCACGTCCGTAATCACGTCGGTGTTCGGCACGGTGGTGTACCGGCCGGCCTCGGCCACGCCCGCGGTGCGCGCCACGCTGATGGTCACCGCCAGATCGACCACCGGCCGGCTGACCCGCACCCGCACGGTGTTCTGGGTCCACGTCGGAACCGAGTCGTCGGCCACGGCGCCGGCCGCGCTCAGGACCGGCCCGGCCGCCCGGACCGGCGCCGTCGTCGTGGCACGGGATGTGGCACTCGGTGTGGCGGGCGGTGTGGCGGCCGGGGTCGCGGCCGCGGCCGGCGGCGCGGCGGCCGGGATGCGGTCGGGTCCGTCGTTCCGGCCGGCCACCGCGACCGCGACACCCACCACCGCGGCAACGGCGAGCGCCGCGCCGGCCGGTCGCATCCGCTCCCACGCCGGCCGGCCGGGTCGACGCCGGACGCCACG
>DASSAL010000210.1:0-9695 GCA_035685405.1 Actinoplanes sp. | reverse complement strand
CTCCGGTGGCCGCGACCGCGAACGTGACCAGCGGCGCGCCGCCGAGCACGGCCAGCCGCAGCACCGGCGCCTCACCCTGGCTGAACGCCAGCCGGCCCCACGGGAAGCCGCCGAACGGCGCCCGGTCGCGCAGTGCCTCCTGCGCGGTCCACAGCAGGCCGGCCGCCAGCGGCCACAGCGCCCGCCACCGGTCGATCAGCGGGCTCAGCCAGGCGCTCGCCAGGCCGACCAGCCCCAGGAACGCGGCCTGCACGGTGGCCAGCAGCACCCACGGCAGCCAGCCGGCGGCGAACGTGGTCCACCACAGCAGCGGGTAGAAGAGCACCCCGCCGGTGATCAGCCCCAGACCGAACCCGGCCCGCAGCCGGCGCCGGTGCACCGCCGCGGCCAGCAGCGCCACCCCGGCCGGGGCGAGCCACCACAGCCCGTACGGCGGCAACGCGAGCAGCAGGGCGGCACCGGCCGCGGCGGCCATGACCAGCGCGGCACGCAGCCGGATCGGCCGGCCGGCCGGCGCGGGCGGAACAGCGGCGGACGACGCCGGAGGCTGCAGGGTCATGGCCACGACCGGAAGGCTACCCGGCAGCGATAACGGCACCGTCGCGGGAAACGGAACCGGGGCGCAGCCGGCAGGCCACACCCCGATTGCTCCCTTGGTCCGTGGCACGGCCGCTGTGGCAGGTGACGCGTCCCGAACACCTTCGGACCGGCCCGGCGGCGAGCTGGCTGCCCGCGTCGTGCCGTTGTCTACTGGCCCCGGTCCACCCCCTTGCGCACACCGGACACGATCGGTCCGCGCCGCCCCGCCGACCCCCACCCCCTGGACCTGGCGTGCGCCGGCGGCGCGGCCAGTGAGCGAAGGAACGAAGCGAACAACAACCGCTTCCCGCGTCTGGACCCCCAGACGGTACGTCCGCCCCCCGCCGGTCTGTCAACAGTCGATCCGCACCTTGGCGTGTCGCATTTCTCGGCGTGTCTTCAGCTGTACCCGAACGGCCTACATCCGGCTCAGCAGGCCGGCCGCCGTTTCCGGGTGGTCGGCGGCGAGCAGTCCGGCGGCGGCCAGCACGTAGCGGGTGTCGATCATCCGACGCGGGGCACGCGGAGGCACCCAGCCGCCGGCCGTGTCGGAAAGCACCGCGTCCAGCACGGCGTCGCCGCCGCCGTGCCGCAACACCCCGCCGGAGCCCACCACCAGCCGTACGTCGCGCAGGTCGCGCCCGCCGGCACGGGGCAACCCCGGACCCGGCGAGTGGCCCCGCGCGTGCCGGCGCACCGCGACCGTGGCGGCCAGCGCGGCCAGCCGCGCCCCGGTCATCTCCCCGGTGGCGTCGAGTTTCTCGGCGGCCGCCGCGGCCAGCGTGCCCGGTGCGCTGACCGCCACCCCGAGGTCGCCCTCGACGGTCCGCGACCGCCAGAGCGTCCCGGCCACGTCCCGGCGCGGCCCGGTCTCCGCCTCGGCGTCGGGCAGCAGCGCCGAGTACACGTCGGTGGTAGCGCCGCCGACGTCCACCACCAGCACTCCGGCGCCGGTCCGGTCGGCCAACAGTTCCACACCGGCCAGCACCGAGTCCGGGGTGGCGGCGCGGACCAGCGACCGGAACCGCGGTCCCCGGGACAGCCGCTTACCGCCGATCACGTGCCGCAGGAACACCTCGCGGATCGCCGCCCGGGCCGGCGCCGGTTCGAGCACGCCGATCCGCGGCAGGACGTTCCCGGTGGCGGTCACCGGTACCCCCCGATCGGTCAGCACGGCGGCGGCCTCGTCCCGTACCTCGGCATTGCCGGCCAGCACCACCGGGACCCGGATCCGGGCGGCGGCCAGCCGGCCGGCGTTGCGCCGCAGGATATCGCCGTCACCGCCGTCGGTGCCGCCGACCAGCAGGATCACATCCGGGCGCGACGCCCGCAGCGCCCGGATCATGGTGCCGTCCAGCGGGCCGGCCGCGACGTGCACCACCTGGGCGCCGGCGGACAGCCCGACCCGGTGCCCGGCCTCCGCGGTGACCAGCGCCTCGTAGCCGACCACGGCCAGCCGCAGGCCGCCGCCGGCCGACGAGCAGACGTACTGCGGGCCGGCGCCGCCCAGCCGGGCGACCGCCGCGTCCAGACCGGTCAGCACGTCGGTGTCCGCGGTGGTCGGCACCTCCGCGCGGGAGATCAGGCGCGCGCCGTCGAGGTCGATCAGGCAGGCTTTGGTGTACGTGGACCCGACGTCGACGCAGATCGCGGTGTTCACGCCTTCGGCGGGACCACGACCGTGCCGGTGGCGGTCACCGCCACGATCGGCTCGGCCAGCACGGTCGCGGCGGACCCGCCGGCGCCGCGGCACACCACGGTGGCGGTGAAGTCGATGGTGCGCGACCGGGTGCCCATCCGGACCACCGTGGCGGTCACCTCCAGGACGTCGCCGGCCTGTACCGGCGCCGTGAACTGCACGTCGGAGTACGACGCGAACAGGCCCTCGTCGCCGTCCAGCCGGATGCACACCTCGGTGGCCACGTCACCGAACAGGCCCAGCGAGTACGCCCCGTCGACCAGGTTCCCGGCGTAGTGGGCGTGCGAGTAGGGCACGTAGCGGCGGTGCACAACGGTGATCATGCGGCAGGCTCCTTCGCGGTGATCAGGGCGTGTACCAGGTAGGAGGCGACCTCCCGGGGTGTCGTACCTCGGCCGAAGATCCGGTCCACGCCGAGCTCGGCCGCCATCAGCTCGTCGAAGCGCGGCCCGCCGACGATCAGCAACGGCCGCTGCCCGGCCGGCATCGCCTCCCGGAACGCCGCCGACATGGCCCGGGTGTTCAACAGGTGCGCGTCGCGCTGGGTGACCACCTGGGAGACCAGCACCGCGTCCGCCTTCTGCGCCCGGGCCGTCTCCACCAGATCGGGCACCGAGACCTGGGCGCCCATGTTCGTCACCGACAGCTCCCGGTAGTACTCCAGGCCCTTCTCCCCCGCGATGCCCTTGACGTTGAGGATGGCGTCGATCCCGACGGTGTGCGCGTCGGTGCCGATGCAGGCGCCCACCACGGTCAGCCGGCGGCGCAGCCTCCGCTTGATCACCTCGTTGATCTCCTTGGCGCTCAGCAGCGGGAAGTCCCGTTCCATCACCTGCACCTTGTCGGTGTCGACCAGGTGGTGCACCCGCCCGTACACGACGAAGAAGGTGTACCCGTCGCCCATCTGCCTGGCGTGCACCACCATCGCCGGGTCCATGCCCATGTTGCCGGCCAGCTGCAGCGCGGCACCCTCGGCGCGCTTGTCGTGCGGGATCGGCAGGGTGAACGACAGCTGCACCATCCCGTCGCCGGTGGTGTCGCCGTACGGCCGGATGATCACAGCGCCTCCGTCACCGGGTTGTAGTAGTCGTCGGCCTGGCGAGCTACGCCGTCCAGGCCCTTACCGCGGTCGGCGGGCCGCTTCATGATGCCGAAGGTGCCGTCGGCGATGGCGTTCAGCAGCCCGTCGTCCACGATCCGTTCCAGCAGGTCGACGGCCTCGGTCAGCACCTGGTTCGCGCGCCCCCGGATGAACGGGCCGGGCAGGAAGTCCTCGTGCAGATTGCCCGCGCCGTTGAGGACGTACCTGACGTTCTGCAGGGCGATGTCCCGGTCGGACAGCCAGGGGGTGACCACCGCCTCGGTCATCATGCCGACCAGCAGGATGCCCTGCCCGGTCAGCACCCCGGCCAGGTTGAAGAACCCGTCCAGCAGGTTGCCGCGGAACACGTCGCCGGTCATGTGCTTGGTGGGCGGCATCCACTTCAGCGGCGCGTCCGGGAACAGCTCGCGGGCCAGCAGCGCGTGCGCCAGCTCCAGCCGGAACGAGTCCGGCAGGTCCGGGTTGATCTCGAACGCGTGCCCCAGGCCGAGCTGCCAGTCCGCCAGGCCCGCCTCGTGGGCGAAGAACTCGTTGAGCAACTGGGAGACGGTGACCGTGTGCGCCGCCTCGACCGCGTCCGCCGTGGTCAGGTAGTTGTCCTCACCGGTGTTGATGATGATCCCGGCCCGGGCGTGGATCTGCCGGGAGAACCGCTGGTCGACGAACGTCCGGATCGGGTTGATGTCGCGGAACAGGATGCCGTACATGGAGTCGTTGAGCATCATGTCCAGCCGTTGCAGCCCGGCCAGCGTGGCGATCTCCGGCATGCACAACCCGGACGCGTAGTTGGTCAGCCGCACGTACCGGCCGAGCTCCTTGGACACCTCGTCCAGCGCCGCCCGCATCAGCCGGAAGTTCTCCTGGGTGGCGTACGTGCCGGCGAAACCCTCCCGGGTGGCGCCCTCGGGCACGTAGTCCAGCAGCGACTGCCCGGTCGAGCGGATCACCGCGATCACGTCCGCGCCGGCCCGGGCCGCCGCCTGCGCCTGCGGGATGTCCTCGTGGATGTCGCCGGTGGCCACGATGAGATAGATCCACGGGCGTTGCGCCGGATCCCCGTACCGCCGGATCAGCCGCTCCCGCTCGGTGCGGCGCCGGTCGATCAGCGCGAGGCCGCGGCGGGTCGCTCGCGCCGCCGCGCGACGGGCCGCGGTCACCTCGGCCTTCTGCTGCGGTACGGCGAACCGTACGGCCCCCGCGGCCGCTTTCTGCGCCAGCACCGTGACGTCGTCCAGTCCCTCCCGCCGGAGCGCGTGGAACACCGGCACCGCCACGCCGTGGCCCAGGCCGACGTCCGCCCGGACCGCGTCCAGCAGCCGGTTCACCCACGGGATGCCGTCGGAGTCCGCGCCGGTCACACCGGCCAGCCGCAGCACCGCCCGCTCCACCGACACGGTGGTGTGCGAGCGCGCCAGATCCACCACCGGCTGCCCCGCCCGCGCCGCCAGCCCTCTCGCCCGCCGCACCACCCGCGGATCCAGCCCCAGCTTCCCGCCAGCCAGCTTCCCGCCAGCCAGCTTCCCGCCAGCCCGCGATCTTGGACTTGTGGTTGCCATTACGTCCCTTTCACCACTTCCATTCCCACCACGACTCCAAGATCGGCGGGTCAGGACTCGAAGATCGTCACGCCGTCGAGGACCGTGCGAAGGCACACGGGGGGCTCGGCGCCCTCGGAGAGGACGGGGAGGGCGTCACGGAGGCCCGCGCGGGTGTGCCACACCGCGAACGTCGCGGGGTGACCGGGCGCCAGCACGCCGGCGTCGTCCACCCCGGCCGCCCGCCACCCGCCGCGGGTCGAGGCCGCGAACGCCGCCCGCACGCTCATCCGGTACACCGGGTTGCGCGGCGCCGCGGCCGCCGCCACCACCGTCCACGGGTCCAGCGCGGTGACCGGCGAGTCGGACCCGAACGCCAGCGACACCCCGGTGGCGTGCATCGCGCCGATCGGATTGGACGCCAGCGCCCGGTCCACGCCGAGGCGCTGCGCGTACATCCGGTCCGGGCCGCCCCACAGCCGGTCGAACACCGGCTGCACGCTGGCGACCACGCCGAACTCGACCATCCGCGCGATCATCGCCTTGTCGATCAGCTCGACGTGCTCCAGCCGGTGCCGGCCCTCGCGCAGCCGGTCGGTCCCGATCGCCTTGGCGGCCAGCCCGAACCCGTCCAGCACCGTTTCGATCGCGGCGTCCCCGATCGCGTGGAAGCCCCCCTGCACGCCCACGCTGACACAGTCCAGCAGGTGCTCGGCGGCCTGCTCGGCGGTCACGAACGCCTCCCCGCGGCCGGCACCGTCGGCGTACGGATGACGCAACGACGCCGTCCGTGAGCCGAGCGCGCCGTCCGCGTACAGATCACCCGCGGCACCCACCGCGCCCATCTCCCGCGCCTTCGCGGCCCCGCCCAGCTCGCCCCAGTAGCCGAACACCCGCGGCAGGCCGCGGCCGGACAGCGCCAGCACCGACGCGAAGTCGGCCTCGCTGGACGTACCCGGCCCGGCGCACTCGTGCACCGCCGCGATGCCCATCGACGCCGCCGTGGCCAGCGCGGTCCGCTGGGCCGCGGTCCGCTGGCCGGGGGTGAGGGAGCCGAGCGCCACCGCCCGGACCGCATGATGCGCCTGCTCCCGAACCCAGCCGGACGAGTGGTAGCCGGCCACCCCGGCCGCCGCCGGCAGCAGCGAGGTCGAGGCCAGCGCGGAATGCACCGACGCCTGCGACAGATACACCCGGCGGCCACCGGCCACCCGCTCCAGCTCGTCCGCGGTGGGCGGGGTCTGCTCGGCCCAGGTGGACTCGTCCCAGCCGTGGCCGTGCACCACCGCACCGGGCGGCCGGGTCGCCGCGAAGGCGGCCACCGCGTCCAGCAGCTCCACCGCCGACCGGGCCGGCGACAGGTCCAGGCCGTCGAAGGCCAGGCCGGTGTCCGTGGCGTGCAGATGCGCGTCGACGAACGCCGGGGTGACCAGCGCGCCGTCCAGGTCCACCGTGACGTCGGATCGCGGCGCATCGGCGTCCGCACCCAGCCACACGATCCGCCCGTCGCGGACCAGCATCGCGGTGGCGCGCGGATCCGCGGCGGAATAACAGCGGCCGCCTCGATAGCAGGTGTCGGGGTGAGAGGTCATGGAACTCAGTGTCCCGCGAGCCGCGCCTCGAACAGCGCGCGGACCGCTGGTACCCGCCGCACCAGGTCGACCGCGAAGTCCGCGTGCCCGGGCACGTACCCGTTGCCGATCAGCATGGTCACGTCCGCCGCCAGGCCCTCGGCGCCGAGCGCGGCGGCGGCGAAGCTGGTCGCCATCGAGAAGAAGATCACCGTGCCGCCCGGAGCGGTGGCCAGGATCGCGCCGTGCTCGCAACCGGGCACGTCCACGCACACGACCGTGACCGTGGCCGGCGTGCTCAGCGCACCCCCCACCGCGACCGGATCCCGGGCGTCGGCCACCGCGATCTCATCGGCCAGCCCGGTCCGGTGCAGCGCCTCGCGCTCCCGGTCGGACACGACCACCGCAGCCGTACGGGCGCCCGCCTGCTTCGCCGCAGCCAGGGCCAGCGAGCCGCTCTTCCCGGCGCCGCCCAGCACCGCGACCGTCACGTCGCCTCGGTGCCCGCGCACCACCCGGTCGGTCAGCGCCGGCGCGCCGCACACGTCGAACACCGCCAGGGCCAGCTCCGGCGGCAGGTCGTCGGGCAGCGTGGCGACCACCGACCGGCCGAACAGGATCGCGTGCCCGGCCGCCGGCACCTGCTCGGACATTCCGTCCCAGCGGGCCAGCCCGTCGGTGACGGCCAGCGGGGTCAGCGTCAGCGACACCAGCGTGGCCACCCGGTCGCCCGGCTTGACCCGCAGCGGCGACGCCGGCCCGGCCTCGTCGACCACGCCGATCAGCATCCCGCCGGAGCCGGTCACCGGATTGTGCATCTTGCCGCGGGTACCGATGATCTCCAGCACCTCGGCCCGCACCGCGGCGCCGTCCCCGCCGTGCTTGCCGGACAGCTGCCGGAAGCTCGCCGCGTCCAGATTGAGGCGCTCCACGGTGATCCGCACCTCATCGGCGGCGATCTCCGGGCGCGCGTCCAGCCGCCACGCCGCCTGCGGCAGCACCCCCGGCGGCTCCAGCACCCGCGCGAGCCCTACCGACGTATCATCCGCCATAGTCATGTCTATACCGTAAATCCTTCGTTGCATCGGTTTCTAGACCGAAGATTCTCCAGTATCGTCGACACATGACCAACGCCGGCCAGCCGTACGAGTACCGCCGCGTCCCCCTGGTCGAGCCGGACTGGACCCGGTTTCCCGGGTGGCGCGACGTCACCGCGCAGCAGTGGGAGTCCGCGCAGTGGCAGCGGGTCAACTGCGTCAAGAACGTCCGCCAACTGCGCGCGGTCATGGGCGACCTGCTGGACGACCGGTTCTACACCGACCTGCTGACCGACCACGAGCGGCTGGCCACCATGTCGATGCTGATCCCGCCGCAGATGCTCAACACCATGGTGCCTTCCGCAGTGCCGGACACCGAGTCGTTCTACGCCGACCCGATCCGCCGGTACATGATCCCGGTCGCCACCGACCGCCACTTGGACTGGCCGTCACACCCGCACGCCACCCGCGACTCGCTGCACGAGCACGACATGTGGGTGGCCGAGGGCCTGACCCACCGCTACCCCACCAAGGTGCTCGCCGAGCTGCTGTCCACCTGCCCGCAGTACTGCGGCCACTGCACCCGGATGGACCTGGTCGGCAACTCCACCGCCACGGTCGCCAAGCTGCGGCTGTCGCTCAAACCGGTGGACCGGTACGAAGCGCATCTGGCCTACCTGCGGGAGCATCCCGGCGTACGCGACGTGGTCGTCTCCGGCGGCGACGTGGCGAACGTGCCGTGGAAGCAGCTCGAGGCGTACCTCATGGGGTTGCTGTCGGTGCCCACCGTGCGTGACATCCGGCTGGCCACCAAGGCGCTGATGGGCCTGCCCCAGCACTGGCTGCAGGGCGACGTGGTGGAGGGCCTGAACCGGGTCGCGATCACCGCCCAGCGGCGCGGCGTCAACCTGGCCGTGCACACCCACGTCAACCACGTGAACTCGCTGACCCCGCTGGTCGCCCGGGCCGCCCGGATGCTGCTCGAGGTGGGCGTGCGCGACGTCCGCAACCAGGGTGTGCTGATGCGCGGCGTGAACGCCACCACCACCGACCTGCTCGACCTGTGCTTCTCCCTGCAGGGCGAGGCGGGCATCCTGCCCTACTACTTCTACATGTGCGACATGATCCCCAACGCCGAGCACTGGCGGGTGCCGGTCTGGTACGCCCAGCAGCTGCAGCACGACATGATGGGCTACCTGCCGGGGTACGCGACCCCGCGAATCGTCTGCGACGTGCCGTTCGTCGGCAAGCGCTGGGTGCACATGGTGGCCGAGTACGACCGCGAGCACGGCATCTCGTACTGGACCAAGAACTACCGCACGTCGCTGGAGGCGGAGGACGCCGAGGCGCTGACCAAGCTGTACGCGTACTACGACCCGATCGACACGCTGCCCGAGTCGGGCCAGAAGTGGTGGCGCAAACAGGCCGCCTCAGCGGACTGAGACGGCCTGCTCGTCACCTTTTCACCGGGTCGGTCGCGGCCTAACTGAAGGCGTCGCGGATGTCCTTCCCGGCGTCCTTGACGTGTTCGCCGGCCTGCTTGGCGTGGGCCGACGTCTCCTGAGCCTGCCCCTCGGCCATCAGCCGCTCGTTGTCGGTGGCGTCGCCGACGGACTGCTTCGCCTTGCCGGTCATCTCTTCGGCCTTGTTCTTGACCTTGTCCGTGAAGCTCATCGTCAACCTCCTCGTCGCCAGAGGTGCCCGGCCGGCCCTTCCCCGAAACGTGCGACGAGCCGCACCACCCCTAGCGCGTCCTAGGATACTGGGATCTATGCTCTCCGCGTGGACGACCATGCCGCGCACGCCCTCTCGTTCGGCCCGGCAGCGGAGATCTACGAGCGCGGGCGGCCGCCGTACCCGGAGGCGGCGCTGGACTGGCTCCTCACCGGCGCGGACTCCGGGGTCTTCGAGGTCGCCGACTCCGATGTTCCGCGAGCGCTCGGCTCGGGCGAGACTTCGCGGCTGCTCGACCCGGACGCCGGCCACGCTCGGGGGCTGCTCGACCTCGGCGGCGGCCGCTCTTCGCGGGCGCCCGGCCCCAGTGACGGCGACGCTCCCCGGCCGCTCAACCCTGGCGACGGCCGCTCTTCGCGGGCGCCCGGCCCCAGTGACGGCGACGCTCCCCGGCCGCTCAACCCTGGCGACGGCCGCTCTTCGCGGGCGCCCGGCCCC
>DASSAL010000209.1:0-22189 GCA_035685405.1 Actinoplanes sp. | reverse complement strand
ACCAGATCGTTGAGGGCGGCCAGCGCCGCGGGTGACAACAGCGCCGCGCCGCATCCCTGGAGCACCCGGCCGGCGATCAGCGCCACCGGGCTCCACGCCGCCGCGCACGCCGCCGAGCCCAGCACGAACACCCCCAGTCCGGCGATGAACATCCGCCGGGCCCCGGCCAGGTCGGCCACCCGTCCGCCGAGGATCAGCAGACCGGCCAGGACCACGGTGTACGCGGTGATCACCCAGGACAGCTGGGCGGCGGGCACGGCCAGGTCGGCGCCGATCGCGGGCAGCGCGGTGGCCACCACGGTCACGTCGAGCACCACCACGAACTGGGCGACGCACACGACCGCCAGGCCACCCGCTGTGTTTCCAGCCATAGTCCTCATGGTGGTAACAGCTACCCGGCCGGGTCGCACCTCTAACTGGTAAACTCCGATTTGATGGAAACACCCGCGCTGCCGCCCGGCATCCGTGAGCTGCCGATCGTGGCCGGCCACCTGGCGCTCGACTTCGCCAACACGGTGGACGACCCGCTCGGCCCGCAGCGGCACGACCACATCGCCACCTATCCGGCACTGGTGTTCTGGTCCACCCGGGTGGGCACGCTGCCGCCGGCCGCGGCCGGCGACCTGCTGCGCGCCGCCCGGGCCGCGCCCCGCCGGGCCGCCGCCGTGGTACGCCGGGCCGCCACCCTCCGGGACCGGCTCAACGACACGTTCGGCGCGCTGGTCGACGGCACCGGCGTCACGCCGCACTGGCCGCTGCTGCGGCCGTTCGTCAGCGCGGCGCTGGCGCAGGCCGAGATGACCGGGACGCCGCCGCGGCCGATCTGGGGACATGACGACCTCGAAGCGCCGCTGTGGCCGGTCGCCGAGGCCGCCTACCGGCTGCTGACCGACCCCGACCCGGTGCGGCTGAAGCGGTGCGTCGCCTGCCCGTGGTTGTTCATCGACCGGTCCCGCAACCACAGCCGCCGCTGGTGCTCGATGGAGTTCTGCGGCACCGACGAGAAGGTCCGCCGGTACGTGACCAAGCGGGCGGCCTCCCGTCAGTCCAGCCGGTGACCTGCGATTAGGTACCGGAACGCGGGCCCTGAGTATCCCAACTCAGTCCCCGGCGCCCGGCCAGGCGCGACGATCATCGGCGTGAGCTATCCGTGCCCGTACTGTCGTACCCCCGCTGGTCTGACCGGCGGCTGCCCCGGCTGCGGCCGCGGCCCCGACCCGGACGCCGCGCTGGTGATCCGGCTGGATGCCGAGATCGCTGGGCTGCACGAGCGCGTGCGGCAGCTGTGGGAGCAGCGCAACGCGGCGGCGGCCCGGGTCCGTGCGGCCGTCACGGCCGCCTCAGCCGCGCCCGCCCTGGCCGCGCCCGCCCTCGCCGCGGCCGCACCGCCGCCTTCCACGCCAAGTGGCTTCGCTGCGCCGTCCCGGTCTGCCGTCTCCACTGGCCCCGAGGCGTCCACCCGGGTGCTGCAGACCGTGCTGTTCGTGCTCGGCGGGCTGCTGCTCGGCGTTGCCGCGGTGGTCTTCACCGCGGTGGCCTGGGCGCAGTTCGGCGTGCAGGGCCGGGCCGTGCTGCTGGCCGGGTTCACCGTGGCCGCGCTGGCCGTGCCGCTGGTTGCGCTGCGCCGGGGCCTGACCGCCACGGCCGAGACGTTCGCCGCGGTGGGCCTGCTGCTGGTGCTGCTCGACGGGTACGCCGCGTGGCACGTCGACCTGGTCGGGGTGACCGGGTTCTCGGCGTACGGGTATGCCGGCGCGGTCGCTGCGATCGCCGCCGCGGTGGCCGCCGGATACCAGCGGGTCACCGGGCTGACCGGACCCCGGTACGCGGCCCTGGTGCTGGCCCAGCCGGTGCTGCCGCTGCTGGTCGCCCCGCTGGAGCCGGATGCCACCGGCTGGGCGTACACGCTGGCTGCGGTGGCGCTGCTCAACCTGGTGGTGGTTCACCCGCGCCGCGAAACATCGACCGGCGTCGGTATCACGGCGTACCTCCTGGGGCTCTTGTCGGTTGTGGGATCGGGAGTCAGCGCGCTGGCCGGGCTCGGCGCGGCGAGGACGGCCGCGTCCGCCGCCCTGGCCGGCACCGGGCTGGTCACCGGCGCCCTGGTGGTGCTGACCGGCGCGGTGCTCGCCCGGATCCGGCTCATCCAGCAGGTGGCCGGCGCGCTGCTGGTGGTCGCGCTGGGCATGGCGGCCGGGCGGTTCGTCACCGTGGTCAGCGACCGCCGGTTCCTGGTCGCGGCGGTCGCCGCGGTGCTGGCGCTGGCCGTCACGCTGCTGCCGCCGGGCCGGCGCCGCGGTCCCAAGGTCGGTGCGTTGCTGGTGATGAGCTGGCCTGCGCTCGTGGCCCTCGCCGAGGTGGCGGAGGCGGCGCTGGGCACGGTGAACGCGGCGCACCTGGTCGGGCTGGATCCGCTGCCGCTGGATGGGCAGCTGCCGGTGGCGGTGGCGCTGCTGACCGTCGGAGCGGCCGCGGTCGCGCCGGCCGCGGAGCGCAGCACCGTGCTGCTCGGTGGTGCCGCGCTGGTGGCGTTGGCCGGGCCGGTCGCCTTCGAGCTGCCGTGGTGGTCGGGGCCGGTGCTGAATCTGCCGGTCGTCGCGGTGGCCATGGCGATCGCGGTGCGGCGGCGGACGTGGTCCGGGTCGCTGGGCATCGTGTGCGCGGTGGCGGTGGTGCTGGTCGCGCACGCCATCCTGGTCGGCCTCGGCCGGCCGGAGGTGGCGGCCGCGACGCTGGGCGGAGTGCTGGCGCTGGGCGTGGCCACGGCGGTCGCGGCCCGGCGGACGCCGCGGCAGTCGGATGTGGGCGGGGTGGCGCTGGCCGTTGGGTTGTTGGCGGGTCCGGCGATGGCCTGGTGTGCCGCGGCGGCCCTCGCGGTGGGCCCCCCGTCGCTGCCGTGGGAATGGCCGCCACGGGCCGCGCTGGCTGCGGCGGCGCTGGTGACGGCTGCGGTGCATCTGGCCGGGTCGGCGTACCGGCGGTTCGCCCGGGTGGCCGCCGGGCTGGTGCTCGCCACGGCGCCGCTGTGGCCGCTGGGCACGGCGGATGCGCCGGCGGTCTATGCGGCAGCCGGACTGCTACTGCTCGCGACGGCGGCGGCCGGGGGATCGGCCGGGTGGCTCGCCGGCGCGGTGCCGCTGGTGGCCGGGCTGGTCGTGGGCGCGGCGGACAGTCTGGCCGCGGTGCTGGTCCGGCCCTACCGGTGGCCCGGCGACATCCCGGCGGGCGCGGTCGATCCCGGTGACGTGGTGGCGCTGGTGCTGGCCGCCGCCGCGGCGGCGATCGCCGTCCGGCTCAACTCCGGCCGGCTCCCGGCGGCGGTGTGGGCAGCCGTGCCGATCCTCGGGCCGGCCGTGCCGATGGCCGTGGCGGCGGCCGGGGTGCCATGGCCGGGAACGGCGTTCGCCGCCCTGCTCGCCGGGCTGGCGAGCCTGCTCGCGGTGGCGACGTGGCCGCCGTACACGTCCGGTACCGGCAGACTCGGGGCCGCCGGTGCCGGACCGCTCCGCGCCGTCGTGTCCGTCGTCGGTGCCGGCCTGGCCGCGGCCGGCCTGGCCGGCGCGCTGCCGGCGCGGTGGTCGACGTTGGTCGCGATGGGCGCGATCGTGGTCGCCGGCGCGGTGGCGGGCACGGCGGCGCGGCACCTCCCGGCCCGGTTGACCGGCTGGATCGTCGGGGTGGCGGCGGCACTCGGGTTCGCCTTCACGGCCGGCCGGGCCGCTGGGCTGACGCTGCCGTCGGCCGCCCTCCCGGTGCTGGCCGCGTCGGCGGCCGCGCTGGCGGTCGGTGCACTGCTGCCAACCAGACGAGGAGGTGCTGCCCGGCCGGTGGCGGCCGGAGCGATCGGGAGCCGGGCGGTGGAGGGCCGGGCGATCGAGGCGGCGGCGCACGCCGGGGCCGTGCTCGCGCTGCTGCTCACCGTCGGCTCGGCGCGGGACGCCGCCGTGGTGTGCACGCTCTGGGGAGTGGCGCTGGGGGTGCGGGCGCTGCGACCGGTCGAGCGGCGCGCTGTCCGGCACGGGCTGGTGGTGGCTGCGGCGGCCGCCGAAGTGGGTGGCTGGTGGTTGCTGCTGACGGCCGAGGGGGTGTCGCTGCCGGAGGCGTACACGGTGCCGGCGGCCGGCGTCGCCCTGCTGGCCGGCCGGCTCGCGCTGCGCTCGGCCCCCGGGCTGAGCAGCTGGATCACGTACGGCCCGGCGCTGGCGGCAGTGCTGTTCCCCAGCCTTGCCCGGGTCCTTGTCGAGGACGGTCAGCCGGTGCGGCGGCTGCTGCTCGGGCTGGGCGCGCTGGCCGTGGTGATCGCCGGAACGCAACGGCGGCGGCAGGCGCCGGTGGTGATCGGCGGCGGGGTGCTGAGCGTGGTGGCGCTGCACGAGATGGCGCTGGTCTGGGATCTGCTGCCGCGCTGGATTCCGCTGGCCGCCGCCGGCCTTGTGCTGGTCGGGCTGGCGATGACGCTGGAACGCCGGCGCCGTGACCTGGCCCGGATGCGAGCGGCCCTGACCCGCATGTCCTGACGCGGACGCCGGTGCCGGTCAGTCGGCGGTGTGCAGGTGCTGGTCGGCCAGCGCGGACAGGCAGGCCAGCAGCGTAGCGGTGGTGGGCCGCAGCGAGCGCGGCATCGTGGTGCGGTACGGGTCGGCGGCCGCCTTCTGCCGCGGGATGCCCAGCGTGGCCAGCGCGTTCGTCACCGCGACGACCTCCTCGAGGTCGCCGGTGAACAGAGCGAGCCGCAGGCCCTCCGCGGCCGCGTGGTAGCGGTGCCAGCCGGCCTGGCTCATCCGCTGGCCGCCGACCGCGCGCAGGGTGCGCTCGGCGGACCGGTAGATCTCTCCGGCGTCCATCTGGGCCTCCACCACGCTCGGGATGACCATCACCGTAACGGAGGCCTCACCCGCGGTGAAGACTGCTCAGGAGGAACGGGCCACGATCGCCTCGGCTACCCGGTGGAGTTCGTGCTCATCGGGAGTGAACGCGGCGGCGATGTCCGGGTGCAGGCCGGCCCGGGTCTGCTCCAGCAGCATCCGCGCCACCTCGTCGACCGGCTCACCGGCATACCGCGACTCGATCTTGTGGGTGGCGGCCTGCAGCGCCGAGGTCAGCTGGTCCTCCAACGGCCCGCGGAGTTTCTCCTCGACCGGGTTGAGTGAGTGCGGGTCGAGATTGATCTGCGGATCACTCATCGCGGCCACGCTTCAGCTCGACGAAGACGCCGCTGCGGGTCAGCGGCACCACCGCATCCCAGATGGCCAGCGCTTCCGCGCGTCCCGGTCCGCCGTTCAGGCCGAGGATCGGTCCGTGCACCGCGCGGGGGGCGCCCTCGATCGCCAGCACCGGTGAGCCGACGTCCGGCCCGGCCGACCGGAACGCCCGGTCGTGGGACGCGCGGACCGCCTCGTCCCACGACTCGTCGTCGAGGATCCGCCGGGCATCGTCGATGCCGGCCGCCTCGGCCGCGGCCACCACGATGTCGTCGGTCAGGTCGGCGCCCGCCTCGAAGGTGCGGTTGCCGATCTCGGTGTAGAAGGCGGCGGCGCGGTCGTTGCGGCCGTCCGCGGCCAGCGCCTCCACCAGCCGGAGCGCGCGGCTCGAGGCGGTCATCGACGCGCGGAACTGCTCCGGGACGTCGTCGCGGTTGAGGATGGACAGGCTGAACGCCTGCCAGCTCACCGTGACGTCCCGCTCGGATGCCACCCCGGCCAGCCAGCGTGACGTGCGCCAGGTGAACGGGCAGACCGGATCGAAGTAAAAGGTGACATCCATGGATTGATGGTACTCAGATCGTGCGGTTCCGCTGACCGACGCCCAGCTCACCGTACGGGTAGTCGGCCGCCTGCGGGTCACTGGCCTGGTCCAGCGCCGAAGTTTCGGCGTCGGTGAGGTGCAGATCGGCGGCGCGCAGGTTCGCCTCCAGCTGGTCCAGCGTGCGCGCACCCAGGATGGTCGAGGTGACGCCGGGACGGTCGGTCAGCCAGGCCAGCGCCACCTCGGCCATGCTCACCCCGCGGTCCTCGGCGATCCGCTGCACCGCGTCGATCACGTCCCAGGTGCGGTCGGTGCTGCGCCGGTCCCAGGCCTCCATGCCGCGCGCGGGGTCCTCGCCCAGTCGGGTGGCGCCGGTCGGCCGCTGGTCACGCCGGTACTTGCCGGTCAGCCAGCCACCGCCGAGCGGGCTCCACGGCAGCAGGCCCAGACCGGCGTCGATCGCGGCCGGCACGATCTCCCACTCGATCTCGCGGACCAGCAGGCTGTACTGCGGCTGCAGGCTGACCGGTTCGGCCAGGCCCAGCTCGCGGGCCAGGCGGGCGGCCTTGGTCAGCTGCCAGCCGGTGAAGTTGGAGAAGCCGTAGTAGCGGATCTTGCCGGCCCGGACGAAGCCGTCCATGGTCCGCAACGTCTCCTCGATCGGGGTCAGCGGGTCCCAGGCGTGTGCCTGGTAGAGGTCGACGGCGTCGATGCCGAGCCGGGTCAGGGAGGCGTCCAGCGCCCGGGTCAGGTGGCGGGCGGAGAGGCCGGCGCCGTTCGGCTCGGCGGCCATCGGGAACCGGCCCTTGGTGGCCAGCACCACCCGCTCGGTCACGTCGGCCGGGCGGGACGCGTACCAATGACCGATGATCCGCTCGGACTCCCCGGCGGAGTACACGTCGGCGGTGTCGACGAAGGTGCCGCCGGCCTCGACGAACCGGTCGAGCTGAGCGTGTGACACCTTCTCGTCGGACTCGTCGCCGAACGTCATGGTGCCCAGGCAGTACGTGGAGACGGCGCAGCCGCTGCGCCCGAGAGTGCGATAGTCCATGTACCCAACCTATGCCCGGGCGGCGGCCAGCTCAGCGAACAGGTTCTCCCAGAGCGTGCGGACCGCTGGCATCGCGTACCGGGCACTGCTCTCCCGCGCCGCGGCGCGCATCGCCGCGCGGCGCACCGGATCCTCGATCAGCTCGCAGATGCCGTCGGCGAGCGCGCCGGTGTCCTGCGGCGGCACGAGCAGGCCGGTGCGGCCGTGCTCGATGATCTCGGCCGGGCCGGTCGGGCAGTCGAAGGCCACCGCCGGCACGCCCAGGGTCATCGCCTCGAGCAGCACCATCGGCAGGCCCTCGAACCGGGAGCTGAGCACGAACATGCCGGCCGCGGTCAGTTCCTCGGCCAGCTTGCCGGTCACGCCGCGCAGCCGGGCCGCGCCGGTCAGCCCGTACCCGTCGATCCGGGCCTGGATGTCGCGTTGCAGCTCGCCCTGACCGAAGATGTCCAGCCGCCAGTCGGGGTGCCGGGCGTGCACCTTGGCGAACGCGTCAACCAGCAGGTCGAAACCCTTCTGCGGGCTGAGCCGCCCGGCCGCGATCAGCACCTTGCCCTCCGGGATGCCGGACCGGTCGGGCGGCTCGGGTACGCCGTTCGGGATCCGCGCCAGCCGCACCCGGTCGCCCAGCGCTTCCCGGTAGTCGCCCAGGTCCCGCTCGGTCAGCACGGTGACCGCGTCGAGCCGGGGATAGGCCCGCAGGATCTCCGCCCGCAGCTTGGGTCTGTACGCGGCCAGGTTCATGTGGTCCTGACCGATACGGATCAGCCGGCGGGGCGCGCACCAGGCGGACAGCAGGTTCAGCGCCGGCCGGGTGGTGATCAGGACGCCGGTCCGCTCCGCCCAGAAGTAGCGAATGATCGCCGCGTCCACGGCCGGATCCCAGCGCCGGTAGCGGAAGTCGTACCGGTGCGGCAGCGGGTTCCGGAACCGCCGGAACTTACGGAGCAGCCGCTTTCCCGACGGGTCGGTCCGGCGGGTGCCGTTGCTGCACAGATCGGTCAGCGGGACCAGGCGCACGCGCGGGTCGATCTCGAACGCCGGGGTGGAGCGGCTGCGGTAGACGCTGGCGATCTCCACGTCGTGATCGGCGCACAGGGCGTTGGCCTGGTTGACGACCGTACGGATGGTGCCACCGGTCACATAGGCGTTGTGGAGCACGTACCGGACCTTCACGCGGCACACAGTAACCGGTCGGGATCCGCCGGTGCCGCCCCCCGCGCAGTGCGGGAGTGGCGGCGGTGCAGGCGTTGCCTCGGTCTCGCCGGCTCAGCGGTCGGCGCCGGATTCCGCCGCGTCCGCCTCGGCGTCGGACGAACCGACCGGCACGCCGTCGGAGTCGCGGGCGGTGTCGTCGAGATCGGCCTCGTCGCTGCCGGACCGGACGGCGTCCGCCTCGGCGTCCGCGGCGCCCACGGTCGGACCGCCGCTGCCGCGGTTCACGTCGTCGTCGGCGTCGGAGAGGTTGGTGGCCGCGGCCGCGCCCAGGGGTGCGTTCAAGGGTGAATTCGGAGTCGTCATCGGGGTCTCCTCGCCTTCTCAGGGCCTACCCGATCGATACCCGGGGCCGGAGCGCCGAAACAGTCTCGGATCCCGGCCTCGGGGTCGGTGGTCCAAGCGGAGGCTCTCGATCCGCTTGAACCACCGATGTTCCTTTCGCTACCCAGCCGCCGCCGGAGTATTCACACCCGCTTGGAGCGGCGGCAGCAGTTCGGCGAGCAGCGCCATCCCGTCGGCACTGAGCACCGACTCCGGGTGGAACTGCAGGCCGGCGAATCCGCTGCCGCGCAACGAGTGCACGCTGCCGTCGACCGGGTCGCGGGCGAGTTGCACCGGGCCGTACGGGGAATCGATGTTCCCGGCCGGGCTGTGCGCGGTGAAGCTGGAGTAGAACCCGACCCGCCGGACCGTGCCGAACAGGTCCACGTCGCGGGCCACCCCCTGGTACGGAGCGTCCCGCCGGTGCAACGGCAGTCCCAGCAGGCCGGCCAGCAACTGGTGGCCCAGGCACACCGCCAGCACCGGCCGCCGGCCGGCCAGCAACCCGGTGAGCAGGCCGCGAAGGTGCGCCATCTTCGGGTCGTGCGCCGCGCCCGGGTCACCGGGTCCCGGCCCGATGACGGTCAGGCCGGCCGGCTGGACCGGGGCGTGCCACGGTACGACGGTGACCGTCAGCCCGAGCGCCCGCAGCTGATGGGCGAGCATCGCGGTGAACGTGTCCTCGCCGTCGACGATCACCGCCGATCCGGTGAGGACACGCTGGGCGGGCTGCCGCTCGTCCAGCCAGAACCGCGCCAGACCGGTGTTGCGGGCGGCCAGCGCCGCGGCCACCTCGGGAGTGTCGATGGCCGGTGGCGTACCGCGGAGCTGCGACCGCGACCGCAGGCCGAGAGCGGCCAGGACGCCGGCGGCCTTGGTGTGGGTCTCGGCGACCTCGCCGGCCGGGGCGGAGTGCCGCACCAGCGTGGCGCCGACCGGCACCCGCAGCGTGCCGTCCGGCGCGATCTCCGCGGTGCGGATCAGGATCGGCGCGTCCAGCGTCTGCCGGCCCTGGTCGTCGTGGTCCAGCAGGGCCAGCACCCCGGCGTAGTACCCGCGGGCGCGGCGTTCGTGGCGGGCGATCACCCGGCAGGCGTTCGCCAGCGGGCTGCCGGTCACCGTGGGAGCGAACATGGTTTCGCGCAGCACCGTCCGTACGTCCATCGAGCCGCGCCCGGCCAGGAGGTATTCGGTGTGGGTGAGCTGGGACATCTGCTTGAGGTACGGCCCGACCACCTGCCCGCCGCCGTCGGCGACCGTGGCCATCATCTTCAGCTCCTCGTCGAGGACCATGTACAGCTCCTCGATCTCCTTGCGGTCGGCGAGGAAGTCCAGCAGGTCGCCGGAGCCGTGCCGGAAGGTGCCGCTGATCGGGTTCATCATGGTCAGCCCGTCGGTGACGCTGACGTGCCGTTCGGGGGAGGCGCCGACCAGCGTGCGGGTGCCGGTGTGCACCAGGAACGTCCAGTACGCGCCCTGCTCGCCGGTGAGCAGCCGGGCGAACGCGGCCCGGGCGGCGGCCACCGGGTCACCGGCGACGGCGGCTGTGAACGTACGGTGGATCACGAAGTTCGCGCCCGCACCGCGGCCGATCTCGTCGCGCAGCACCGCGCCGACGATCTCGGCGTACTCGTCGTCGGAGAGGTCGAAGGCGCCGCCGGTGACGGTGAGGTCGCCCGCGGCGCCGAAGGCGTCCAGCGGTGCGGTGTCCCGGCCGGTGACGATCAGGCACTCCAGTGGCGCGTGATCGTCCACGCAGGCGAAGCCGCGCTCGGTGATCTGCCGGTACGGCACCACGGCCAGGGTCGGCCGGCCCCGGTCCAGCGGGATGTCGGCGAGGGTGGGCACGGTGACGACGTGCCCGGTGAGCACCTCGACGTGGTCGGCGCCGTCGCGGTGCAGCAGGGCGAACGGTGACATGGGTCCTCTTCTCGGTGGGGCCACCGAGGAGCCGGACACAGCGGCGGCCGCCTCGGTGAGGCGGCCGCGGATGGAAGCTACGCGCGGGACGATGGGGCCGCCGGGAAGGCGGACCACCACATGGTCAGGCGCGCGTGCATGGCGAGCAGCTTAGGGGTGGCGCCACCGGCGGCGCAACGGTCACTCAGGCCGCGGCGAACGCCGTGCGTACCGCCGAGCGGGCCCACTGCATCCGGCCGATCGCACAGTCCGGGTGTTCGCCGAACTCCTGCGCCACCAGGGCCGCGCACCCACCCGCACCGTGGCGGTCGACGGTGGCCAGCACCGCCGCGCGGATCACCTCTGGCGTGGGCTGCTGCGAGCGCTGCAGGTCGGAGACGAACAACGCCTCGATGCAGACGTCGTCGCTGAGCAGAGCGGACATGGTTCCTCCTGCCGGTCGGTCGCGGGGGCCGTGTGCATTCAGCACACCGGGCCGGGGCTGCAGGCCCGCTGCGCGACGGTTGCCGTGCCGTTGCAGGTGCATTCGCCGCCACAGCCCGGAATAACCGGATATCGTCCGGTCAGGTGGTTCGCTGGCTATGCCAATCGGGGGGATCTGCCGTGACGGTGGTCTTGGTCGCCGACGACGACGCCGACATCCGTGACCTGGTGGCGTTCAAGCTGGAGCAGGCCGGCCTGGACGTGGTCGCCGTGGCGGACGGCCAGGCCGCGCTCGAGCAGGCCCGGCTGCGGCATCCGACGCTGGCCGTGCTGGACGTCTCCATGCCGGGCCTGTCCGGCATCGACGTGTGCCGGATGCTGCGGGCCGATCCGGCCACCGCCGCGGTGCTGGTCATCATGCTCACCGCCCGGGTGCAGGAGCAGGACGTGGAGGGCGGGTTCAGCGCCGGCGCCGACGACTACGTCACCAAGCCGTTCAGCCCGCGGGAACTGGTCTCCCGGATCCAGGCCCTGCTGAGCCGGGCTCGCGCCTGATCCCCGTCCAACCACCTCACCACCACCCTTGACCAGACTGAAGGCGGCCTAGATGCCCCGGGACAGGTCGGTGGGCCGGCTGCTCACCCGGGCGTTCGCCGCGCTGGTGCTGCTGATCGTCTGTGCCGGTCTGGCGCAGATGGCCACGGTGCTGGTGCAGCATCGCACCGTCGATCAGCTCAGCGCGCACGTGCAGCCGCTCCAGCTGGCCAACGCCCGGCTGCGCGGGGTGCTCGCCGACGCACAGCGCGGCCTGCGCGGTTACCTGATCACCGGGGACGGCCAGCTGCTCGACTCCTACCACGTGGCGCGCAGCACGTACCCCCAGGCCGTCGCCGAACTTCGCGAGCTGTGTACCCGCCGGGAGTGCCCCGCGGTGAACACCCAGGTGACCCGCGCCGACGCCTGGTGGGAGCTGGCCGAGCGGCAGCGCCAGGCGCCGCCGCGGAGCAGCCAGGCGGTCACGTTCGTCTCCACCGGCAAGACCCTGTTCGAGGAGTTCCTGTCCGCCAACTCCGGTCTCGACCGGTCCCTGGCCCACCGGGCGGAGTCTTTGCAGCAGCGCAGCTTCACCCTGGGCTGGCTGACGGTGGCCGCGGTGGCCGTGCTGACCGCGTTCGCCGCCGCCCTGGCCGCGATCACCGCCACCCGCACCACCCGGCGGATCACCGGGCCGCTGGGCCGGCTGGTCGGCGTGCTGGACCGGATGCGTCAGGGCGACTCCGCGGTCCGCGCCGACCCGGACGACGGCCCGGCGGAGATCCGCGCGGTGGCCGCGGCGCTGAACACCCGGGCCGACGAGGCCGACCGGGTGCGCGCGGCGGAACGCGACGTCGCCCGGCTGCGCGCCGAGGTGCGCGACCTGGGCATCCGGATCCGCGGGCACCTGGTGGTCGAGGACGCGGTCCGGGAGGCGGTCCACGGGCTGGCCACCACGCTGCGCGCGGATCACGTGCTGGTCCGGATGGCCGCCGGGCAGACCGACGTGCCGTCCCTGGTCAGCCTGCGGGACGAACACCGGGACGGCCCGCTGAACGACCTGGCCGGGTGTCCGGCCACCTGGCTGCGGACCGGCGACGTGCACACCACCGACGATCCGGACGGCGACGTGGAACCACCGGCCGCGGAGCGCCGCGCCTGGGCGGCGGTGGGCGGCGGCCCGGTGCTCACCGTCGCGGTCAGCGGCGGCGGCGAATGCCTCGGTGCGCTCACCCTGATCCGCGACCAGGGCCCACCCTGGACTCCGATCGAGGTCGGGCTCAGCGAGGCGGTGGCGACCGATCTCGGCCGCGGCGTGCATCATGCCCGGCTGTACGAGCAGGAGCGGCAGCTGGTGGCCCGGCTGCAGGAGCTGGACACTGCCAAGACCGACTTCATGTCCACCGTCTCGCACGAGCTGCGCACGCCGTTGACCAGCATCGCCGGATATCTGGAGCTGGTGCTGGACGCCGAGGCCGGCGACCTCACCGACGCCCAGCGGCGGATGCTCGAGGTGATCGCCCGCAACACCCGCCGGCTGCGCGAGCTGATCGAGGACATGCTGATCCTTTCCAAGATCGAATCCGGTTCGTTCCGGATCACCACGTCCGAGATCGATGTCGCCGCCGCGGTGGACCAGGCGCTGACGGCGATCGCCCCGGCCGCGGCCAAGGCGTCGGTGCGGGTGCACACCGAGGCGTACGGACCGCTGCGGCTGCAGGCCGATGCCGAGCAGCTGGACCGGGTGCTGGTGAACCTGCTGACCAACGCGGTCAAGTTCACCCCGGCCGAGGGCACCGTCACGGTCACCGCCCGGCGCGACGGCGGCCACGTGACGATCACGGTGGCGGACACCGGCATGGGCATCCCGGAGGCCGAACAGCAGGTGCTGTTCACCCGGTTCTTCCGGGCCAGCAACGCCATCCATCAGGCCATCCCGGGCACCGGACTGGGCCTCGCGATCGTCCGTACGATCGTCGACTCCCACGGCGGGACGATCGACGTCCGGTCCACCGAGAACGTCGGCACCACGGTCACCGTCCGGCTGCCCGGCTGACCGGCTATTGATCTGTCACTTACCGCCGCCGACGGCGATGGCGCTGGTCGCGATCTGCCGTGCCGTGAACCGGGACCTCACCGCCCATGAACGTTCGATCTACTTACCTGCCGAGGAAGAGACGACGCCGGTCTCCCTTGATCGGATACTCACTGGCGGTACGTGGACAGGAAACGGGCCAGGCGGTCGGTCGCGTCGTCCAGCACGTCCACCGGGGCCAGGAACACCATCCGCAGGTGGTCGGTGGTCGGCAGGTTGAAGCCGGACCCGTGCGACAGCAACAGCAACTGCTGCTCCAGCAGGTCCACGATCATCCGCTGATCGTCGGAGATCTTGTGCACCTCCGGGTCCAGCCGGGCGAACAGGTACAGGGCGCCGCGGGGCTTGACGCAGTCGACGCCGGGGATCGAGGTCAGTTTCTGCCACGCGTGGTCGCGCTGGTCGTACAGTCGCCCGCCGGGTTTGATCAGTTCCTTGATGCTCTGGTAACCGCCGAGCGCGGTCTGCACCGCGTGCTGGGCCGGCACGTTGGGGCACAGCCGCATGTTGGCCAGCAGCTGCAGACCCTCCAGGTATTCGTCGGCCTGGTTCTTCGGGCCGCTGACCGCCAGCCAGCCGGACCGGAAGCCGGCCGCACGGTAGGTCTTGGACAGCCCGCCCATGGTGAGCACCAGCAGGTCGGGCGCCAGCGCCGCGGCGCACTCGTGCACGGCGCCGTCGAAGAGGATCTTGTCGTAGATCTCGTCGGACAGCACCAGCAGGTCGTGCCGCCGGGCCAGGTCGAGCAGGCCCAGCAGGGTCTCGCGCGAGTACACCGAACCGGTCGGGTTGTTCGGGTTGATGATCACGATCGCCCGGGTGTTCGGGGTGATCTTGTCCGCCACGTGCTGGAGGTCCGGCTCCCAGTCCTGCTCCTCCAGGCACCGGTAGTGCACCGGCCGCCCGCCGCACAGGGTCACCGCACCGGTCCACAGCGGATAGTCGGGGCTGGGCACGAGCACCTCGTCGCCGGTGTTGAGCAGCGCCTGCAGGCACATCACGATCAGCTCGGAGACGCCGTTGCCGAGGAAGACGTCGTCCGGCTGCACATCCCGTACGCCCAGGGTCTGGTAATACTGCGCGACCGCCACCCGGGCCGAGTAGATGCCGCGGGCGTCGCTGTATCCCTGCGCGTCGGGCAGGTTGTGCACCACGTCGGCCATGATCGGCTCCGGCGCGTTCAGGCCCCAGGGCGCCGGGTTGCCGAGGTTGAGCTTGAGGATGCGGTGCCCCGCGTTCTCGAGCTCCTGGGCGCGGCGCAGCACCGGCCCGCGGATGTCGTACCGGACGTTCTTCAACCTGTTCGCCTGCGCCACCATGCGTCCAGCCTAATGGGGGCACAGAGGCCGCAAATATGCATATATTGGGCGTATGCTGCGGGTCTTCACCATCACCATCGTGGTGCTGGCCGCGGTGGTGGCGGTTCTCGGTGTGGCCATCGTGATGGTCCGGGCCGCCCGGCAGGCGCGCCGCCGGCGGCTGGCCGCACTGGCCGCCGGGCCCCGCCGGGCCCTGCTGACCTTCGTCGCGGACAACGGCGAGGAGGGCGGCAACGAGCTGGTGGCCGTCCCGGACGACGCCTGGAAGGCGGTCGAACCGGCCGCGCTGAGCCTGCTCGGCAAGCTGCGTGGGGAGGCGCACCTGGCCCTGGTGTCGGTGTTCCTGCGCCGCGGCACCGCCCGCGCTGCCCTCGGCGCGCTGCGCTCCCGCAGCCTGGTCCGCCGGGCGCGGGCCGCCCAGGTGCTCGGCGACCTGGGCCTGCGCCAGGCGGTGCCGGAACTGTGCCGGCTGCTGGCCGACCGGCACAGCGAAGTCCGCGTGGTGGCGGTGCGCGCGCTCGGCCGGATCGGGGATCCGGCCGCCGCCTGGCGGCTGATCGCCAGCCTGGACCGCCCGGACCCGGTGCCAGTGCTGCTGGCCACCCAGGCGCTGGTGCAGCTGGGCTCGGAGGCCGAGGTGACGCTGTCCGCAGCGCTGGACCACCCGCAGGCCCGGGTACGGGTGGTCTGCCTGGACGCGCTGGGAATGCTCGGTGCCACCGGCTCGATGCCCCGGGTGGCCCGGGTGCTGCGCGAGGACAGCGTGCTCGAGGTCCGGGAGGCCGCGGCGTCCACGCTGGGCAAGCTCGGCACCGGCTCGGCGCTGGAACCGCTGACTCAGGCGCTCACCTCCGCCCGGCCGGTCGCGCTGCGGGCCGCGGCCGCCCGGGCGCTCGGTGAGCTGGGCGCCCCGTCGGCGGTACCGGCGCTGGTCGCGTTGCTGGACGATGACGCGTACCGGGTGGCGCACGAAGCCGCGCACGCGTTGCGCCGGCTCGGGGCGACCGGGCTGGCGGCGTTGCAGGCGATGGTGGACGAGGACAAGCAGCGGGCACGGGCGGCCGGCGCCGGCGCCCACGCGAAACCGTCCCCGGCCGCCGCGCACGCCCGGGAGGCGCTGAGCCTGGCGGCCGTGACGGTCGAGACCGCGGAGCTGGTGGCGGCATAGCGTGAGCGCGGACTTCGTACGTCAGCTGCTGTGGCTGACCGACTGGGGCATCTTGGCCTATTTCGTGGCCCTGAACAGCAGCTACCTGATCCTCATCGTGCTGGCCGGCGTGGAGTTCCGCCGCCACCTGCGGCGTGCGCCGTTCGCCGGCACCGACGACATGTTCCGCAGCCCGCTGACCCTGCCGGTGTCGCTGATCGTGCCGGCCCACAACGAGGGCGCCGGGATCGTCGCCGCGGTGCAGGCGATGACCGCGTTGCGGTACCCGCGGTTCGAGATCGTCGTGGTGGACGACGGGTCGACCGACGACACCTTCGCGCGGCTGCGTGAACAGTTCGACCTCGTGGAGGTGCCGCGGGTGGTGCCGGCCGAGGTCCCGTACCGATCTCAGGTGTTGTCCGTGCACGTGGCCCGCGCCAACCCGGAGACGCTGACCGTGGTCCGCAAGACCAACGGCGGCAAGGCCGACGCACTCAACGTCGGCATCAACCTCAGCCGGCATCCGCTGGTCTGCATGGTGGACGCGGACTCGGTGCTCGACCCGGACGCGCTGCTGTCGGTGGCCAAGCCGTTCGGTGACGACCCGCTGCGGGTGGCCGCGTGCGGCGGCGTGGTCCGGATCGCGAACGGCGGCACGGTGATCGGCGGCCGCGTGGTGGACGTCCGGATGCCGCGCCGCTGGCTGGTCCGCATGCAGGTGGTCGAATACCTGCGCGCGTTCTTGATGGGCCGCACCGGCTGGTCCCGGCTCGGCGGCCTGGTGGTGATCTCCGGCGCGTTCGGCATCTTCCGCCGCGACCTGGTGATCAAGATCGGCGGGATGGCGTACGACACCATCGGCGAGGACGCCGAGTTGGTCGTCCGGCTGCACCACTACCTGCGCGAGCGCCGCGCCGACTACCGGGTCATCTTCGTCGCCGAACCGGTCAGCTGGAGCGAGGCGCCGACCACGCTGCGGGTGCTGGGCCGGCAGCGGCGCCGATGGCACCGCGGCATCGCCGAGATCCTCAGCAAGCACCGCCGGATGATCGGTAATCCACGGTACGGGCGGATCGGGCTGATCGCCCTGCCGTACTACGTGATGTTCGAGTTGCTCGCCCCGTTCATCGAGCTGGCCGCGCTGGTGCTGGTCCCGCTGGGCCTCTGGGCGGACGCGGTCGACCTGCACTTCGCGTGGCGGTTCGCGCTGGTGGCGTACGGGTACGGCCTGCTGGTCAGCCTGGTCTCGCTGTTCATCGAGGAGGTGTCGTTCCACCGGTATCCGCGGTGGAGCGATCTGTGGCGCGGGTTGCTGGCGGCCGTCGGGGAGAACTTCGGCTACCGGCAGATGCTGGCGGTCTGGCAGGTGTCCGGCGCGGCGGCCGCGTGGCGCGGGCGGCAGGCGGTGTGGGGCAGCATGCAGCGGCAGGGCTTCGACACGGCGCCTTCTCTGCCGGTGGAGGCTGTTACACACTCGCGGAGTGGAACCGATCAATGAGGTGCGCCGGGTACGCCGCCGGCTCGGTCAGGACGGTCCCGGGTGGACCCGCGGGCACGACGGGGACTTCCAGCGCGTGTCCATGCCCGAACGCGACTGCGACCTGCTGCGTGACCTGCTGATTTCGGCGCGGGCGGAGACAGTGGTCGAGGTGGGCCTCGCGTACGGCAGTTCCGCTCTGGCGATCGGTGAGGCCCTCGTCACGGTCGGGCGGCCCCACGCCCGGCACGTTGCCATCGACCCGTTCCAGGCGGAGGTCTGGTCCAACGCCGGCCGGGACCTGCTGAGCCGCGCGGGGCTGGATCCGATCGTCCGGTTTCTGCCGGAGGCGTCGTCCGTCGCGCTCCCGCGCCTGCTCACCGAGGGCCTGGTGGCCGACGCGGCGTTCGTGGACGGCAGCCACCGGTTCCACGAGGTGTTCGTGGACCTGTACTACCTGCGCAAGATCGTCCGGCCGGGCGGGCTGGTCGTGGTGGACGACGACTGGACCCCTTCGGTCCGGACGGCCGTGCGCTACTACGAGCGGAACCTGGGCTGGACGGCGATCTCGGACGCGTTCGCCGGCGGCACCCGGCGGCCGATCGGCGACGACCCGGCCGCGGAGGTGGTTCCCCGTTGCCGGGCCCTGCGCTTTCCGGACATCCTGACCGAGCCGCCGTTCGAGGCGTTCCGCCCCTTCTGAGCGGACGGTTGCTCAGCCCATGACGGTGCCCCACGGACCCATGCCCCGCACGTTCGTCGGCGTGATCCGGATGATGAACCCGTCCGGCGGGTCCGGCATGGGCGGGAACCGGGTGCCCGGGCCGACGTAGCGCTGGGCCAGGTCATGCAGCAGCTTCGGCGCCCCGCCTTCCTCGACGCGCGCCGTTCCCTCGACCACCAGGTAGTTCTGCATACCGAATTGGTCGCCCTCGGCCTCGATCGACAGCGCCACCCGCGGGTCACGGGCGAGGTTGGCCATCTTCTGGTCACGCATCAGCTTGCCGATGACGATGTCGTCACCGTCGAGGCCCACCCACACGATCGTCACGTGCGGGCTGCCGTCCCGGTTGATGGTGACCAGGTGCGCGAGACGGCCGGACTCGATGACCGCACGCGCCGAATCAGGAATCGACATGGGCTCAAACTACGCTGGAGCGGTGTGGTGGCTGGAGCCGACGGTGCGGGCCGTGTCCCGGCTGATCCCTGCCGACGTGCTCTGGTACGTCGACACCGACGCCCCGGTGTTCGCGCTCACCTTCGACGACGGGCCCAGCCCGGACACCACCCCGGGGCTGCTGGAGGTGCTGGCCCGGCATGGCGCGCACGCCACGTTCTTCCTGGTCGGTGAGCGCGCCCAGGCCCACCCCGGTCTGGTCGCGGAGATCGCAGCCGCCGGGCACGAGATCGCCAACCACCTGATGCGCGACGAGCGGTCGGCGCTGCTGCCCGACGACCGGTTCCGGCACGACCTGGCGGAGACGACGGCTTTGCTCACGCCGTACGGATCGGTGCGATGGTTCCGCCCCGGGTCCGGCTGGTTCACCCCGCGGATGCTGCGCTCCGCCGCCGAACAGAACCTGCGGGCCGTGCTCGGAACCCTGGCCGCCGCGCACGACGGTGGCCCGGACGACGATCAGATCGCCCCGCGCCTGATCGCCCGGATCCGGACCGGCTCGATCGTGGTGCTGCACGAGGGCACCCCACGCCGGCGCGGCGTGGTGCGGGCGACCGACGAGGTGCTCACCGCGCTCGCCGGGCGCGGGCCGGCCGCGGTCACCGTCGCCGATCTGGTCGACCGGCCGGGATGACACACTGCCCTCCATGGGTTTGTTCACGCCGGACCAGGCACGGATGGAGGTGGCCCGGCTTCGTCCGGTACTCGACGAGATCGTCGTGGTGCGCGCCGATCTGGTGGAACTCACCGCGTCCCTCGCCGCCGGCGGCCAGCCGACCGCGCTGGGCGGGTTGCCCGAGCGGAAGGGGGCGGAGGCCCGGCTCAACCAGCTGATGATCGAGGTGCAGCAGACCGGCGCCGAACTGAAGGGAGTGGCTCCGCTGCTGGTCGACTTCCCGGCTGATCTCGACGGGACGCCGGTGTTGCTGTGCTGGCTGGAAGGGGAGCCGGAGCTGGCGTGGTACCACCGGCTCGATCTGGGCTTCGCGGGCCGGCGCCGGCTGCCGTGAAGGCGGCTGGGGTCGTCATCGGTTTGCGGCGGCGTCCGGTCATCGCTCGGCGGCGGCTGGTTCGGCGCCGGCGGTGGGCGTCTGCGGGCGGCGCAGGCCGGGATGGTCCGGCGGCAGGCTCCGGCGGATCACCCACCAGCTGACCGCCAGGCACGCGACCACGAGCGGCCAGGTCAGCACGATCCGCGCGACGCCCAGCGCGACCACCTGGCCGGCGGCGTACAGCGGCAGGAACACCGCGACCCGAAGCACGTACTGGCACACCCACACCCAACTGCCGCGGGCGTACGCGCGGAGCAACGCCGGATCACGCCGCCACCGCGTTCGCTGGCCCAGCACAGCGCCGACCACCACGCCGAGCAGCGGCCACCGGATCACGATGCTGACGATCCAGGCCAGCGCGCTGGCGGCGTTGCTCAGCAACTGGAGCAGGAAGAAGTCCTCGGCCCGGCCGGTGCGCAACGCGATCAGTGCCGCCACGCACACGCCCAGCAGGCCGATCAGCACCGCCCGCGGCCGGTCGCCGCGGCGCAACCGCCAGAGCGAGACGGCCAGCGCGGCGATCACGGCGGTGCCGGCACCCCACCAGATCGACCGCCCACCGGCCAGCCAGCCGGCCAGGAAGCCGGCGGCCGGGAGCGTGGCGTCCAGTGCGGCCCGTCTCCCGCCCAGCAGGTGCGCCAGCGATTCGTCGGCCACGCCCCACCCCCTTAGGCAAGCCTAATCTGTGAGGTCCGGCGACATCAAAGCTGGTCGGACGGCGGAAGGATGCCCGGCTGGCCGGACGGCGCACGGCAGGCCCGGACAGCGTGGGAAGCGCCCGCCGCCGGCCCGCCGCCGCCTTAGCGCCGATGCCAGCGCAGCGGGCCCGGGTGCACGCTCCACCAGACCCGCCGCCACCAGGGGCGGCGGCTGCGCAGCGCATCGGCGTAGGCGGTCACCTGCGCACCGGCCCGCGCCGCCTCGTCCTCGCTGGCCGCCGCGGGCGCGAACGCGGTCGTGTTGATCCCCCTGACCAGCGCATCCAGCGGCGGGAGCGGCGGCACGTCGGTGACCGTCGCCGTCTGGTCCGGTGCCGTCTGGTCCGGTGCCGTCTGGTCCGTCGCCGTCGGGCGCGGCGCCGCCCGACGCAGCAGTTCCGTTCCCACGACTTCGCGCACCCGGCGCGGTGGCCGCACCCGGCGCAGTGGCCGCACCCGGGGCGGTAGCCGCACTCGGCGCGGTGGCGGCACGGTCGCCGCGAAGGCCGCCGCCTCCGTGGCCGCCAGATGCCGCGGCACCGGCCGCCCGGCCAGCCGCAGAGCGTCGGTGAACTCCAGCCACGCGCCGCTGATCCGGTCGTCGGGTGCGCCCTCGGTGAGCCGCCGGCGGCGTTGCGCCCGTCTCAACAGCATGACCCCGCCGGCCGCGGCGGCGAACACCAGCAGGGCCGTGCCGGAGGTGCCGGCGGCGACCAAGGCGGCCGGCGCGCCCGTACCGGGGTCGGCGGCGAGCACCGGCGGGGGAGCGGACGCGCTCGGGTCGCCGGCCGGCGGAGCGGGCTCGGACGGGGTGGGCGGCGGTGTGGTGGGTTCCGGGGTGAAGTCCTCCTCGACCGGGCGCGGGTTCTCGCTCTTCGGCATCGGGTCGAAGGCCACCCAGCCGAGGTCGTCGAAGAGCACCTCGGGCCAGGCGATCGCGTCGCCCGCGGTGACCGCACCGCCGCCGGCCGGCACGCCGAAGCCGACCACCACCCGGCTGGGCAGGCCGGTCAGCCGGGCCAGCACCGCGTACGAGGCCGCGAACTGTTCCGACGTGCCCACCTGACCGCCCTGTCCCCGCGGCCCGAACAGGAAGAACTGCAGGTTGGGATAGGCGTGACCGCTCGGCGCATCGGTCACCTTGCGGTAGTGCTCGGCCAGGAACTCCTGGATCGCCAGCGCCCGGTCGAAGGCGGCGCCGTTGCCCTCGGCGAGCCGGTCGGCCAGCCGCTGGACCGGGTCGGGCACGCCCGCGCCGACGGTCAGGTACCGGGCCACCGTGTCGCCGGACGGCGAGTCGGCGCCGGGCAGCAGGTTGAGGTCGGGGGTCTGGCGCCGCGAGGTCACGGTGTAGCGCACGCCGGGGGTGAGGGATTCCGGGCGGATGAGCGTGCCGGTGGCCGGGTCGTACGCGACGCGGGCGCCCTGGATCTGGGCGGGAGCGGGCACCGCGGGGAGCAGCCGGCCGGTGAGCCCGTCCACGGTGATGTCCTGCCGCACCTCGTCGACGGCCGCGTCGGGCAGCGCGGGCTGCGGGGGCAGGATCCGGCCGGCGTTGCGGTACGTGGCACCGACCCGCCACGTGATCCCGTCGTAGTCGGACAGCACCGCCAGCCGCAGCCGGGTCGCCCGCGCGGCGGTCCGCACGGTCAGCAGGCGCTCGGCCGGGGTGAGCGCCCAGCCGGAGATCCGGTTGAGCGGGCTCTCGTCCAGGCTGTCCACTTGCGGCGGGGAGACGTACTGGCGGGGATCGACCGGCTCGGCGGTCACCCGGCCGCCGACCCACGGGCCGACGAGACCGATCAGCGCGACCACGACGGTCAGCCCGGCGGCCGCGGCACCCAGCGCACGCCACCGCACCACCGCGCGTGTCGCGGCGGGTACGTCCGGAGACCCCGTACGATCACCGGTTGTGGTCGCGAGCCCGGCCACCACCAAGCCGGCGAAGGCCGGCGCGGCCCAGCCCACCGCGTCCGCGGTGGGCCCGACCACATAGAGTGCGCCGGCGTCGA
>DASSAL010000208.1:0-10263 GCA_035685405.1 Actinoplanes sp. | reverse complement strand
CATGGTCACGGCCATCTCCACGGGCAGTGGCTCAATTCGGTGACCCGGCACGTCCTTCACCACTCCGGTGCCACCGTCGCGATCGTCCGCCGGGCACGGCGCCGCTTTCCGTTCGGCGCCCGGCCCACCGGCATGTGCCGGCAGGGCGGCCCCGGGGCCCACGACGAATGGCAGACCGGCGACCGCCGCTACCTCGCCGAAGGCTCCATGGCCGCTTTGGCCACTCCACCGGCCGACACCACAACGGAACTACTCGCCGCCTGCACCCCGGCGTTGCGGCTGCACGACCCGACCGGAAAACTGAATATCCAGCAGAGCCTCACGCAGGCGATCTACACCACGCAGCGGGACATGACCCGACCGCACCTGATGCCCTGTAGATCGGCCGCGGTCGTGCCGCCGCTAGTACTCCAGCAGGAGATCCGTTTCAGGGTGCGGTGAGGGCTTGCCGGGCGTAGTGGCTGGTCTTGGCCGAGTCTTGGTGCCGGCGTCGGAAGATGGACCAGGCGATGACGTCGGCGACGCGTCGGGCGGGCTCGAGGATCAGGCCTGCGACGGCGACCAGGTGCTGCAGCGCTACGAGTTCGGGTGACCAGCAGCGGTAGAACGCCAGCTCGCCAGTGGTGCGGTTGCGGCGGATCAGCAGCCAGTGGTGGCCTGCGTGTTGATCGGCGGCGTGCGGCAGGGTGATGAACGCCCAGTCGTAGTAACGGAATCCCTTCGCGCCGACGCCGGCGGACAGCCGCTGCCACGCCTGCTTCGGCAGGCCGCCGGCAATCCGGTCGGCCCGGTGGACACCGCGGAGATCCTCAGCATCTTCGGACGACCCGGCGAACGAATGAACGTCCGAACGACACCTCGGTCAGGTGCGGCGGCGACGGGCGCGATCTGCGGCGCGGACGAGGGGCCCGCACCCACTAGATAACCGTGATGGCGATCTTCCGCGGGCCTCGCCGTCCTCGAGGTGGCGCATGGCCCGCGGCACCTGCTCGAGCGAGTAGGTTCGGTCGATGCTGGGCGTCAGCTTGCCCGCAGGTGGATGACTCACGCCACTGCCACGACCACCTTCGCCTTGGCGTGGCCGTGCTCCAGGTAGGCGATCGCTGCGGGGGTGTCGGCGAACCGATAGCGCCGGTCGATCACCGGATGCAGCTTGCCGGCCTCGATCAGCTCCGACAGCAGCTCCAGGTCCTCGGCGGTGACGTGCGCTTGCACCTGGACGACGTCCTTGCCGCCCCGCAGCGAAACACCCAGCAGCTTTCCCACGTTGGTGAACCCGGTGACGGCCGCCTTACCGCCCGCGGCGAGCGCCCGTCTGAGATCGGACACCGACCGGTTCCCGACCGTGTCCAGGATCAGGTCGTAGCGCCGCCCGGTCCGAGTGAAGTCCTCTGTCGTGTAGTCGATGACCTGATCGGCGCCGAGGGAACGGACCAGGTCGAGGTTGCCGGTGCTCGTCACGGCGGTCACCACGGCTCCGAAGGCCTTGGCCACCTGGACCGCGAAGCTGCCCACGCCGCCGGTGCCGCCGTTGATCAGGACCTGCTGGGAGGGCCGGAGCGCTCCGTGGCGGCGCAGACCCTGCAGGGCGGTGACCGCCGCCATCGGCACGGCAGCCGCTTCCTCGAACGACAGGCTGGCCGGCTTCAACGACATGACGGCCACCGGCACCGAGACGTATTCAGCGAAGCCGCCGAAGCCGTGGTCCAACAGATTGGCGTAGACCTCGTCGCCCACCGTGAACCCAGTGACGCCGCTGCCTACCGCCGCCACCTGCCCGGCGACATCGCCGCCCAGAATCTGGTGTTTGGGTCGCAGCAAGCCCAGGGTGACGCTGTACCTGCCGAGAATGTCATCCAGGCAGGTCAGGCGGCATGATCGTATTCGTGGAGGATGCCGCCGAGGCGGTCGCGTCGATGGATGTTCAGGTGGGCGAGCCGGTCTGGATCGATGATCGGTTCGGGTAGCGGGGCCAGTGGGCGGACGTTGGCAATGCCCTGATGCGGTCTGTGCTCGTTGTAGAAGATCTCGTACTCGCGTAGCGCGTGCAGCAGGTATCGCTGGTTGAGGATCAGCGTCCGGTCGAGCAGTTCGCGGCGGCAGGTCCGTACCCACCGTTCCATCACGGCGTTCATGCGGGGTACCCGGACACCGCTGAGCACGACTTCGATGCCGGCGTCGGCGAGGACGGCGTCGAACAGGGCAGGGTACTTGCCGTCCCGGTCGCGGACCAGGTACTTCACCCGGCATCCAGTGTCCTCGATGTCCATCAGGAGGTTGCGGGCGGTCTGGGTCGCCCACGCGGCGGTGGGATGCGCGGTCGCGCCGAGGATCCGGATACGGCGGCTGGCGTGTTCGACGACCGCGAGTACGTACATGCGGGTTCCGGTTAGCGTGATCGTCTCGATGAAGTCCGCGGCCACCAACGCCTCGGCCTGCGAGCGCAGGAACTGTGTCCAGGTGGTGGTGGCCCGGTCCGGGGCGGGATCGACTCCGGCCGTGCGCAGGATCTCCCAGACCGTGGATGCGGCGACCTTCACCCCGAGGGTGAGCAGTTCCCCGTGTACCCGCCGGTACCCCCAGCACGGGTTCTCTCTTGCCAGGCGCAACACCAGGGCGCGGATCGAGCGGATGGTGCGTGGCCGGCCCCGCAGTCGGGGACGCGAGGCTGCCGCGTGGCGGCGGGCATGCAGGTCACGGTGCCAGCGCAGGACAGTGTCGGGCCGCACCAACAGCCGCAGGTTCTGCAACGTCGGCCGGGGGACCCCGCTGAGCAGTGCGGCCAGCCATGCCCGATCAGCGGGCTCGAACCGGACCCGCTGCCCGCCGAGTTGGCGGTGCAGCACCGCGAGCTGGTGCCTCAGGGCGAGGATCTCAGCGTCCCTGTCACGGTCACTGCCCGGCAGAAGCCGCAGCAACGCGAACGCGTTCGTGATACCCAGGTACGCCAGTTGCAGCAGCATGAGACGGCATCATCGCGCAATCACCGACGGCGAAGGCAAGGAACACACGGGGACCCGACGAACCAAGATCGTATTCGTGTGTCGGAACGCCCGCTGACCAGCATGGACGTACTTGTCGGCAGGTACACCCTCCGCCGGGACCAGCAGCGCCAGGAGGACATCCACGAGCACGCCGGAGAAGAGCAGCGTCACCGTGATCGACGGGAGCCCGAACGCGGGTGATGGCCCGGCACAGCCCGGCCACGACCGCGTACGTGATGGTGGCCGTGCCGACCGGTACCCGCCGGCGGCGGGCCAGCAGCAGCGGAGCCAGCAGGACGGTGCTGGTCACCACGATGTGGGACGTCAGGTCACCCGGGAGCAGACCGGCCCGCGGGATTTCTGCCGGACAGGGCGAACACCACACTCCTGGGATCCCAGACCAGCGCGTTGGCGTACTGCAGGAACAGCAACACCCCCCGCGGTCGCGGACCCAGCGACAGGATAGCGGGAAGTAGGCGCCGCAGCCTGAGCGCGGCGGGCAGGACCGGGTTGGACCACGCAGCGCGCAGCGGGCTCGTGACCACGAGGATCATGGACGCGCCCAACCGCAGGTGGGTCGGGCTGAACCGGATGTCAAGGACTGCTCGATGCCGAAAACGGTGGGATTAGTTCTCGCAGGCGTCGTCAGTCTGGCCGCAGCGGAGCTGCGGATTCGCACGAAGGCCGTGCCTCGGATCCGAGAAGCATGAGATCGACGGGCGGCTGTGCACCCGCCGTTCGGCGCCCTCACCGCCAGGTGTTGGGAGTCGCGCATGTCCCGCGCCCGGTCCCGCCCTCACCCCTCCGGGGTCGGTGCGGGAGCGAAAGGCGTGGGCTCGCGGGCCGTGCCGGCTGGTTCCGTCGCCCGACCGCAAAGGCTCAGCGGTCACCGGTTCGGCCGGACGAGAGCAGCTTGGCCGGTGACGAAGGCTGGTGTAGCCGGCGTGACGGGGGTGGGCACGTCGGGGGGGACGAAGGTCACTTCCCGGAATCGGCGGGAGGGACGGTCGAGCAGCCGCTGCGGTCGACCGTTTAGATGCTCGTCGAAGAACGCCCGGACGTAGGTCTGTTGAATCTCGATCGCCCGGGCGGGCTGGATCGAGCCGAAGCCACCGGGGAACAGGGCGTACTTGTCCAGGCCCAGTTGGTCGAGCAGCAGGCCGAGGTCGGTGAAGTCGAGGTGGCCGGTGCCGGTGACCTGCAGCTCCCGCCGCCAGCCGTGCAGGTTAGTCCAGAACGCCGCCCAGGTGGGATCGGTGTACCGGTTGTGATCGTCGTTGCCGAGCTGCAGGAACGGACGGCGGATCCGCACGCCGGGATCGCTGGCCGGTGGCCAGATGCTGCCGTCCATGTTCAGCCCGGCCCGGATCGGCAGCCCGGCCGCGATCGCGTTGGCGGCGGCGGCGCCACCCAACGAGTGGCCGACCATCCCCACCCGGGTCAGGTCCAGCCGGTGCCGCCATCCCGGCACCACCTGCCCGGCGTTGATGCGGGCCAGCTCGCCGAGCACGAACCGGACATCGGCCACCCGGGCCTGCAGAGCCACCAGCGGGTCCGGGCTGACGCTGCGTTCCACCCGGCCACCGGGGAACTGCACCACGGCGGCGTCGTAGGTGTGGTCGACCGCCACGGCCACGACGCCGTGGCTGGCCAGGTCCTGGACCAGCGTCGTGCCGAACGCGCGGGGAAAGCCGAAGCCCGGCGAGTACAGCACGACCGGATAGCGGGCATGGCCACGCTTGACCGGTGCACTCTCGTATCCGGAGGTGCGCACGGCCGCCAGGATCTGCAGCGGCAGGCCGGTATCGGCGGCGAGCTGCCGGGCCGCTTCGGCGGGCAGATAGGGCGCCCGCGGGTGGCCGCCGGTGTGGGTGGCCGGGTACCACAGCTGCACCATCACCTCGCGGACCGGCTTGGTCGGCACCAGCGGGTCCGGGCGAGAGCGGTCCACCAGGTGCACCGCGACGGTGCCGACCCGGTGCGGACCCGTCGGAGCGGGGAGCCGGGGAACCTCCGCCTGCCGTACCGGTGTCGCAGGGGGACGGTTCGCCGGGTTCAGTGCGGCGCTCGCGCCGGGGGCGGCCACCGCCGGCAGTGCCAGCCCGGTGACCGCCAGCGTCGCCACCACCACCAGCCGAGTCAGGCGGCGGCGACGTGGCCCGGAGGCGGCGTGTCGCAGGGTCGGTGACGCGGGCGTCTGCATGGTGGTCCTCCCGATCGACGGCTGCAGGGACGGAGATGGTGGGCAGCTGCCATTCAGCGCATCGGTGCGGCGGCCGGCGCGGATGCACCGGTGGGCGGTGAATCATCGGGTTGGGGTCCTGGGCACAACTGGTCCCCGGCCGGCAGCCGCCCGGTGGTGAGGAACCTGGCCGCGGCGGTGTCGGCGCAGGTCCCACGCCCCAGCGCGATGTGGCCGCCGGCGTTGACGGTGACCAGCACGGCGCGGCGACCCAACGCCACACGCAGCCCGAGAGCGTTGCGCCACGAGGTGGACGGGTCCCGGGTGTTCTGCACGATCAGCACATTGCGCGGACCGCGGCCGGTGACCCGGACCGGCGGTTCCAGCGGCTGGTGCGGCCAGAACGCGCACGACCGGATGTTGGCCGGCATGCCGGCGGCGACCGGGAACAGCCGGCGATCGACGGCGACGTCGCGGGCGTAGACCGCCGGATCGCGGGGCCAGGCCGTGTCGTTGCACGCGATGGCGTTGAGCACCGACACGTAGTTGTCGGCGAACCGCGGTATCACCGGTGCGGTGCCTGCCCCGGTAGCGAAGTACCGCCAGCCGGCGGCCAGCCCGGGGAAGTTGGCGTCGTTGGTCAGCTGCAGCCGGGTGTACTCGCGGAAGGTGTTGCCGTTCACCAGGGTGCCGTCGGGCAGCGTCACCGGCGTGCGGTCCAGCCGGGCGGCGATGGCGAAGTAGCTGCCGGCGACCGCGCGGCCGGTGGCGCCCAGGTGGTAGGTCGCGTCGCGGGCGGCCGCCCAGCCGGTGAAATCCGGCAACCGCAGCGCGGTCGCCTCGCTCCAGCTGCGGTAGAAGCCGCGCCACACCAGCCGCGGATCGATCGCGCTGTCGAACACCATCCGATCGGTATGCCGCGGGAACAGCGTCGCGTACACCGCACCCAGGTAGGTGCCGTACGAGCCGCCGAAGAAGGACAACCGTCGCTCTCCCAACGCGGTTCGCACCACATCCATGTCCCGAGCGGTGTTGGCGGTGGTGATGAACGGCAGCAGGTCACCGGAATGCTGCGCGCAGCCGGCGGCGAACGATCGGGCGAAGGCGACGTTGCGGGAGATCGAGCCATCCGGCGCCGGATACGGCAGCAACAGATCCAGCGGGGTGTCCGCAGAGATGCCGCAGCTGATCGGGGTGCTGGCACCCACCCCGCGCGGATCCATGCCGATCACGTCGTAGCGGTTCAGCACCTCGGCCGGGAACAACACCGGCAACAGGCTGGGCAGGTCCAGGCCCGGCACACCCGGGCCGCCCGGATTGGTCAGCAGGATCCCGCGGCGTTGCCCAGGCGCGGCCGGGACGCGGGAAATGGCGACGTCGATGGTGCGTCCGCGCGGCTTGCGGTAGTCCAGCGGCACCGCGACGGTGGCGCATTGCTGGCGCGGATCGCGGCCGATGTCCGGACCTGGGCAAGATCCCCACGTCACCGCCTTCGATGGTGCGGCAGGCGAGGCAGCCGCGGCAGCCTGCCCCGGCCCGGCGGGGATGGAGGCGGCGAGCAGCCCGATGGCGACGGTCACGGTCAACCACAGTCGTCGCATCCGTATCGCCCTCCACTAGCGACCTTGCGTAACTTGTGAACATGTGCCCGCAACGATAGTTAACGTAGTGCAAGAAATCGATGCAGTCCACGACGAAGACCGCAGCCGGCTCACTCCTGGTACTACGGCTGGCGAGGCGCGGGCACAGTGGACTCGCTCGTCTCGGGCAGACACCCTCGGCGGCCGGTCACCAGCGCGTCGCTGATAGCCGCGTCCGCGATCCTGGTGCGGCGCCCGAAAGGGGAGCTGCTGATCGACGCGGGCTTCGGCGCCGGCGTCGCGGCGCACGTCGGGATGCTTCCCCGGTTCGTGCGCGCTCCCTATCAGGTGCGCCGGACGGTCAGCGAGCAGCTCGACGCCGCGGGTTACGACCGCAGTACCCACAGGCCGAGCAGAACGGTGGTCATGTCGGAGCGGTAGGACACGCGCTGCCAGGTCTGGCGGGAGTCGATCAGCAGCTCGCGCAGGTGTGGAACGGTCATGGCCACCCCCGAATCAGCGTGGGCTCGCCTATTTGGACACCGGTGCGACGGTGCGGGTTCCTCCGAAGCCGGTTAGACCGGCCGCTGGGTGTTGCTGCCGGACGTGGTTTGGGTCTCGCGTAGCTGGGCCAGTCGCTGGTGCACGGATCGGATGCTGATGCCGCCGTCGCCGACCGCGGACGCAACCCGTTTGACCGAGCCGTGCCGGATGTCGCCGGCCGCGAACACCCCGGGCATGCTGGTCTCGAGCGGGAGCGCGGTGTGGCCGGCTGGCAGGTCCTGGCCAGTGAGTACGAAGCCGTGTTGGTCACGGTGGATCCTCGGGGGTAGCCAGTCGGTGTGCGGGTGCGCGCCGATGAGGATGAACAGGGCGGCTGCCGGGACGGTTCGGGTCTGCCCGGTGGTGGCGTCCCTTAGGACCAGGTCGTGCAGCCGGTCGGTGCCGTGGCCGTCGACGACGGTGGTGTGCGGCAGCAGGTGGATGTTGGCCGTGGCCGTGATGGTTCGGATCAGGTAGTCGGACATGGTGGCGCCGAGCCCGGCACCGCGGACGATCATGGTGACCCGGTGTGCGTACTTGGCCAGGTTGACAGCTGCCTGACCGGCCGAGTTGCCGGCGCCGACCACGTACACCTGCTGGCCGGTGAGGGCGGGCGCCTCGGTGATGCCCCCGCCGTAGAACACTCCGGCGCCGACTAGTGCCTCCACTCGGGGGATACCGAGGCGTTGGTAGCTGGCCCCGGTGGCCAGGACCACCGTCCGGGCGGTGATCTCCGCGCCGTCGGCGAGCGCCACGACGTGGTGGTCGCCGCGAGTGCGCAGTCCGGTGACCTCGCGCATGACGGATGTGTCGGCGCCGAACGACCAGGCCTGGTCGAGGGCCCTGTTGCACAGCTCGGCACCGCCGATGCCGAGGGGGAAGCCGAGGTAGTTGCGGATCAGCGAGCTGGTGCCGGCCTGCCCGCCGATGGATTCGCGGTCCACCACGATGGTGCGCAGTCCTTCCGACGCGGCGTAGACGGCGGCGGACAGTCCGGCCGGTCCGGCGCCAATCACCACGACGTCGAAGATTCCCTGGGTGGAGCTGTGCCGGACACCGAGCGCGAACGCCGTCTGCTCGTTGCTGGGGTCGGTCAGCACCTGTCCGTCGAACCGGATGAGGACCGGGAACGGGCCGGCGGGGCGCTGGACCTGGCGCAGCAGGGCCGTTCCCTGTTCGGAGTCGGCGGTATAGAAGGCGAACGGAAGCCCTCCGCGCTGCAGCAGGTCACGCATTTGGTGCGAGCGGGGCGCCCACTGGTGGTCCACGATGGTCACCACGGTCGGGCGGGTGGAGTGTTGCTGTTGCCAGTCGCGGAGCACCTCGGTGACGAGATGATGGAAGTTCTCGTCGGGTGCGCGGGTGGGTGTGGTGACGTACCGGTCGATCCGACCCTGGGAGATCAGCCGCAGGATCGGCTTCGACGCCGACCGGTTGCCGAACGGGACGAGCAGCACCCGCTGGGCATGAGGGTGCAGGTCGCCTGCCTGGCGCAGGAACTCGATGGCGGTCATCGCGGTCATCTCACTGGCGGCGAACACGGCCAACACCGCCGCACCCGGCGTGTCACGTGCCGCCTCCAGCCGGGTCAGGGCGGACGCCGGCGAGTCTGCGCAGATGATCTCGTAGTCGGCGGCGTACCGACTGGTGAGCTCGTGTCGGACACGTTCGAGGTCACCGGGTCGGTCATGGACCGCCAGCAAGATCGGTTTCGCCATGCCGCCTCCTCAACCCGCCGGGGCCCGTTCCCCTCAGCCCGTCGTCATTGTGCCCCCGGCCGAACGGCACGTTCAGCCGTCTAAAGCCACAGCGCGGCCGCCGGGGCCGGCCCCGGGTGCCTCACGATCGCAAAACGGTTTCGCGGTGACGCGGTGACTCGACCGGATGATGTGGTAGGCCTCTTGCCGGTGGCGGCGGGATCAGGAGGGTGGCAGATTTCGGCATAATTCGATGAGTAGTGAGTACTGAGAAGGGCCTGGAACCATGTCCACCGATGACCTGCACAACACGCCCATGGAGCAACGGGTTGCCCGCCCAGGCGCCATGGTCGACCGCTCGTCGTTGCGCCTGTCGGCCACGCTGTTACTCACGGGACAGCTCCTCTTCATCGTGGTCACCCTGTTCCACGCCGATGGACATGCCAATGACCACCGCTCGGTGTTCGCCGAGTACGCCCGCAGCGGCAGCTGGAAGGCCGTGCACCTGGTTCAGTTCGCGGCCATCGCGATCCTGCTCGCCGGGCTCCTTGCGCTGTTCTTCGCCGTCGATGCTCCGGCCGGGCCGGCGAGGTGGGCGGGGCGATTCGGTGCCGCTGCGACGGTGGTGACACTGGCGCTGTACGGCGTCCTGCAGGCGGTGGACGGCGTCGGGAACAAGATGGTCGATGCCGCGTGGGTCAACGCACCGGACACGGAGAAGTCAGCGCGCTTCGCCAGTGCCGAAGCCATGCGCTGGCTGGAGTGGGGGGTGCGGAGCTACCAGGACTTCGCCCTGGGCCTCGCCCTGCTCCTCCTCGCGGTAGCGGTCACGCGGTCGGTGGCCCTCTCCCGGCCGATTGCCTACCTGATGGGGCTCCCCGGCCTGACCTATCTGGTGCAGGGATGGGTGATCGGCGCCGAGGGCTTCTCGGCAACGCACTCGACCCTGATCCTGGTCGCCTACGTCTTCAGCCTTGCGTGGATGATCTGGCTGCTCATCGTCGCCTGGCGAAGGAAAGATGCGGAGGCGCCTCGCCTGGCGGGGTAGGGGTAGCCGCCCCACCGCTGCGCTGCTCGAGGTGAACGCGTTTCCACCCGGGCTGCAGTGCGTGTGGCACCACCTGCTGACCCCAGCCTGAGGGGTTCAACTGCGTCGTTCGGCGCGGCCAGGATCGGTGTCGTCGGCAGGGGCGCGGTCGGTCAGGGCTGCACCGCAGTTTCGACGCGGCCGCTCGGTTCTCGGCGTCAGGCTGCGCGAGTGGTTTGCCGCCATCCCG
>DASSAL010000207.1:0-34763 GCA_035685405.1 Actinoplanes sp. | reverse complement strand
CCGGACGCTGGCCGCGCGCACCCGGGACGCGGTCGACGCCCTGGCCGCCGCGGTCGACGCCACCGACGGCGTCCGGCTGTTCGCGCCGGCCGAAACGACGGTGGTGTGCCTGGCCGCCGCCGACGTCGACCCTTTCGTGCTGGCCGACGAGCTGGCCGCGCGCGGCTGGCACACGCAGCCCCAACTGGCGTACGGCGACCTGCCCCCGACCATCCACCTCACCGTCACCGCCGCGGTGGCCTCGACCGTCGCCGAGTTCGCGCCCGCGCTCGCCGACGCGGTTGCCGCCGCCGGCACGCGCGGCCCGGTCAAGCTGCCGCCCGCGCTGCTCGAGGCGGCCGGCGCGCTGACCCCGCGGATGGTCACCCCGGAGCTGATCGGAGGGCTGGCCGCGAGCCTGGGCGTGGGGGAGGGTGGGACCGGGCCGATGGCCGCGGTGAACACGGTGCTGAACGCGGCGCCGCCGGCTCTGCGCGAGGCGCTGCTCACCGGCTTCCTCAGCCTGCTGCAGCGGCCGGCCGGATAGCGGGTAAGTTGGCGGCGTGGCCGGCTTGCCAGGAGTGCTCGGTGAACCCATCCGGTTCGTGCTGAACTGGGGTCGCCGCTATTCGCTGTGGGTGTTCAACTTCGGCCTGGCCTGCTGCGCCATCGAGTTCATCGCGTCCAGCATGAGCCGGCACGACTTCATGCGGCTCGGGGTCATCCCGTTCGCGCACGGCCCCCGGCAGGCCGACCTGATGGTGGTCTCCGGCACGGTCACCGACAAGATGGCCCCGGCCATCCGGCGGCTGTACGACCAGATGCCCGAACCCAAGTACGTCATCTCGTTCGGCTCCTGCGCCAACTGCGGCGGGCCGTACTGGGACTCGTACTCGGTCACCAAGGGCGTGGACCAGCTGATCCCGGTGGACGTGTACGTGCCCGGCTGCCCACCCCGGCCGGAAGCGCTGCTGCACGGCATCCTGCGGCTGCAGGAGAAGATCGCCGCCGAGCAGGCCGGCCCCGGCGGGGTCGCCCGGCCCGATCCCCTTCGCGACTCCGCGTCGCTAACGGCCCCGATGGTAGCGCCGCCTCGATAGTCTCTGTGGCATGCGTGCGGACTTCATCATCGAGGTGCTGACCAGGGAGTTCGGCGACTCGATGGCGCGGGATCCGGCCGCGTTCCGGCGCAAGTTCCGGAAGATGGCCGCCTCGCCGTTCGCCTTCTATCGGGGCAGCGCCTCGCTGTTCTACGCCGACCAGACCGGCGACTATCGCGACGACAGTTTCCTGGACGACCGGACCAGCCGGGTCTGGATCCACGGTGACCTGCACGCGGAGAACTTCGGCACCTACATGAACTCGTCCGGTCAGCTGGTCTTCAACGTCAACGACTTCGACGAGGCGTATGTCGGGCCGTTCTCCTGGGACCTCAAGCGGTTCGCCGCCAGTGTGGCGCTGATCGCGTACGCCAAGGCGCTCTCCGACGACGTGATCACCGGGCTGGTGAGCACGTTCGCCCGCTCGTACCTGACCGAGCTGCGGGCGATCGCGGCCGGCGGTGACGACGCGATCGGCTCGATCACCCTGCAGAACGCCACCGGCGTGCTGCGCGAGGTGCTGCAGCGGGCGCGGCTGAACACCCGGGTGGACCTGCTCGCCGCGCAGACCACCATCGACAACTACGAGCGCCGGTTCTCGCTCGGCGAGGGCGTCTTCGAGATCGACGAGCAGACCGAGGCGACGGTACGGGCGGCCTTCGACCGATACCTGACCAGGCTGCCGGAACGCACCCCGCCGGTGGCCACCCGGATCAAGGACGTCAAGCTGCGCAAGGGTGTGGGCATCGGGTCGGCCGGGCTGCCGTCGTACAACATCCTGCTCGAGGGCCACACCGAGGCGCTGGAGAACGACGTCATCATCTACGTCAAGCAGGCGCAGGTGCCGGCCGTCGCACGGTGGGTCGACGACGAGCGGGTCCGCGGTTACTTCCGGCACCAGGGACACCGGACCGCCGAGTCCCAGCTCGCCTTGCAGGCGTACGCCGACCAGTGGCTGGGGTACACCGAGCTGAACGGGATCGGCCAGCTGGTCGCCGAGGTGTCCCCGTACGCCGCCGATCTGGACTGGTCCGATGTCAACGAGCCGGACGACCTCACCGGCGTGGTCGCCGACCTGGGCCGGGCGGTGGCCCGCATGCACTCGGTCGCCGACGACGAGTCCAGTCACGACCTGGTCGACTTCTCCACCGAGGAGGCGATCGTCGCCGCGGTGGACAAGGACGAGGCCGGCTTCGTCGGGCACCTGGTCGACTTCGCCCACCGGTACGGCGACCGGACCCGCGAGGACCACCAGGACTTCGTCGACCTGTTCCGCAACGGCCGCCTGCCCGGCCTGCAGTAGCACGCGACCGGAACCCGTGCGGCGCCCCCCGATGCACGCCCGGCACCGCGCCGCACGGGTCAGTCCAGTCGCTCCAGCCGGATCCGGTAGCCGCTCTGCCGGTCCGCGTCTGGGTTGGGGTCCACCGCGAAGCGCAGGTCACCGGCCTTCGCCATCTGGAACGTGGTCTCCTCGGCGTGGGTGGTCCCTCCGCACGCCAGCGGCAGGATCTCGGTCCGGTCCGGCACCTGCACCCGAACCCGGATGTGCCCGGCGCCCGAGCAGGCGGCGCTCAGCCGGTACCGCCCGGGGGCTAGCTGGTTGCCGCCTCCGGCGGATACCGCCGCCAGCCCCGCCTCTTCGCTCAGCACGCGTCCCCGCGCCGTGGGCAGTAACGCCCAGGCTGCCGCGATCAGCCGCTCCCGGTCCCGTTCGGACAGTTCCACCGAGTACGCATAACCGGCGCCGCGGGCGTCGCGGCTCCCGTCCAGCCGCACCTCGATCGGCATTGTGACCGCCAGATCGAACGGTGCCGCCACCATCTCCCGGCCGTGGTGCACTCGGCCTCCGCCGCGCCCACCCGCTGCCCGTCGCCGGCGAACAGTCCCAGCCTGAGCCGCCCGTGACCGACGCACACCAGCCGGAGCGTGTACGTCCCGCCGACCATCAGCTTCGTCGCGACGGCGCCGTCATCGCCCACCACATCCTGCGCGCCGCGCTGGTAGGGATAGCCCGGTGCGCCGGGCAGCACGGCGGCGGCCCGCCGTTGCCGGTCGGTCGCGGCAGCGGGATCCGGGTCCGGGCCGGGCGCCCGGCCCAGCGGCGGGTCAGTCACGGCAAGCCTCCCCAGCCTGATCGAGCTGCGCCGCCAGGGCGGCGCGGCCGCGGTGCAGCCAGGACTTCACCGTGCCCTCCGGCCCCCCTTCCCGGCTGGCGATCTCCGCCACCGGCAGGTCCGCCAGGTGGTGCAGCACCACGGCCCGGCGGTAGTTGTCCGGCAGCGTGGCCAGCGCCGCGACCAGGTTCGCGTAGTGCGCTGCGTACACCTCGTCGAAGGCGGGCGGGTGGTGGGGGTCAGGCACGGCGTCCGGCGTCTCCGATCTGCCACCGGCGTACGCCGGCCGGGCGATGGTCGTCACGGTCACCACACGCGCCGGCCGGCCACCGGGTTGCATGCATGCCGGGCGAAATCTGTCGGCGCCGGATCATAGGATGCCCGCATGACGCCCGAAGAGGTCGGCGAGCGGTTGGTCGCCCGGCTGGCCGACGACACCGCGGACGCCGGCGAGGTGGTGGCCGGGTTGTCCGGCGGCGGGCCCGGGCACGAACGGGCCGTGGTCGACGTGCCGGCCGCCCGGTGGTGGGCCGCGGCCGGTGCGGCGCGCGACCCGGGCGTGCTGAGCTGCGACTTCTTCGACTGGCTTTCGGCTGTGGACGAGCTCGATGAGGGTTTCACCGTGGTCGCCCACCTGTGGTCGTCCCGGCGCAAGCACGGCCTGTTGCTGCGGGCGCGGCTGCCCCGGGTGCATCCGGTGATCGAGTCGGTGGTCGACCTGTTCCCGGGCGCGGCGTGGCACGAGCGTGAGACGTACGAGATGTTCGGCATCACCTTCGCCCGGCACCCGGACCTGCGGCCGTTGCTGCTGCCGCCGGAGTTCGAGGGCCATCCGTTGCGCAAGGAGTTCGTGCTGGCCTCCCGGGTGGCCAAGGCCTGGCCGGGCGCCAAGGAACCGGGCGAGTCCGAGGCGGGCGTTGCCAAACGGGCGCCGATGCGGCCGCCGGGTGTGCCCGACCCCAACGAGTGGGGCCCGTTGAAGGGCAAGGTGCCGCCCGCCGAGGCGCCGGCCCGCCGGGCACCGGGCGAGCGCCCGCCGCGCCGCGCCCCGGGCGAGCGCCCGGCCACTCCCGGCGAGCGCCCGGCGCGCCCGCCCCGGCCGGTCCGGCCCGCTCCCGGTGACCGTCCGGTTCGGTCGGTCGACCGGCCCGCCACCCCCGGGACGCCGGCCGACCCCAAGGCAGAGACGCCGGACGAGGCCGGGGAGGAGGGCACCTGATGCCGGTCTGGCTCGATCTGCTCATCCGGGTGGCCGCGGTGGTGGTCGCCTTCCTGGTCCTGCCGCTGCTCGTCGGCCAGGCCGAGCACAAGGTGATGGCGCACATGCAGAGCCGCCTCGGCCCGATGTACGCCGGCGCCTTCCACGGCTGGGCCCAGCTGATCGCCGACGGCGTCAAGTTCGTGCAGAAGGAGGAGATCACCCCGCGCGACGCCGACCGCCGGGTGTTCCGGCTGGCCCCGATCGTCGCGCTCTTCCCGTACCTGCTGGTCCTGCTGGCCATCCCGCTCGGACCCGGCGGCCTCGTCGCCCAGGCCCTGGACGTCGGGTTGTTCTTCGTCCTGGCCGTGCTGGGCGTGGGTGTGGTGGCGGTGCTGATGTCCGCCTGGGCCAGCGGGAACAAATACAGCCTGCTCGGCGGCCTGCGCGGAGCCGCCCAACTGCTCGGCTACGAGCTGCCGCTGGTGCTGGCCGCGGCCAGCGTGGCGATGGCGGCCGGCACACTCAGCCTGCCCGGCATCGTCGAGGCCTGGTCGCCGTGGTGGCTGCTCTGGCAGCTGCCGGCCATGCTGGTGTTCTTCCTCGCCGGCCTGGCCGAGATCCGGCGTCCGCCGTTCGACATGCCGATCGCCGACTCCGAACTGGTGTTCGGCTACCTGACCGAGTACACCGGCCTGCGCTTCGCCTTCTTCCTGCTGGCGGAGTACGCCGGGATCGTGGTGATCGCCGCGCTCACCACCGTGCTGTTCCTGGGCGGCTGGCACGGCCCGTTCGCCGACCAGCTGGGCTGGCTGTGGACGCTGGCCAAGACGTTCGCGGTGTCCTTCGTGATCATCTGGTTCCGGGTCAGCTACCCGCGGCTGCGGGCGGACCAGCTGCAGCGGCTGTGTTGGCTGGTCCTCGTCCCGGTGGCGCTGGCCCAGTTGGTGCTCACCGCGGCGGTCAAGCTGCTGACCTGAGCACCTCGTCGCAGGCGCGCGGCCGCCATGGACGGGTCAACCGCCGGTGAAGTGCCGCGGCGTCAGCTTGCCGATCGGAATCCGGATCGGCCACGGCTCCGGAACATCGATGACATCGCTGAACGTCCCGACCGGTACGTAGACCTCATGCACCGGGTCGATCTTGTAGGCGTGGACGGTGATGGCCCCGTCCGTCTCGATGCGCCAGAAGAAGGGGATGCCGGCCTCGGCATAGATGGCCGGCTTGGTGATCCGATCCATGCCGACCGAGGTCGGGGAGACAATCTCCACTGCCAGGACGACCTCGTGCGCCATGAAGGGTCGCTCGGTGCGCTGAGTCGCCGCGTAGGTGACGACAAGCACATCAGGAGTGAAAGAACGCCGCTCGTTGAACCGGACATCGACGTTTTGTGTCACCACGAACTCTGGCGGGCAGCCTGTTTCGAGGGCCACCCCAAGACGCATGATGATCATCTGATGGGTGTTGGAGGGGGAAGGGGACACGAGGAGCACTCCGTCGAGCAACTCGCGGCGGACGTTGTCTTCGGGGAAGGTCTCCAGGTCGTCCACGGTCCAGCCGTCCGCGGGCGGGTGCTCGCTCGTCGCTGCGGTCATCACGGCCTCCAGGCAGGGCACTTACCCCTCGACTAGACCCTACCGGAAGATCTGGTGGGGGTGTGCTCGCCTCTGATCGTCCGACGGGGCAGGATATGCGCTTGTGAGTGACGAGGGGGACCGCGGCGTGCGCGGGACGGGCCTGATCAACGGGCTTGCCGTCACGTTGCGGACGATGACCAAGCGGTCGGTGACCCAGCAGTACCCGGACGTTGAGCCGGATCTGCCGCCCCGCTCGCGCGGCGTGATCGCGCTGCTCGAGGAGAACTGCACGGTCTGCATGCTGTGCGCCCGCGAGTGCCCGGACTGGTGCATCTACATCGACTCGCACAAGGAAGAGGTGGTCGTCCCCGGCGCCGCCCGCCCGCGGCAGCGCAACGTGCTGGACCGCTTCGACATCGACTTCTCGCTGTGCATGTACTGCGGCATCTGCATCGAGGCGTGCCCGTTCGACGCGCTCTACTGGACGCCGGAGTTCGAGTACGCCGAGTTTGACGTCCGCGACCTGCTGCACGACAAGAACCGGCTGGGCGAGTGGATGCCGACCGTGCCACCGCCGCCCGCACACGACGTGCTCGGCGAGCCGTCCAAGGAGGAGGCCACGGCGGTACGCAAGGCCGCCGGCCCGGGCGCGCCCACCGCAGCGCGAACAGCGCGGGTACGCGCGACGGAGTCGCCAACCGCAGAAACCGCGCCCCGCCCGGCCGGCCCGGGCGAGCGGCCGGGCGGGGCCGTAGCGCCGCCGCCGGGCCAGGAGGGTGGCGAGCCAGCGTGACCGACTGCACCGAAGGGCGGCGCCGCGGAAGCGTAGGGCCAGGAGGGCTCGCACAGGGAGGCTCCGCGTGACCGACTGCACCGAAGCGCGGCGCCGCGGAAGCGGAGGGCCAGGAGGGCACGCGATGGGAGACCCGGCGTGACCGTCGCCGACGCCCTTCTTCTCGCCCTGGGTGCCGTGGCCGTCGGTTCCGGCGCGCTCGTGGTCACCAGCAGCCACATCGTCCGGGCCGGCCTCTACCTGGTGGTCAGCCTGGCCGCGGTGGCCGGCATGTACCTGGTCCTCGGCGCCGAACTGGTGGCGTGGGTGCAGGTGCTGGTCTATGTCGGCGCGGTCGTGGTGCTGCTGCTGTTCGCGGTCATGCTGACCCGCGCCCCGATCGGCGCCTCCGCCGATCTGGACCGGCCGGCCTGGTCCGCCGTGCTGGTCGGCGCGGGTGTCGGGCTGGGCCTGGCGGTGCTGGTGGCCGACGCGTTCCGGTGGACCCTCTACCCGCTGCCGGAGAACGGGAACGCCGACCGGATGGGTGCGCAGATCTTCGGCAACTGGGTGCTGCCCTTCGAGATCATCTCGATCCTGCTGCTGGCCGCGCTGATCGGAGCGATCGTGCTGTCCCGCCCGGACGTCGGCGCCCGCCCGGCCGAAGTGGAACCGCCGGAGGTGCGGGGCTGATGCACGCGGTCATCCCGTACGTCATCGCCGCCCTGCTGTTCGGGCTGGGCGTCTACGGTGTGCTGCGCCGGCGCAACGCGATCCTGGTGCTGATGGCCGTCGAGCTGATGCTGAACGCGGTCAACCTGCTGTTCGTCACCGCCGACGTGACGACCCGGGGGCTCACGCCGCACTCCGGCGCGGTGTTCGCGCTGTTCGTGATCGTGCTGGCGGCCGCGGAGGTGGGTGTCGGGCTGGCGATCGTGCTGCAGTTCTACCGGCTCCGCCGGGCCGTGATCGTGGACGAGGTGCGGCTGGACGACGAGCAGGTCGCCCGGTGAACGGCACCGCGGTCCTTGGCAGCGCGCTGCCCGGCGTACCGCTGCTGGTGGGTCTGATCGGTCTGCTGCTGAATCCGGGCGACGACGGCCGGGCGTCCCGGCGGACCGCCGCCGCACTCGGTGTCGCCGGCGCCGCGATCGCGCTGGCGGTCACCGTTGTGCTGCTCGGCCTGGACGACCCGGTCGAGGGCAGCATCCGCTGGATCCAGCTGGGTGACCTGGCGGTGACGCTGACCCTCTCGGCCGGTGCCGCCGCGCTGTACGTCGCGCTGGCCGTCTGCGTGGTCGCGCTGGCCGTGCAGGTCTACTCGATGGCCTACCTGCACGACGACACCCGGTACGCGCCGTACGCCGCCCAGGTCAGCCTGTTCACCGGGGCGATGCTGCTGGTGGTCACGTCCGGTGACCTGATCCTGCTGCTGATCGGGTGGGAGGTGATGGGCCTCTGCTCGTACCTGCTGATCGGCCACGACCGGCGGCTGCCCGAGGCGCCCGCCGCCGCGGTGAAGGCGTTCCTGGTCACCCGGGTGGGTGACGTCGGCTTCCTGCTGGGCATCGCGATCCTCGGCGTGGAGGCGGGCACCTTCCGGATCGCCGAGGTGCTCGCCCACGACTACGCTGCCGGCCCGCTGACCGCCGCGTTGATCCTGATCCTGGCCGGGGTGGCCGGCAAGAGCGCACAGTTCCCGCTGCACACCTGGCTGCCGGACGCGATGGCCGGCCCGACCCCGATCTCCGCGCTCATCCACGCCGCCACCATGGTCGCGGCCGGCGTGTACGTGGTGTTCCGGCTCTTCCCGCTGTTCGACCGGTCGCCCGCCGCGCTGGCCGTGCTGGGCGTGATGGCCGCCATCACGGTGCTGCTCGGCGCCCTGTCCGCCACCGCCCAGGACGACCTGAAACGGGTGCTGGCCTGGTCCACGGTGAGCCAGATCGGCTACATGACCGGGGCGCTGGCGGTCGGCTCGCCGGCCGCCGCGCTCTTCCACCTGCTCACCCACGCCGCGTTCAAGGCGCTGCTGTTCCTGGCGGCGGGCGCGGTGATCCACGCCGTCGGCACCAACTACCTGTCCCGGATGGGTGGCCTGCGGCACGGCATGCCGGTCACCTTCTGGACGTTCGTGATCGGGCTCGGGGCGCTGGCCGGGGTGCCGCCGCTGGCCGGCTTCTGGTCCAAGGAGAACGTGCTGGTCGCCGCCGCGCACGCCACCGAGGGCGGCGAGGCGGTGCCGGTCTGGGTGGCCTGGGTGGTCTGGCTCGCGGCGCTGGTCGGCGTGATGATCACCGCCTGGTACGCGACCCGCCTGCTGCTGCGCGCGTTCTTCGGACCGCCGCGCGCGGACGAGTGGCACGTCGGCTTCGGCGACGCCTCGTCCGCCGCGCACCAGCCGCTCGCCCCGCACGACCCGCCCGCCCTGATGCGCTGGCCGATCCTGGTGCTGGCGGTTCCGTCCGCCGTCCTGGGCCTGACCGCATTCCTCCCGGCCTTCCGGACCGCGCTGGAACTGGAGCCGCCCCACCTGGACGTGGCGATCGTGCTGCCGATGGTGCTGCTGGTCACCGGCGTCGGCGCGGCGTGGTGGCTCTGGCATGCGGTGCCCGGCGTGGACCCGGCGCGGGCCCTGGGCCGGGTCCGGCCGCTGTTCGCGAGCGGCTTCCACCTGGACGCGGTGCAGGACCGGCTGGTGGTCCGCCCGGTCCGGGCCCTGGCCTCGGCGGTGCGGGCGATGGACGAGCGGGGGGTGGACGCCACCGTCGAGAGCACCGGTGTCGCCACCACCCGGTTGGGCACGCTGCTGACCACGGCGCACCGCGCGGCCCTGCCCCGGGCGGTGGTCGCGGTGTTCACCGGGGCGCTGGTGCTGGGCGTGGTCGCCGCCATCTACGGGAGCAGAGCTTGATGGCGTCGTTCGTGCTGGTTGCCGTGCTCGCCGTGCCCGCCCTCGGCGCGCTGATCACCGCGCTGCTGCCGGACCGGGCCGGCCGGATCGCCGCCGCCGTCGCCGCCGCGATCACGTTCCTGCTCACCGTGCTGCTGATCCTCACCCGCGATCCCGGTGCCGGCTGGTTCGCGTACGGCCCGAGGACCGGGGCGCCGCCGGTGGTGCCGTGGGCGCAGATCGACGTGGCCTGGATTCCGGCTCTCGAGGTGGACTTCCACCTGGGCGTGGACGGCATCTCCTACCCGCTGATCGTGCTCACCGGACTGCTCACGCTGCTGTGCTGCGGGTACACGGTGAAACAGGTGCCGGCGGGCGGTGGCTCCGGTCGTACGCTGGCCGCGCTCCTGCTGGTCCTCGAGGTCGGCATCCTGGGCACCTTCCTGGCCCTGGACCTGGTGCTGTTCTTCGTGTTCTTCGAGGTCGTGCTGTTGCCGATGTACGCGGTGATCGCCGGCTGGGGTGGACCGGAGCGGCGGCGGGCGGCCCGCAAGTTCGTCCTCTACACGCTGTTCGGCTCGGTGTTGCTGCTGCTGGGCGTGTTCACCGTCGTGGTCGCGGCCGGCACCGCCGACCTGCTGGCGCTGGCCGGTGGCCTGGGCCTGTCGCGGACCACCCAGTACGTCGCGTTCGTGCTGTTCGCGCTGGCGTTCGCGGTCAAGGCCCCACTCTGGCCGCTGCACACCTGGCTGCCCGACGCGCACACCGAGGCGCCCACCGTGGGCAGCGTGATTCTGGCCGGCGTGCTGCTGAAGATGGGCACCTACGGGCTGATCCGGGTCGGCGTCGGTGCCGCACCGGAGGGTGCCGCGTGGGCCGCCCCGGTGCTGGGCATCCTGGCCGTGGCGGCCATCCTCATCGGGTCGCTGGTGTGCCTGCGGCAGACCGAGTTGAAACGGCTGATCGCCTACTCCAGCGTCGGGCACATGGGTTTCGTCCTGCTCGGCATCGCCACCCTCACGGTGACCGGCATGCAGGCGGCGCTGATCGGCAACATCGCGCACGGGGTGATCACCGGGTTGCTGTTCTTCCTGGCCGGCGCGATCAAGGACCGGACGCACACCGGTCTGCTGTCCGAACTGGGCGGCCTGCGGGAGACCGCGCCGCGGCTGGCCGGGCTGCTGGCGTTCGCGTCGATCGCCTCGCTGGGCCTGCCCGGGCTGGCCGGCTTCTGGGGTGAGGCGTTCGCCGTGGTGGCGGCGATCGAGCGCGGCGGACCGTTGTGGACCACGCTGGCCGTGCTGGCCGCGGCCGGTGGCGCGGTGACCGCCGCGTACTTCCTGCGGCTGCTGCGCCGGGTCACCCACGGCGCCGCGAAGCCCGAGCCGGCTCAGCCGCGCGTCCAACCGATCGAGTGGATCGCCTGGTCACCACTGGTCCTGCTGGCCTTGCTGATCGGCCTGATCCCGGCCCTGGTGACCCTCGACACCCACGCACCGATCATCGCGATCACGGAGGCCCTGCGGTGATCCAGTCGGTCAACCACCTCGCGCTGCTCCCGCTCTACCTCGCCGCCGGCACCGCGGTGCTGGTGCTGATCACCGACCTGGCCACCGGACGCCGCGCTCCGGTGATCGGCGCGGCCGTGGCGGGCGGGCTGGCCACCGCCGTCGCCGCGCCGCCGGCCGCCTCGGCCGACGCCACCTTCTGCACCGGCAGCGCCTGCTCCTGGGTGCCGTCCCCGCTGGCCGCCTCGATGGCCGTGCTGTTCGCCCTGCTCACCCTCGGCGTGCTCGGACTGTCCACACCGGTGCTGCGGCTGGGCGCGGCTCCGGCCGGCGAGTTCTGCTTCCTGCTCGCCTGCGCGATGACCGGCGGCGTGGTGATCGGCTACGCCGGAGACCTGATCACGCTGATCGTCGGCCTGGAAACCCTGACCCTGCCGCTGTACGTGCTGGTCGGTCTGCGCCGGTTCGCGCCCGGCGCGCCGGTGACCACCGCCGGGTCCGCCGCGGCGGTCACCTTCCTGCTGGTCAGCATCGTCTCCACGGCGATCGCGCTGGTCGGGGCCGCGCTGCTGTTCGCCGCCACCGGCGCCCTGCATCTGACCGCCTTGACCGGCACGGCGGCGGCGCCCGATCTGGCGCCGCTGGCCACCGTCGGCGTCTCGCTGATCGTGATCGGCTTCGCCTTCAAGGTCGCCGCGGTCCCGCTGCACGCCTGGGCGCCGCCCACCTACGACGGCGCGCCGCTGCCCATCGCGGCATACCTGTCCACCGCGTCCAAGCTGGGTGGCGTGCTGGCCCTGGCCCTGGTCGTCCCGCGGCTGGACACCGGCCCGCTGCTGGCCGTCCTGGCGGTGCTGACCATGACGGTCGGCAACCTGGTGGCGCTGCGCCAGACCCGGATGGTCCGGCTGCTGGCCTGGTCGTCGGTGGCCCAGGCCGGCTACATCCTGGCCCCGCTGGCCGCCGGCGCGGCCGGGGTCGCGGCCGCCGCCGCGTACGCCGTGCTGTTCATCGTGCTGGAGTTCACCGCCTTCGCCGCGGTGGTCGCCCTGCGCCCGCCGTCCGCCGACGGCGGTCAGATCGCCGAATACCGTGGCGTGGCCCGCCGCTCGCCGTGGCTGGCCGCCGCCCTGGTGCTCGCCTTCGCCGGGCTGGCCGGGCTGCCACCGGGCCTGGCCGGCCTGTTCGCCAAGGTGACCATCATCGACGCTCTGATCGACACCGGCTGGGGCTGGCTGGCCGGTGTGGTCGCCCTGAACGCGGTGATCGCCCTGGCCTATTACCTGCGTGCGGCCGCGATCCTCTACACCGGTCCACCCGGCATCGCAGTCGCCGACCTGCGCATGCCCAAGCTGCCGGTCAGCCGGCCGGTCGCCGCCACGATCGGTGTCGCGGCGGCGATCGCGATCGGTCTGGGCTTCGCGCCGCAACTGCTGTTCGACGCCTTGACCTAGGCTGTGCTGACATGGCAGCTGCCATCGTCCCGGCCAGGCCGGCGTGGGTGGGACCGCCACCGGCTGCGCTGACCTCATTGATCGGGCGTCAGCGGGAGTCCGCCGCGGTCCGGGAGCTGCTGCTGCGCCCGGACGTGCGGCTGGTCACGCTGACCGGGCCCGGCGGGGTGGGCAAGACCCGGCTGGCGATGCAGACGGCCGCGGACCTGGACGGCGGGTTCGACGCACTGGCGTTCGTCCCGCTCGCCGCCATCCAGGATGCGCGGCTGGTTCCGGTGACCGTCGCCGCCGCCCTCGGCGTGGCGTCGCCCGACGAGACGGCCGGGGATCGGCTCCGGGAGCACCTTCGATCCCGCGCGCTGCTGCTGATCCTCGACAACGTCGAACACCTGGTGGCCTGCGGGCCGTTCCTCGCCGAGCTGCTCACCGGGTGCCCGGCACTGACCCTGCTGGTGACCAGCCGCGCGCGGTTACGCATCTCCGGTGAGTACGTCGTTCCGGTACCCCCACTACCCGCGGATCCGGCCGTGCGCCTCTTCGGGGAGCGGGCCCGCGCGGTGCGTCCCGACTTCCAGGTCGACGACAAGAATCGGCCCGATGTGGTGGAGATCTGCCGCCGGCTCGACGGGCTGCCGTTGGCGATCGAACTGGCCGCCGCCCGCACGACGGTCCTGCCGCCGGCGGCGTTGCTGGGCCGGCTGACCCGCCGGCTCCCGGTGCTGACCGGGGGCGGCCGGGACGTTCCGGAGCGGCTGCGCACCATGCGGGCCGGCATCGCCTGGAGCTACGACCTGCTGGCGCCCGCCGAGCGTGAGCTGTTTCGCCGCCTGGCCGTCTTCGCCGGCGGGTGCACTCCGGCCGCGGCCGAGTCGGTGATCGACGCGGACGGGATCGGCGTCCTCGACCTGATCGGTGGCCTGGTCGACAAGAGCCTGCTGCAGCGGGCGGCCGGCGAACCGCGGTTCAGCATGCTCGAGACGATCCGCGAGTACGCGCTCGATCAGCTGGGCGCCGAGGAGGCCGACGCCCGCCGGGCGCACGCCGCCTACTTCCAGGGCCTGGCCACACAAGCGGCGGCCGGGCTGCGCGGCGCCGACCAGCAGCACTGGCGGGACACGCTGGACGCCGAGCTCGACAACCTTCGCGCGGCACTCGGCTGGACGCTGCGCGACGACGCCGTCCCCGCCGACGTCGACATCGGACTGAGTCTGGTCGGAGCGCTGTGGTTCTTCTGGTTCCAGCGCGGTCTGACCGGCGAGGGGCGCCGGTGGCTCGCCCGGGCGCTGCGGTTGGCACCCGCCACCGGCCACGGGCGGGCCGAGGCGCTCCTCGGTGCCGGCACGCTGGCCTGGCGGCAGGGCGACTGCGCGCCGGCACGCGCGCATCTCGAGGAGAGCGTGCGGCTCTGGCGCCGGGCGGCCCGGCCGGGCAACCTCGCCGAGGCACAGCACGTGCTCGGGCACGTCCGTTTCGATCAACGTGACTTCTCCGCCGCCCGGGAGCTGTTCACCGAGAGCCTGGCCGGATACCGACGGGCTGGTGACCAGGTCGGCAGCCTGCCCCTGGTGGCCGACCTGGGCCTGGTCGCCTACCACGAGGGCGACTACGACACCGCGGCGGCGGTGCTGCGGGAAAGCCTGGTGCTGTACCGGCAGCACGGGTTGACCGACCGCGTCGCCGGGACGCTCAACGGGTTGGGTGACCTGGCCCGTCTTGCCGGCGACCGGGATCGCGCCGCGGACCTCTACCGGGAGAGCCTGACCCTGTGGCAGCAGGTGCGCGGCACCCCGGGCATCGCGTCCGCGTTGCACAAGCTCGGTCAGGTGAGCCGCGCCGAGGACGGCCCGCAGGCGCGCCGGCAGTTCACCGAGAGCCTGAACCGGCAGCGGGAGATCGGCAACCAGCAGGGCATCGCCGAGTGTCTGGCCGGATTGGCCGGCGCCGACACCGACGACGGCCGTCCGGAGCGCGCGGTACAGATCTTCGCGGCGGTCACCGCCATGCTCGCCGCCCTCGGCGTTCCGCTCGCCCCGGTCGATCGGGTGACCATGGAGTCCGACCTGGACACCGCGGGGTCCCAGCTGACCGAGGCGGCTCGGGACGCCGCGTGGGCCGCGGGCTCGGCGATGTCCACGGAGGACGCGATCGCGCTCGCGCTCAGCCCGGAGGCGCCCGCCGAGCCGGTCGCGGATCGGCAACCCGGGCCGCTGTCCCGCCGCGAGCAGGAGGTGTCCCGGCTGGTGGCGCGCGGCCTGACCAACCGGGAGATCTCCCGGACGCTGTCGATCAGCGAGAAGACCGTCGGCAGCCACATCGCCCACATCATGGCCAAGCTGACCGTGCGGTCGCGGACCGAGATAGCGGTGTGGGCGGTCGGCCACGGGCTCGGCCCATCCGGATAACTACCGATGCTCCACAGACACCGGTTACAAGGTTCTCCCGATGTTCCGGCAAGGTCCCGTTCGTAGCGTTCCGGCCATGACAATTCATTCAGTCAAGGGCGCGGCCGGCACCGAACTCTGTGTCGAGGAGACCGGCAACCCGGACGGCCAACCGATCCTGTTCATCCACGGCTTCTCCCAGAGCCGGCTCGCCTGGACCCGGCAGCTGCGGTCCGAGCTCGCCGGTGACTTCCGCCTGGTGGCCATGGACCTGCGCGGACACGGCGGGTCGCAACGGCCGCACGACGCGTACGGCGAGCCGTCCCTCTGGGGTGGCGACGTCGACGCCGTGGTCACCGAACTCGGCCTGGACCGCCCGATCCTGTGCGGCTGGTCGTACGGCGGCGTGGTGATCGGCGACTACCTGCGCTGCCACGGCCCGGACGCCCTCGGCGGCATCGTGCTCGTCGGCGCGGTGTCGCGGATGGGGGAATCCGTCCAGCCGTTCCTCGGCCCGGACTTCCAGGCCTGCTTCCCGGCCCTGTTCTCCACCGACGTCGAGACCACCACGACCGCACTGCAGGCGTTCATCCGGCTGTGCTTCGCCGCCGAGCCGGAACCCGAGCAGTTCTACTCCGTGCTGGGCTACAACAGCGTGGTCCCGCCGTACGTCCGCCTCGGCATGCTGAGCCGGACACTGGAGTACGACGACGTGTACGCGGCGCTGCGCCTGCCCGTGATGATCACGCACGGCCTGCAGGACCGGGTCGTGCTGCCGGCCATGAGCCGGCACCTCGCCGAGCGGCTACCGGACGCGCGCACCTCCTACTACACCGGCATCGGACACGCCCCGTTCGCCGAGGACCCGCAACGCTTCAACACCGAGCTGCGAGAGTTCGCGAGGACGAGCGTCAGCGAGGGTCTGCGAACGCAGTGAGCGAGGGTGACCACGCACGCACATGGCAGTGAGGGCGGCCGCAGAGCGCAGCGTGCGGCCGCCCGGAGCGACCTCGGCGGGAGCGACGGTCCGCACCGCCCACCCAGCTACGACAGGATCGTGCTCTTCAAAGATCCACTACGTACAGCGACTTCTCAGCTACTTCCGGATGAATTCTCGGATTTCCGATGTTCCATCGGATGTGGGTCCACCGACCCGCATGTTGAAGGAGTACATGTGCACAGCCACCACAACGGCCTCAAGACGGCCGCTCTGCTGGGTCTGCTCACCGCCATCATCCTTGCCGTGGGCTACTGGCTCGGCGGGAGCGGCGGACTGGTATTCGCCGTGGTCATCTCGCTGGCGGTCAACGCCGTCAGCTATTTCTTCTCCGACCGGATCGCTCTGCGGGCGATGCGGGCCCGGCCGGTCACCGAGGCCGAGTTTCCCGCGCTTCACCAGATCGTCCGCGAGCTGGCGACCGCGGCCGGGCAGCCGATGCCCCGGCTGTACGTGTCGCCGTCGCCGCAGCCGAACGCGTTCGCGACCGGACGCAACCCGCGCAACGCGGCGGTCGCCGTCACCGTCGGGATCACCCAGATCCTGGACCGGCGCGAGCTGCGCGGAGTGATCGGGCACGAGCTGTCCCACGTCTACAACCGGGACATCCTGATCTCCAGCGTGGCCGCTGCCCTGGCCGGCATCATCACGATGATCGCCCAGCTGGCGATCTTCCTGCCGCTCGGCGGCGGCGAGGACGACGACGGCCCGAACCCGGCGTCGCTGCTGCTGATGCTGATTCTCGGCCCGCTGGCCGCGACCATCATCCAGCTGGCCATCAGCCGCGACCGCGAGTTCCAGGCGGACGCCTCCGGCGCCACCCTGACCCGCGACCCGCTGGCCCTGGCGAGCGCGCTGGAGAAGATCCAGTACGGCGCGCAGCGGCTCCCGTTGCCACCGCAGGGCCAGCTGCCCAGCGCGGCGCACCTGATGATCGCCAACCCGTTCCGGGGCGGCGGCATCGCGTCCCTGTTCAGCACGCACCCGCCGATGGCCGAGCGGATCAGGCGGCTGCACCAGCAGGCCGCTGTCACCGGCACGTGGTGACCTCGGCAACACCCCCCGATATTCCGGATGAGTGAGAGCGCCCCCCGCCGTTAGGGTCGGGGGGCGTTTCGCTCGTTACTCGACTTCCGGAGGTGGGACCCGTGGCCGCGCTGCGTCAATATCTGGGCGTGTGGCGCGTGCCGGGTGGGCGGGTCCTGCTAATCGTCGGCATCCTGGGCCGGCTGGGCATCGGCATGACCCCGCTCGCGTTGCTGTTGCTCGTGCAGGACGCGACCGGCCGGTACGCCGCGGCCGGCGTGGCCGGCGGCATCTACGCGCTGGCCGGTGCCGCGGTCAGTCCGGTCGCCGGCCGGATCGCCGACCGGCTCGGGCCGGCGCCGGTGTTGCTGATCACCGCGGTGCTGCATCCGGTCGGCCTGGTGGCGTTGCTGGTCGCGGTCCGCGGGGGAGCGGACGCGCTGCCGTGGATCTTCACCACCTCGGCGTTCGCCGGCGCGACCTACCCACCGCTGACCGCCGCCATCCGCCGCGCCTGGACCGACATGACCGACGTCGGCAGTGGCCGGCACCACCTGCGGCCGGCCGCGATGGCCGCCGAGACGTCGCTGTTCGAGCTGGTCTTCGTGCTCGGGCCGATGCTGGTCGCGGCGTTCATCGTGGTCACGCACGACGCGCGCGCCGCGCTGATCTTCGCGGCGGCGGCCACCCTGATCGGTACGGGGGTGATCGCCCGGCTGCCGGTGATGCGTCGCTGGACCGCGCACCCGGCCGAGGACACCGCGCGTGGCCTGGGCCCGTTGCGGGCCGGCGGCTTCCCGGCCCTGCTGGTCTGCGTCGCGGCGCTGGGTATGGCGTTCGGCGCGGCGGGCGTGATCGTTCCCGCGTACGCCGGATACCACGGCGGCGGCGACAGCCTGGGCGGTGTGCTGCTCGGCATCTGGGGTGTGGGCAGTGCGATCGGTGGCATCTGGTTCGGCACCCGCCGGCCGGCGATGGCGCTGTCGAAGCAGTTCGCCTGGCTGCTGGCCGCGGTCGGCGCCAGCTTCCTGGTGCTGGCGTTCATGCCCAATCCGCTCTACCTTGGCATCGCCCTGGTGCTCGGCGGCGCCACCATCGCGCCGGCGCTGACCGTGGAGAACAACCTGGTCGGCCGGATCGCCCCGGCGGCCATGCTGAACGAGGCCTATACCTGGGTGGTGACCGTGTCGGTGGGCGGCAGCGCGCTCGGCGGCGCGGTGGCCGGCACGATCGTCGACCGGCCCGGCGGCCTGCCCTGGGCGTTCGGCTTCGCCGCCGCGGTGCTGGCGCTGGCCGCCCTGGTGGCGGCCATCCCGGCCGGCCCGATCACCCGGGCCGACGAGCGCGCCTCCGACCGGCTCCGGCAGGCGCTGGCGGCATGATCGACGCAGCGGTCAACAACGCCCGGTGGTGCGACGCGGTGTGCCGGGCGCAGGGCATCCCGACGCGGTTCTCCGACGACGTCTGGGTGGCCCTGCGCCGGTCGCCGCCGTTCTATCCGGACGCCGTGACGCTCGCGCCCGCGGTGACGCCGGCCGCGGTGCTGCGGGACATCACCACGTCGGCGGGATGCACCGTCAAGGACAGCTTCGCGACGCTGGACCTGTCGTCGCACGGGTTCCGGGTGCTGTTCGACGCATCGTGGATCCGCCGCGATCCCGCGCCCGTCGCGCCCGGCCCGACCTGGCCCGCGACCTCCGACCTCGGCCGGTGGGAGGTGGGCCGGGTCTTCCGGCCCGCCCTGCTCGGCGATCCCGACATCGCGTTCCTGTCCGGCCCCGAGGGCGGCGTGATCACCTATGTCACCGGACCGGTGGTCGGCGTCTCCAACCTGTTCGCCACCGGCGACGTCGATGCGGCGTGGGCTTGCGCGGTCCGCTCGATCGCCGGTCGCCACCCCGGCCGGCCGATGGTCGGCTACGAGAGCGGCGAGGACCTGGCGGCCGCGCACCGCGCCGGCTTCCGCAGCACCGGCCCGCTACGGGTCTGGATCAAGCCGTCCTGACGCTCCCGCCGGTGGCGGCGGCTCGGTAGCCTGATCCCAGCGCGGGTGGGTGAAGGAGCGTCCGATGGCCAGGGAAGTGGTGCCCGGTCGGCAGACCGATCCGGTGCACATGCGCGCCGCCGACGCCGATCGGCAGAAGATCGCGGACCAGCTCAAGGCCGCGCTCGACGAGGGCCGGCTGTCGCTGCACGAGTACGACGAGCGGGTGGCCCAGGCGTACGCCGCCCGCACCTATGCCGATCTGCTCGGCCTGGTCACCGACCTGCCGGCGCCCGGGCTGAGCGCCGCCGAGGTGGCCGCGCGCCGGCAGGCCGAGATCCGGCGTCAGGCCCGCAAGCTGCCGATGGCGCTGATGGTGCTGTGGACCATCTGGGCCGCGATCGCCGCCGTCAACGTGGCGGTCTGGGCCCTCGTCGAGGTCACCGCCGACGGGGGCGTCTACGACTGGCCGATCTGGTTGGCCGTGCCGGGCGTGGCGTTGCTCGTGGTGACCATCGGCACACAGATGATCCGCCGCCGCGAGCAAGAATAGGGTCATGCCACGCGTACCGCTGTCCGTCCTCGATCTCGCCACCGTCCGGTCGGGGCACACCAGCGCAGACGCGCTGCGCGGCACCATCGAGATCGCCCGCACCGCCGATGATCTGGGGTACGCGCGATTCTGGGTGGCCGAGCACCACAACATGCCGGCCGTCGCCTCCACCTCACCGCCGGTGCTGATCGCCGCGGTGGCCTCGCACACCGAGCGGATCCGGGTCGGCTCGGGCGGTGTGATGCTGCCCAACCACATGCCGTTTGTGGTCGCCGAGCAGTTCGCGTTGCTGGAGGCGCTCTTCCCCGACCGCATCGATCTCGGCATCGGCCGGGCTCCGGGCACCGACCAGGCCACCGCGGCGGCGCTGCGCGGCGTCTCCCCGTACCTCACCGTCGAGCAGTTCCCCGAGCACCTGACCACCCTGTTGGGGTTGCTGTCACCCGGCTCCGCTTCGCTCCGCGGCGATCGCCCGGCGGCGATCGCGGGCGGTGCGGACGACGGGCGGTTGCGGGCCACGCCGGCGCCGGAGACGTACCCGGAGATCTGGATGCTGGGGTCCTCGACGTACGGTGCTCAGGTCGCCGCCGCGCTCGGCCTGCCGTTCTGTTACGCGTACCACTTCGCGATGACCTCGGACGTGGACACCGCGCTGCGGCTGTACCGCGATGGGTTCCGGCCGTCGCCCCGCCTCGCGCAGCCGCGCGTCATGGTCAGCGCGTCGGTGATCGCCGCCGAGACCACCGACGAGGCGCAGTTCCTGGCCGGCCCCAGCCGGATCATGGCGCTGAGTCTGCGCACCGGCCGGCTCGGCCCGATCGTCTCGCCGGAGGCCGCGGCCTCGGTGGAACTGTCCGATCTGGACGGCATTGTCCTCGACCAGTTGCCCGGCACCCAGGTCGCGGGCACCGCCGACGAGGTGGTGGCCGAGCTGGACGCCCTGGTGGACCGTACCGGCGCGGACGAGCTGATGCTGGCCGGCACGGTGTACGACCCGGCCACCCGGCAGGACTCGCTGACCCGGATCGCCAAGGCCTGGTGGTAAAACCGGGTGCGCCGGTCCGGCCGAGGCGCCACGCTGGCAGGCATGGGCTGGCACCTCACTACGAGCGCCGAGGATTTCCTCGGCACGGCGGGAGATCTCCTGCGCAGCCGGCCGGTGGAGAACACCGTGCCGCTCACCGCCGCGACCACGCTGCGCGACCGCGGCCTGCACCACTTCGGCCCCGATGATCCGGTGTTCGGCTGGTGCACCGACGACGACGGCGCGGTGACCGGCGCGTTCCTCCAGACCCCGCCGTTTCCGCTGCTGCTCACCGCCGTACCGGAGAATTCGCTGGCCGCGCTCGCCGGCCTGCTGGCGGACCGGCCGCTGCCCGCGGTGAACGCGCTGACCGCCGACGCCGAGACGTTCGCCGAACACTGGTGCGCACGCACCGGCGCTCAGCCGGCGAAGGGCCGCCAGTCCCGGCTGTTCCGGCTGGGCACGCTGATCGCGCCGGACCCGCCGCCGGGAGCGGCCCGGGTGGCCGGTCCGGACGACCGCGCGTTGCTGCTCGACTGGTTCCTGGCGTTCCAGCGCGACATCGGCGAGGAAGCCCGGGACGTGACCGATCTGGTGGACGACATGCTCTCGTACCGCGGTCTGACCCTCTGGGAGGTGGACGGCACTCCGGTCTCGATGGCCGGCACCACCCGCGCGGAGGCCGGCATGGTCCGCGTCATGGCCGTGTACACCCCGCGGGAGCGACGTGGCCGCGGCTACGGCGGCGCGGTCACCACGGCCGTGACCCAGGCCGCCCTGGACGCCGGCGCCGGCGATGTGGTCCTGTTCACCGACCTGGCCAATCCGACCAGCAACGCGCTGTATCAGCGCCTCGGTTACTGTCCGGTGGAGGATCGCAGCATCGTGGAGTTCATCGCATGACGTACGGCAAGGTGCTCTCGGTGAACCTGGCCGTCCCGGAGCGCAGCACGGCCAAGAACGTGGGCATCACCGGCATCAACAAACGCCCGGCCGACCGCCCGGTGCCGGTGCGCGCGCCCGGCCCGAGGACGACCGGCCTGCACAGCGGTTTGGTGGGTGACCAGATCTTCGACGTCGCCCACCACGGCGGTGACAACCAGGCGGTGTACGCGTACGCCCGCGAGGACTACGACTGGTGGCAGGCCGTCCTGGGCCGCGACCTGCCGCCCGGCCGGTTCGGCGAAAACCTCACCACCACCGGTATCAACGTCAACGGCGCGGTGATCGGCGAAACCTGGCGCATCGGCGCCGACCTGTTGCTGAGTCCGACGTTCGGGCGCATCCCGTGCGCCACCTTCCAGGCGAAGATGAACGAGCGGCGCTGGATCAAGCGGTTCACCGAGGCCAACCGGACGGGCGCCTACCTGCGGGTGGTGGAGCCGGGATGGGTGAAGGCCGGTGACCCGATCGAGGTGGTGGACCGGCCGGCGCACGGGGTGACGATCGCGTTCGGGTTCCGGGCCTACACGTCGGAGCCGTCGTTGTTGCCGGAGCTGCTGCGGGTCGAGGAGCTGCCGGAGGAGATCCGCACGTCGATCAGCAAGCGCCTGACCCGAGATGCGCGTCGATAGCCGCAAGATCGTCGATGAACCAGATGTGCCGGCCCCGGTTCGATTCGGTGACCAGGTCGCGCAACGCCGAGCTCGCGTCCACGTGTGCCGCGATGTCGCCCACCACCGCCAACCGCATCCGGTAGTTGACGAACTTCTGCATGATCTCTCCCGCCACGCCGCTGCGCAGCTGGAAGAAGCCCTCGTCGAACCGGGTCGCCGGCACCGCCACCACATCCGCCCGCCCGAACGCCGCCCCGATCACGTCCAGCGCGTCCTGCGCGCCCGCGATCGGCGGACCGACCGGGTCGCAGACAAGGACCGGCACCCCCCGGCGTTGGATCACTTCGTCAGCCACGGTCCCTCCTCGATGGTGCGCAGGATGTCGGCGGTGGCGTCGATGCCGCCCAGGATGATCACCTGGAGCCGCCTGCGCCGGTCGTCGTGGACGGTCCGGACGTGCGCCACGTCGCCGCGCATCTGCGCGCCGGCCACCAGCATGGTGCTCAGCCGGTCGGCCGTCGTGGCGTCGATGTCGTCGATCTCCACCACGGCGGACACCTCGGCCCGCGCCCGGACCGCCGCCGGCCGGCCGGTGAAGGCGGCGAGGTCGGCCGGCGCGATCCGGTACTGCTTGCCGATCCGTACGGCGGGCAGCCGCCCGTCCCGGATGTAGCCGCGGACCGTCCGGACGTGCAGGCCCAGCTGCTCGGCCACCTGCTCGACCGAGTGCCAGCGCTGCTCCATAATTCCCTAAACTACCCTACGAGCGCCTCGTCAAGGATAGATAGGCCCCCTTCGAGCTCCTCACGGGTCGCGGTCAGCGGCGGCGCGATCCGGAACACGCTGACCATGCCGGGCAGCTGCACCACGTTCATGTGCAGGCCCAGCTCCAGGCACCGCCGGGTGACCGCCGCGCCCACCTCGTCGGATACCAGTTCGAGTCCGACGAGCAGACCCCGCCCGCGTACGTCGGTGATCACGTCGTGCCGCCGCGCCAGCTCCCGCAGGCCGGCGCTGAGGAAACGACCGGACTCGGCCGCCCGCAGGTCGAGCTTGTCCCGTTCCAGGACATCCAGCACGGTGTTGCCGACCGCCGCGACCAGCGGGTCGGACACGTGCGTGGTGAAGAACAGGAAGTCGCGGTCGTACGCGGTCTGCTCGATCTCCGCGGACGTGACCACGGCGGCCAGCGGCAGGCCGGCGCCGAGCGTCTTGGACAGCGTCAGGATGTCCGGCACGACGCCGTCCCGTTCGAACGCGTACCAGGTGCCGGTGCGGCACAGCCCGGTCTGCGCCTCGTCCACGATCAGCAGCATGCCGCGCTCCCGGCACTTGCGCTGCAGCGCGGCGAGATACCCCAGCGGCAGGTCGATCACGCCGCCCGAGCTGAGGATCGGTTCCACGATGCACGCGGCCAGGCTGCCGACCGACTGGGCGTCGATCAGGTCGAACGCCAGGTCCAGGTGGCGCGGCCAGTCCTCGCCCGGCGGGAACGGCACCGGAATGGCGAAGTTGCCGGGCGCCGCCGGCCCGTACCCCTTGCGCCCGGCAACGTAGGTCGCGTTCGCCGCGGCCTGCGTCATGCCGTGCCACGAGCGGGCGAACGACACGATCTCGTGCCGGCCGGTGACCAGCTTCGCCATCCGGATGGCCGCCTCGTTGGACTCGGCCCCGGTGGTCAGCAGCAGCACCTTCTCCAGCGGTGCGGGCAACGACTCGGCCAGCCGCCGGGCCAGGTCCACCACCGGCCGGCTCAGCATGCCGCTGAACAGATGGTCCAGGGTGGCGGACTGCCGCTGAACCGTGGCGACGATGTCCGGATGCGAGTGCCCGAGGATGGCGCTCATCTGCCCCGACGTGAAGTCGAGCAGCCGCCGCCCGGATTCGGTGTAGAGGTAGCTGCCTTCGGCCCGCTCGATGATCTCGGGCGTGAACCGCCCGGCGCCGGAATACCGGATCAGATGCCGATCGACGCTCTCCCAGAAATCCATGAGCCCGACGTTAGGTACCACCTTTCCGGGCCGCCAGCCTTGTCGAGGCGGTGGGGCGGTTCCGCGGTGGTCATGACTGCGGCTCCGGAGCCGGACGGCGCCGGACCGAAAACGGCCCCGGAGCGCGTTGCGCTGCTCTCGAGGCCGTCATCGGTGCTGGTGGCGGGTAGAGGATTCGAACCTCTGTAGCTTTCGCGACGGATTTACAGTCCGCTCCCATTGGCCGCTCGGGCAACCCGCCTGGGCGCTGTACCGCGGAAAGCTCCCGCGGCAGCGGACAACAGGATAGCCGTACGCCGGACCCGGCCGGCAACCGGGTACGGTCGGCATGTCATCCGCCCCCACCGTGCCAAAAGTCCAGGGAGTTCGATCATGGCAGCCAGCCCGTCGTTCGACATCGTCAGCAAGGTCGACCGGCAGGAGGTCGACAACGCCTTCCACCAGGCGGAAAAGGAGCTCGGGTCCCGGTTCGACTTCCGGGGCACCGGCACCACGATCACCAAATCGGGCGACCACGCGGTGACCATCGCCTCGGAGACCGAGGAACGGGCCGCCGCCGCGCTGGACGTGTTCAAGGAGAAGCTGGTCAAGCGCAACATCTCGCTGAAGTCGCTGGACGCCGGGGAACCGCGGCAGTCCGGCAAGACCTACCGGATCGACGCCAAGGTGGTCGAGGGCATCGAGACGGACAAGGCCAAGGCGATCAGCAAGAAGATCCGGGACGCCGGCCTGAAGGGTGTGCAGGCGCAGATCCAGGGCGATCAGCTGCGGGTCACCGGCAAGAAGAAGGACGACCTGCAGGCGGTCATCGCGCTGCTCAAGCAGGAGGACTTCGGGGTCGCGCTGCAATTCACCAACTACCGGTAATCGGCGCCGGCAGACCCCCAAGATGGGTACGTGGAGACGTGGACCCTGCTGATCGGCGGGATGATCGGCCTGTTCCTGGCCTTGTTCGGCATCCGGATGCTGGTCGCCGGCCGGGCGCCGGCCGCCACCACCCGATCGTTCCGCACCGTCCACGAGGCGGCGCTCTACCATCTGCTCTTCGGTGTCGGCCTGCTCGTGCTGGTGGCCGGCGCGCGGCTGCCCGGTGACCGGACCAGCACCGTGACCGCGGTGCTGGCCGTGCTGCTGGCCGCGGTGGCCGTGGTCCGCTACCGGCCGCGCGGCAGAAAGGAAGTGAGCGAGAAATGATCCCTCCGGTCGTCGACCTCGACTGGGTGCGAGCGCGCGGCGACCGGGTGGTGCTCGCCGACGTGCGGCACTATCTCGACGGACGCTCCGGCCGGGCGGCCTACGAGCAGGGCCACCTGCCCGGCGCGGTGTTCGTCGACGTGGACCACGACCTGGCGGCGCACGGGGCGCCGGCGGCCGAGGGCCGCCATCCGCTGCCGGATCCGGGCGCCTTCGCCGAGCGGATGGCCGCGCTGGGCATCGGCGACAGTGACGTGGTGGTGGGGTACGACGACGGCGGCGGCGTGATGGCGGCGCGACTGGTCTGGCTGCTCCGGGCGATCGGGCATGACGCCGCGCTGCTGGACGGTGGCGTCACCGCGTACCCCGGCGCTCTGGAATCCGGCCCGGCCGACCGCTCGCCGGCGGTGTTCACGCCACGGCCCTGGCCCGCCGACCGGCTGGCCGGCCTCGACGAGGCCGCCGGCGGCGCGGATGCGGTGGTGCTCGACGCCCGGCAGCGGGAACGGTTCCGCGGTGACACCGAGCCGATCGACCCGCGGGCCGGGCACATCCCGGGCGCCCGCAGCCTGCCGTGCCGGGACAACGTCGACGAGCACGGCCGGTTCCTGCCGGTGGACCGGTTGCGTGCCCGGTTCGCGGCGGCGGGGGTCACGCCCGGCACGTCGGTGATCTCGTACTGCGGATCCGGGGTGACCGCCTGCCACAGCCTGCTGGCGCTGGAGCACGCCGGCCTCGGCACCGGGCGGCTCTACCCGGGGTCCTGGTCGCAGTACGCCCACACCGATCGCCCGGCCGCCACCGGAGACTAGGACAGGCCCTCATCGGGCCGCCCGGCCAGCCCTCGCGCGCGGTCCACCTGGTCCGGATCGAGGCCCTGGTATCCGGTCTGCACGTGTTGCCGCGCCTGCTCCTCGATCCAGCGGGTGTGCGCCTCCCACGCCGCCTGCTTGCTGGTGCCGAGCGCCGCCCCGATCTGATTCCAGGATGCACCCGCTTGCCGAGCGGTGCGCACCATCGCTTGCCGTCCGTAACCGGCCTTGCGAATGATCGTCTCGCTGAGCGCCAGCATCTCGAGCGACTCCGGGCCGGTCAGGGCCGGAGCGCCGGCATCCTCCATGGCCACCAGGGCGTCACGCATTCTGAGCTCATCGTAACGCTGGGTAGCAGTGGAGAGTGTGTGTTCCCGTTCCAGTTCCTCCGGTGTAGCCATGTCGCCAGCATTTCGTCAAGGCAGCTTGACGTCAAGAGATCCTGACACGGCGGCATGAGCCGCGCTCACTTCTCCTGCTAAATCAGGCGCAAAGCCCTCAATACTGCAACCCTCAGTCCCGTACGGTACTCAGCCGTTCAGCCATGATTTCGGTATGTGCGGCTCCGACCCGCCCATGGACACTGCATCCCGCACAGAGCGTGTGGCACCATCATGGAACCCCCCAGCGGACGCGTCATTCACATTCAGGAGCCTCCGATGTCTGCAAGGAAGCTGAGCCGCCTCGTCGGCTTCCTTTTCGTGCTCGCGGTCATGCTCGGCGTGGTAGGAACGGCGAGCGCCGCCGTGGTGGAGTATTCGACCGGCTCAGCCACTGAGGCGGGGGCCGGCGTGGGTGCCACCCTGGTTCTTCTCGACAGCCACTGGACCTGAGGGACCGCGCGCCACGAGGCGCCGACCTGGAGCGCCTTGATCGAGGTAGGAGCGCGATGACCGGGCGTCCACCGGCAAGCCGACGTTCGTCGGAGTTCGCGTGGCTGCTCACCACGCCCATGGCGTTGCTGGCGCTGATCTCGCTCGTCGCCTTCTGGTTCGAGGATCCGTCCTGGTGGCGGTACTGGCCCGGCGGCCTGCTCGCCTTCGCCGCCGCGATCGCCGCCCAGATCACCGTGCTGAACGTCGTGGTCCGACGCCAGAACATCATGGTGTCGGTCACCGAGATCCCGCTGGTGCTGGCGCTCTACTTCCTGCCGCCGGTGACCACCATGCTGGCCATGACCGCCGCGGCGGCGGTGGCCATGCTGCGCAGCCGGCTCGGCACCACGAAGCTGGTGTTCAACGTCGCCAAAGTCGCGGCCGCCACGGCTTTGGCCCTGCTGGTCGTGGAGGTGCTCCCGGACACCCGCGACGCGGGACCGGCGACCTGGGCCGTGCTGGCCGCGGCGGCGTTCACCTACGCCTTGTTCTCGCACATCGCCGTGGCCGCCGTGATCGGCCTGTTGCAGGGCTGGCACGCGGGTCAGGAGGCGTTCCGCGCGGCCCTGCCGGCGCTGGTGACGGGCGTCATCAACATCTCCATCGGACTGGTCTTCCTGGTCCTGCTGACGGCCACACCGTGGGGCGCCGTGCTGCTCGGTGTGCTGGTCCTGACCATGGTGCTGATCTTCCGGTCGTACGCCGGTTTCCTGCGCCAGCACCGCACCCTCGCCGACGTCTACGAACTGACCCTGGCGATCCGGGAGCACGGCAACGACACCGGCCTGGCGGACGTCCTGCTCGGCCGGGTGCGCGCGCTGATGCGGTCCGAATACGCCACCCTCTATCTCCCCGCGCAGGGCCGCCATCCCGAGGTGATGCTGACCGCGCGGGTGGCCGACGGCGGCCTGACCGACATCTCGCCCACCCCGGGGCCGATCCGCGACCGGGTGATCGTCGGCCAGCAGGCGGTGGCCGTGGGCACCCAGTTCCGGGAACACACCGATCTGCGCCCGGTGCTCCGGGACGCCGGGCTGAAGGACACCATCGTGGTGCCGTTGCGGTCGGGTCAGACCACGATCGGCACGCTGGAGGTGGTGAATCGGCTCGGCGGTCAGCTCACCTTCCGGACCGCGGACGTGCAGGTCCTGGAGACGGTGGCCGCGCACGCCGCGGTGGCCGTGGAGAATTCCCGGCTGGTCGAGCGGCTGCGCTACGACGCGTATCACGACCGGCTCACCGCGCTACCCAACCGGCGCCGGATCAGCGATGCACTGGCCGAGTCGGTCAAGGTGCGCGCCCCCCGCGAGGTGGTCGCGGTGCTGCTGTTCGACGTCGACGGCCAGCGGGACGTGAACGAGTCGATGGGCCACTCGGCCGGCGACAAGCTGCTCGCCGAGGTGGCCAACCGGCTGCGCGGCATCGCCGGCCCGGGTGCGCTGGTCGGCCGGATCGGCGGCGACGAGTTCGTGGTCACGCTGCGCGCGGAGAGCACCGAGTCGGTCGTCCACCTGGCCACCGAGATGCGCGAGCAGCTGCGCGGCCCGCTGGTGGTGGACACGCTCACCCTGGACGTGGACACCGCGGTGGGAGTATCCGTGCATCCCGACCACGGCGACGACCCGGAGGCGCTGCTGCGGCGGGCGGAGCTGGCGGCCAACGCGGCCAAGGTCGTTCCGTACGGTGTGCAGCTCTTCCACCCGGCCCTGGAGTCCCGGGCGGTGCGCCGGCTGGGCCTGGCCGGCGACCTGCGGCGCGCGCTGGAGGGCGGCGAGCTGGAGGTGTACTTCCAGCCCAAGGTCACCATCCGGGACCGGCACCTGGTCGGCGTGGAGTGCCTGGCCCGCTGGACCCACCCGGCGCACGGCGAGGTGGCGCCGGAGGACTTCATCGCGGTCGCCGAGCACACCGGGCAGCTGTCCAAGCTCACCGAGGTGGTGCTCACCGAAGGGCTGCAGCGCTGTAAGGAGTGGGCGGACGCGGACCGGCCGCTGGCCATCTCGGTCAACCTGTCCGCCCGGACGCTGCTCGACACGCGGTTCCCGAACACCGTGCACGAGCTGCTCAAGCGGCATCAGGTCGCGCCCGGGCAGGTGACCTTCGAGATCTCCGAACCGGGCATGCTCGGCGACATCGAACGCACCCTGCCGGTGCTCTATCAACTGCACGATCTCGGGGTGCGGCTGTCCGTCGACGACTTCGGCACCGGCGCCTCGGCGCTGTCGTACCTCCGGCAGTTGCCGGTGGACGAGGTCAAGATCGACGACAGCTTCGTCCAGGGCATGGCGACCGACTCCGGCGACCTCGCCATCGTGCGCGCGGTGATCAGCCTGTCCCGGGAGTTCCGGCTCACCGTGGTGGCCGAGGGCGTGGAGAGCGAGCTCACCCTGGACCTGCTCGAGGAGATGGGCTGCGAGATCGGCCAGGGTTACCTGTTCAGCCGCCCGGTGCCGTATGAGCGCCTGGAGGCCTGGCTGAGCGCGCAGACGGAGCCGGAGTCCACTCCGACCGGTGAGGTCCGCCGCCTGCGTGCGGTCGTCTGACCTGGAGAAACACGGAATCGGATAGTCGGTTTCATCCCCGCCGGGCCGCCGTGTACGCTTACCTCTGCGCAACACGAGAGTGATCGCGTGCGCCCCCTTAGCTCAGTCGGCAGAGCGTCTCCATGGTAAGGAGAAGGTCTACGGTTCGATTCCGTAAGGGGGCTCCAACCGGGCCGGCTCTCACGGGCTATGCGCCTGGCTCGGCGGTGTAGCTCAGATGGCAGAGCAAGCGGCTCATAATCGCTGTGTCGCCGGTTCAAGTCCGGCCACCGCTACGGCACGTTTTGCATGTCCGCGACCCCAGCCGCTACGCTGGAGCGTCGTTATTTCAGCATTGAGCAGGAAGGCACCCCGCCGTGGCCAAGGCGACCGACGTCCGTCCGAAGATCACTTTGGCGTGTACGGAGTGCAAGGACCGGAATTACATCACCCGGAAGAACCGCCGCAACGACCCGGACCGCATCGAGCTGCGTAAGTTCTGCCCCCGGGACGGCCGGCACACGGTGCACCGCGAGACCCGCTGAGCACCCCCGAGACTTCACCACCCTGCGGCGGCCGGTTTCCGGCCGCCGCAGAGTAGTTTCAGGGCATGCCACTGGACCCCTCCTTCGTCGGCCGCAGCTGGCCGCCCACCGGGCCGTATCTGGTCGGCCGCGAGAAGATCCGTGAGTTCGCCCAGGCCATCGGCGCCACCGACGCCGAATACCACGACCCGGAAGCGGCCCGCGCGATCGGTTATCCAGACGTCGTCGCCCCGCCCACGTTCCCGACCGTGGTGACCATGGCGGCCAGCCGGCAGATCGTCGCCGACCCGGCCCTGGGCCTGGACTACAGCCGCGTGGTGCACGGTGACCAGCGGTTCGCCTACACCCGCCCGGTGGTCGCCGGGGACGCGCTGGTCTGCGTGAACACCGTCGAGGAGATCACCCAGCGGGGCGGCCACGACTTCCTCACCACCCGCACCGAGGTCACCACCGAAGCCGGTGAGCCGGTCGTCACCGCCTGGTCCAAGCTGGTGCAGCGGGGTGCCTCATGAGCGACGAGCTGCAGACCCAGACCTACCGGGTGACCCGCGCCGACCTGATCCGCTACTGCGGCGCCTCCGGGGACTTCAACGTGATCCACTGGAGTGACCGGCTGGCCACCGCGGTCGGGCTCCCCGGGGTCATCGCGCATGGCATGTACACCATGGCGCTGGCCGGCCGGGCGGTCACCACGTGGGCCGGTGCCCCGGACGCGGTCGTCGATTTCAGCGTTCGGTTCAGCCGCCCGGTGCCGGTGCCGGACACCGACGAGGGCACCGAGGTGCAGATCAGCGGCGTGGTCAAGGAGGTCACCGAGGACGGCCTGACCAAGATCAGCCTGACCGCCACCTGCCACGGCGAGAAGGTGCTCTCCCTGGCGACGGCCACGATCCGCAAGAGCTAGGGTCGGGTTGGGAAACTCACCGGCGTACCCGTACACTGGTGCGCCGTGGGGCGAATGCCCCCTGCTCTCCCGTGCCGGGACCGCAGGATGCCCCGCACAGGGGTGTAGCTCAATTGGCAGAGCAGCGGTCTCCAAAACCGCAGGCTGCAGGTTCAAGTCCTGTCACCCCTGCGCACACCATCGGCAGATCCCAGGCGGCTCCCGGACCCACCGGCCGGGTGGGGATCGCCAGTCCCGGGCCGACGGGACATCAATCGAGGGACGACGGAAGAGGGCGAAGTGGCTGAGAGGAAGCGACCGGGCGACGACGCAGCCGGCGACCGCCCCGACGACGAACTGCGCGACGACGAGGTAGTCACCGACGAGGAGCTCGACGACGAGCCGGTCAGCCGTGGCGGTACGGCGGTCCGCGAACGCACCGCGAACTCGGACAGCCCGGCCTCCAAGAAGGTGGTCCGCCGGGGCGGATTCTTCGGCCGGATCGGCGGCTTCTTCCGCGAGGTGGTGGCCGAGCTTCGTAAGGTCATCTGGCCGACCCGCAAGGAGTTGCTGACCTACACCGCGGTTGTGGTGACGTTCGTCGTCGTGGTGACGGCGATCGTGGTCGGCTTCGACTACGTGTTCGGCAAGGGTGTCCTCTGGGTGTTCGGCAACTGATCAAGTTTCTATGGAAGTGAGCAAGCGTGCCTGAGTACGACGAGACCACCGACGACCAGTCCGCGGTGGCCACCGACGAGTCGGCCAAGGCAGCCAGCGACGTCGACGAGGAGTTCGACCCCGTCGCCGAACTGCGGCAGAAGCTGCGGTACGCACCCGGCGACTGGTATGTGGTGCACTCCTACGCCGGTTACGAGAACAAGGTCAAGGCCAACCTCGAGACCCGGATCAGCAGCCTCGACATGGAGGACTACATCTTCCAGGTCGAGGTGCCGACCCGCGAAGAGGTCGAGGTCAAGAACGGCAAGCGCCTGCAAGTGCAGAACAAGGTGTTCCCGGGCTACATCCTGGTCCGCATGGACCTCACGCCCGAGTCGTACTCCTGCGTGCGCAACACCCCGGGCGTGACCGGCTTCGTCGGCGCCACCGACCGGGTGGACCGCCCCGCGCCGCTGTCCCTGGACGAGGTGCTGAAGTGGCTGGCCCCGGCCGTCGAGGCCGAGGAAAAGAAGGCCAAGCCCGAGGTCAAGGTGCTCGACTTCGAGGTGGGCGACTCGGTCACGGTGACCGACGGCGCGTTCGCCTCGCTGCCGGCCTCGATCTCGGAAATCAATGCCGACCAGCAGAAGTTGAAGGTTCTGGTGTCCATCTTCGGCCGGGAGACCCCGGTCGAGCTGAACTTCAACCAGGTCGCCAAGATCTAGCCGTCTCGCCGAGACGGTCAGTGGGAGGGGCGCCGCCCGGCGTCCCGCCATCAACCACGGGAGTAAGAGAAAATGCAGCGCAGCAAGGGCTACCGTCAGGCAGCCGAGAAGATCGACAGCACCAAGCTGTACGAACCGGCCGAGGCCATCAAGCTGGCCAAGGAGACCAACCCGGCCAAGTTCGACGCCACCGTCGAGGTGGCCATGCGCCTGGGCGTCGACCCGCGCAAGGCCGACCAGATGGTCCGCGGCACGGTCAACCTGCCGCACGGCACCGGCAAGACCGCCCGGGTGATCGTCTTCGCCCAGGGCCCGAAGGCCGAGGAGGCCGTCGCGGCCGGCGCCGACGAGGTCGGCACCGACGAACTGGTCGCCCGCATCCAGGGTGGCTGGCTGGACTTCGACGCCGCGATCGCTACGCCGGACCAGATGGCCAAGATCGGCCGCATCGCCCGGATCCTCGGTCCGCGCGGCCTGATGCCCAACCCGAAGACCGGCACGGTCACCATGGACGTGGCGAAGGCGGTGTCGGACATCAAGGGCGGCAAGATCACCTTCCGGGTGGACAAGCACTCGAACCTGCACCTGATCATCGGCAAGGCGTCGTTCTCCGCCGACCAGCTGGTCGACAATTACGCCGCCGTGCTGGACGAGGTGCTGCGGGCCAAGCCGTCCGCGGCCAAGGGCAAGTACCTCAAGAAGGTCACCGTCACCACCACCATGGGTCCCGGCGTGCCGGTCGACCCGAACGTGACGAAGAACCTGCGCGAGAGCGCCACCGCCTGAGTCATCCACAGGACGGCCCCCGGGACTGAACCCGGGGGCCTTTCTGTGCCAAGCTTCCGGCGTGCGGTTCTCCGACGTCTGGTTCCGGTATGCCCGCCGCGGCGACTGGACCCTGCGCGCGGTGAACGCCATCGCCGAGCCCGGGCAGACGGTGGTGGTCTCGGGCCGCAACGGCGCCGGCAAGTCCACCCTGCTCCAGCTCGCCGCCGGGGTGCTGCGGCCGGTCCGCGGCACGGTGCGCGACCGGCCCGCGCCGGTCGGCTGGGTGCCCGAGCGCTTCCCCGCCGAGCAGCCGTTCACCGCCGGGCAATACCTGCACCGGATGGCCGCCCTGCGCGGCGCGGGCGCCGGGTCCGCGGTGGACGCCTGGCTGGAGCGGCTCGCCCTCACCGCGCACCGGAACACCCGGCTGGCCGACCTGTCCAAGGGCACCGCCCAGAAGGTTGGTCTGGCCCAGGCCCTGCTCGTGCCGCCCGGCCTGCTGGTGCTGGACGAACCGTGGGAGGGCCTGGACGCGGTCGCCCGCGCGCTGATCCCGGACGTCGTCGGCGAGGTCACCGCGGCCGGCGGGGTGGTGCTGATCAGCGATCACCGCGGTGAGGTGACCGGCCTGCCCGGCGCGATCCGCTGGACGGTCGCCGAACACACCCTCCACCGTGCGGACGCCGAAGCGCCCGACGAGGTGGTGGTGGAGATCGGCGTCCGTGCCGCGGCCGCCGATGACACGGTGGCCCGGCTGCGTGCCGACGGTCACCGCGTCCTCGGGGTACGCGCGGGGCAGCGTCGATGACCGCGTCGGCCCGGACGGGCGGGGCGGCGTCGATGACCGCGTCGGCCCGGACGGGCGGGGCAGCGTCCATGATGTGCCGGTTCGCATGCGCGGGGCGGCGTCGATGACCGCGCTGGTCCAGATGCGCCTGGCCGCCTTCCTGCGCACCGGGCGGGCGCTGCCGCCGATCATCGCCGCCCTGGTCGTGCTCGGCGTGATCCATGGTGGAGGAGCGTCCCAGGCGGCGCCGGCGTACGGATACTCGGCGGTCGCGCTGTTCCCGATTCTGGCCTGGACCGCCAAGCTGGTCCTGGACACCGAGCCCGACGTGCAGCGCCGCCTCGCCCGCCTGACCGTCGGACCGGGCCGCGAGGCGGTCGCCGGTCTGCTCGCCGCCGCCACGATCGGCCTCGCCTTCGGTGCCGCCGCGATGCTCGCGCCGTGGCCGTTCGGCGCCATCCGGGGCCCGGAGCCCGGGGAGCCGGCCCTGATCACCGGCTTTCTGCTCGGCGCGCTGGCCCACCTGTTGGCGCTGCTCGCCGCGGTGGCGCTGGGCGCCCTGGCCAGCCGGGCGGTGACCGGCACCATCCGCGCCGGGGTGACGGTGCTGGCCACCGGGTCGGTGCTGGTCGTGGTGCTCGGGCTGAGTGATTCGATCGCGCCGTGGCTGGTGCCGCCGCTGATGGCGACGGCCCGGGCCCTGAGCCGACAGGTGCCGCCCGCGGACGGCACGTTCTGGTTGCACACGGCCTGGGCGGGGGTCTGGTGCGCGGCGGTCTTCACCGGCTACGGCTGGCTACGCCGGCGGCGATCCTGACACCCGCGCCGACCGCTCGCCGGACGGCGTGGCGGGCGGCGGGCCGGGCGAGGCGGGCGCGGGCCGGG
>DASSAL010000206.1:0-11284 GCA_035685405.1 Actinoplanes sp. | reverse complement strand
AACTCACCCGTTTCGGGCACCACAACTCCAAGATCGACGGGACGGAGGGTGGGGTTAGGCGACGAGGCCGGCGCGGAAGCCGGCGGCTACGGCGTGGGCGCGGTCGCGGGCGCCGAGTTTGCGGAACAGGCGCCGGGCGTGGGTCTTCACCGTGTCCTCGGACACGAACAGCTCGCGCCCGATCTCGGCGTTGCTCTTGCCGTCGGCCATGCCGCGCAGCACCTGCAACTCCCGCTCGGTGAGGGTGAGCCGGCGCCCGGTCGGCGCCGGATCGGCGACGCCGACGCCGGTCTCGTTGCCCGGCCAGGCCACCATCGGCCGCCCGGTGGCCGGGTCCAGCGGGGCGTCGCCGCGCTGAGATGGAACCATCGGCGAGTTGGGCAGCATGGCCGGCACCGTGCCGGCGTTCGCCGATCCCATGCCCAGGCCGTCGCGGTACTGACCGCGGGTACCCGGCGAGTTGGTGTTGCGGATGCCGCCGGCCACCGTGGCCGGCTGGGCGTTGGCGCCGTTGATCGGCATGCCCTGCTGCGGCCGGACCGGCAGCAACAGCAGGAGCAGGGCCTTGGCGACCACACTGACGAGGTCGTGCTCGACGCCGCGGATGACGCCGCGGGCGCCCGCGGCCACCGCCGCGGCGGCGACCCGGGGGTCTTCCGCACCGAAGAGCACCACCTGCGCCTGCGGGGCACGGGCCAGCACGCGCCGGGTGAAGCCGACGCTGTCGGGACGGGTCACGGCGGTGTCCGCGAGCACCACTTCAGCCGGCCGTTCAGCCAGGCGGATCATGGCCTCAGTCTCGCTGACCGCGGTCCGGACGACGCCGGTCATGCCGAGCCGGGCCGCGGTGGACGCGACGGTCTGGGCCGCCAGCGGGGTACGGACGCACACGAGGACGGTACGCACAGTGATCCTCCTTCTCTCTCAGAGGAGATCACGCGAGGGCCGCAGCATTACGCGCTTTAGATGGAAAAAACGGGAAAGATCGGAACGGGTTACGGATGCCGTGGAAGACGGCGTGCAGAGACATCGGGAAGTCGTGTGTGAGCCAGGGATCACCGGGGTACACCCGCGACAGGCCTGAGCCAGGGCCCTCACCACAACACTCCGCGGTGCCGCGCGGGAGGAGGGTGTCCATGTCCAACGTTCGCAGACTGCCCGGGCCCATTGCCGACCTGTGGGACTGGCAGCGACTCGGCCTGTGCAGGGGGCGGGACAGCGCCCAGTTCTTCCACCCCGATGGCGAGCGGGGGTCGTCGCGCAACCGCCGCGAAGCCAAGGCGAAGAGCATGTGCCGGGCGTGCCCGGTGCGGGCGGAGTGCGCCGCGCACGCCCTGGCGGTCCGTGAGCCGTACGGGGTCTGGGGAGGTTTCAGCGAAGCGGAGCGGCTGCGGCTGCTCGCGGTCGGCTGGGAAGACCTGGCCGACCGTCATCACGGACGCGTCGACCCTGCCCGGCTCGAGGCGCGCCTCGGCCGTCCCCACAAGTCGACGGTGCCGGCACAGCGGCAGGCGCCCGCGGCCTGACGTCGACTCCCGGCACCGACGGCGTGCCGGTTCGCACGCGGCACCACACAGCTCACGACGCGGTCCCCGGCAGGGGGCCGCGTCGACGTGTTCAGCGGTTCTTCAACCGCATCGGTTGACATGCAAGCCACCGTATGAGCGAACTTGCCGCGCGGAACGGACCCCGAGTGCGTTCCGCGTCTACTCGTCACTACTCGACGCGCACCCGCACCGCATGCCATCCGGTGGCGCCGTCCGGTGCCGGCGGCGCCGGCGTGCTGGTCTGGGTGTACCCCGTGGTGTCGGTGGCCCGCGCCCGGATCGTGTGTTCGCCCGGCGTCGCCGGCCAACGGTGGTACCACTGCCGCCAGGTGTCGCTGGACACCGTGCCGGCCAGCGTCGCCGGCGCCCACGGCCCGCCGTCCACCTGCACCTCGACCTTGGCCACGCCGGTGTGCTGCGCCCACGCGACACCGGCCACGGTGACCTCCCCGGCCGGCCGCCGGTCGCCGTCGCGGGGCGTGTCGATGCGCGACTGTGTCTTGATCGGGGCGCGGGCCGACCAGCCGCGCGGCACCCAGTACGCGTCGAAGTCGGCGAACCGGGTCAGCTCGATCTCGGTGATCCACTTGCACGCGGAGACGTAGCCGTACAGTCCCGGCACCACCATCCGCACCGGAAACCCGTGCTCGACCGGCAACGGTCCGCCGTTCATCCCCACCGCGAGCAACGCGTCCCGCCCATCCCGCAGCACCGCGGTCGGCGTCCCACACGTCCAGCCGTCCACCGACCGCTGCACCACCTGGTCCGCCCCGGGCAGCGGATCGGCCTCGTCGAGCAGCGCCTTGATCGGCGTCCCCAGCCAGAGGGCATTGCCGATCAGGTCTCCACCGACCTCATTGGACACGCAGGCCAGCGTCACGTATCGCTCGATCATCGGCCGGGCCAGCAGTTGCTCCCAGCTGACGGTGATCGGGGTGCGGACCATGCCGTGGATGCGCACCTGCCACGTGGCCGGATCGACCTGCGGCGGATACAGCGAGGTGTCGATCCGGTAGAAGACGTCGGAGGAGGTCACGTACGACACCGCGCCGGGCGCCTGCGCATCGGCCGGAACGACCGGCGCGGGCGAGCGCGGCATCGGCAGCACGACCGCACTGCGGGCGGCGGTCACCGCGCGGCGACCGGACAGCAGCCGGCCCACGGCACCGCCGACGGCGGACACACCGGCCACGATGCCCACGGCGGTGAGGAACCGCCGCCGGCTCTGCCCCGGATCCCCGGAGACATCCTCGGGCGGCGCCTGTGCGCCGTCTCCGGAATCGCGATCCGGCTCCGGCAACGCCGCGCCGCCGGAGCCGGGCGGTAGCGCTCCGACGGTGGCCGTGGCCGGTGACCGGGCCGGCGCCGGGTCGGCCGCGCGGGCCAGCGTGAGCAGATAGCGCAGCACCAGCGCCGCGACCGCCGCGCCCACCAGCGCGGGCAGCGCGGCGAGCGGGCCGGCGTCGTGGCGGGTCACCGCGGCCGCCACGCCGATCAGGCCGAACAGCGCGATGGCGCCGAGCGCCAGCCGCCGGTTCCGCAGCGCGGTGACCCCGACCACCCAGGCGTACCCGGCGAGCAGCACGGCGGTGCCGGTGATCAGGGCGGTCTTGTCGTGCACGCCGAAGACCGCGATGCCGAGGTCCTTGACCGGCGCCGGCACCGAATCGACCACCACCCCGCCGACCGCGAGCAGCGGCGCGGACAGCGGCCCGGTGCCGACCGCGACCAGTTCGGCCACCCCGAGTGCGGCCGCCGCAGCGGCGACACCGGACAGCCCGGCCCGAACGGAAAGCTTCACCCCTCCATCGTGCACCCGCGTCAGCGCAGCCGTGGAAGGGCGTCGATCAAGGCGTCGAGCAAGTCGGCCGAGGTGCGATCGGGGCGCGGTTCCGGCAGTTTCGGTACGCCCTCGGCCGGCAGGTCCCAGATCACCCGGCCGGGATCGAGGCGGTCCAGCGCGGCGTACCACTGGCGCAGCGGTTCGCGAAGCTGGACGTGAGTGGCGAAGTTGCGCCGCCGGCGGGTGCCGTCCCGGTCGCGCCGGCGCTGGAGCGTGTCCAGGTCGGGCAGGCCGACCAGGACCGCGTCGGCCAAGCCGAGACGGCCCATCTGGACGGCCACCCGGGTCACCGCCAGCTCCCGGTCGAACTGGGCCCGCGGCGCCAGCCCGAGCATGGCCATGCCCCACGAGTAGTGCAGCTTCACCGGATCGGTGTCACAGAACGCCACCCCGTCGGCGCGTTCCAACCCTTCCGCCGCACCCCATCGCCGCATGGCGACCCGGGCCCAGTGCCGGGCCAGCGCCTGCCCGTCGGCGGGTTCGGTGCCGGTCGTCGCATACTCGGCGACGAACCGCCCGACATGCCGCCGGCACCACGCCGTCTTCCCGGCGGCCGTGGGCCCTTCCACGACGACGATCACCCACGCCCCCCATCGCTCAGCTCCGTCCCCGAACAATACGAGCGCCCTACGACAGAACCACGCCGGCCAGGGGTGCGCGCAGCGCGGAGCGCAACCACTCACGCACATGGCAGTGAGGACGGCCGCGGAGCGCAGCGTGCGGCCGCCGGAACGGCCTCGGCGGGAGCAGCGGTCCGCACCACCGCCCAGCTACGACATCAATCAATCCCCCAGCAGAGGGGATCGTCGAGGATGCGTTCGAAGGCCAGCTCGGCGGCGCCGATCAGCGCCGCGTCCGGGCCCAGCTCGGGGGTCCGCAGGCGGATGTGCTCACGGCAGGCGGGCAGCGCGATGGCGTTCAGCCGGCTGCGGATGTGCGCCGCCGCGACCAGGTAGATGTCGCGCAGCGTGCCGCCGAAGATGACCGCCTCGGGGTTGAAGATGTTGCACAGATTGCCGACGCCGAAGCCGATCCAGTCGCCGACCTCCCGGACCGCCTGCCTGGCGACCCGGTCACCGCGCCGGGCCGATTCCACCACGTCCAGCACCGCGTCCCGGCCGAACTGGCCGGTCCGGCCTGCATGCTGCAGCAGCGCGTATTCGCCGATCTCGGTCTCCCAGCAGCCGCGCGATCCGCAGCTGCACCGGCGGCCGTGCGGGTTGACCACCATGTGCCCGACCTCGCCGCCGTAGCCGCCGTGGCCGGTCACCCGGCGGCCGCCGGCGATGATGCCGCCGCCGACGCCCACATCACCGTAGAGGTAGATGACGTTGTCGCAGCCCACCGCGGCGCCGCGGCTGTGCTCCACCAGCGCGGAGACGTCCGCGACGTTGCCGACGGTGAGCGGGCCGACTTCGCCGACCTCTGCGCGCAGCGCCTCACCGACCGGCTCGTCGACCCAGCCGATGGTGGGCGCCAGCCGGACCATGCCGTCGGCCCGGCGCACCATGCCGGCCACGGCCAGGCCGCCGCCGGCGTACCGGGCGTCGTGCGGTACGTCCTTGCGCATGTCCCGGATGAAGCCGGCCAGCGGTTGCACCGCATCCTCGGCCTGCATGCCCCGCGGGCGGTCGGTCTCCCGCCGGTCCAGGATCCGCCCGCCCAGACCGACCCGGGCGGCCCGCAGCCGGTCCACCTCGATGCTGATCGCGTACGCGTACACCTTCGCCGACTCCGGCTGCACCACCAGCGACGGCCGGCCGGCCCGGCCGGTCTCCGCCGGGGTCCGCTCGCTGACCAGGCCGGCGCCGGCCAGTTCGGCGGTGAGTGCCCCGATCGTGCTGCGGTTCAGCCCGAGCTGGTTGGTCAGCTCTGCCCGGGAGGTGGCGCCGTGCACGTGCACGTACCGGAGCAGGGTGCCCAGGTTGTGCCGGCGCACGTCCTCCTGGCTGGGGGCGGCCCGCATCAGCGCGCCGTCCCCTGGCCCAGGAGCTGGTTCATCGGTTGCCGGTGGCGGCCGCTCTGCGCCGGGACAGCGCGTCGACGCTGGCCGCGATCAGCAGGATCAGACCCGTCACGATGAACTTGGTGCCGGCACTGAAACCCATCAGGCCCATACCGTTGTCGATCACCGCGATCACCGCGCCACCGATCACCGCGTCGATCACCCGGCCCTTGCCGCCGAACAGGCTGGTGCCGCCGATGACCGCCGCGCCCACGGCGTACAGCAGCACGTTGCTGCCGCCGGAGTTCGGGTCGACCGAGTTGGCCCGGCTGGCCGCCAGGATGCCGCCGATCGCCGCCATGAACGACCCGATCACGAACACCGAGATGCGGATCCGGTCCACCGAGACACCGGCGCGGCGGGCCGCCTCGGTGTTGCCGCCGACCGCGTACACGTGCCGGCCGTACCGGGTGCGCCCCAGCACGAAGGTCCAGACCACCAGGGCCACCCCGATGATCGGCGCGACGATCGGCACGCCCTTCACGGAGATGATCGCCGGGTTGATGCTGCGCTCCTGGGTCAGGATGGCGGTCGCCAGGAAGAGCAACACCGCCAGCCCGGCGATCCGGCCCACCACGATGCCCAGCGGGTCGGTGACCAGGCCGCGTGCCGCCCGGCTGCGGACCCGGACGAACTGCGCGACCGCGTAGCCGCCCACCGCGACCACCGCCAACACCCAGCTCAGCCAGACCGACATGTTGTCGTTGGCCAGCGCCAGCACGAACGGGTCGCGGATCGACACGTTGGTGCCACCGCTGAGCAGGACCAGCAGGATGCCCTGGAAGGCCAGGAAGGCGGCCAGGGTGACGACGAACGAGGGGATGCCGACCTTCGCCACCAGGAAGCCCAGGGTGAACCCGATCGCCAGACCGGTGATCAGAGCGGCCGGGATCGCGGTGTACCAGTCCCAGCCGTGGTTGGTCAGCAGGACGGCCATCACCGCGCCGCACACGCCGCTGGCGAAACCGGCGGACAGGTCGATCTCGCCCAGCAGCAGGACGAACACCAGGCCCATGGCGATGAAGATGACCGCGGCGCCCTGGCTGAACAGGTTCGCGAAGTTGACCGCGCTGAAGAAGGTGTCCCGCGCGATGCCGAAGATCAGGCAGAGCACGATCAGGCCGAGGATGGCCGGCAGGCTGCCGATGTCACCGCCGCGGACCCGGCCCAGGTAGTCGTTGATGTGACTCGCGACGGTCGGCTTGGCGACCCGGACGCCGCCGGCGGTGGTGGTCGTGGCTGTGCTCACTGCTCGTCTCCCGGCGTGATGTCGACGAAGTCGGAGGGCTTCTCCGGGGGCAGCCCGAGGTCGCCGCTGCGGCCCGCGGTGATCAGTTCGACGACCTGGGCGTGCGTCACGTCGGTGGTCTTCACCTGGGCTGCCATCCGGCCGAGGTAGAGCGCCGCGATCCGGTCGGAGACGGCGAACACGTCGTTCATGTTGTGCGAGATGAGGACCACGCCGAGGCCGTTGTCGGCGAGCCGGCGGACCAGTTCGAGGACCTGGGCGGTCTGTGCCACGCCGAGCGCGGCGGTGGGCTCGTCGAGGATCACCACGCGGCTGTTCCACAGCACCGCCTTGGCGATCGCCACGGTCTGCCGCTGGCCACCGGAGAGGCTGGCGACGAGCTGGCGCAGGGACTTGACGGTCCGGACCGAGAGCCCGGCGAGCGTGTCGCCGGCCATCTGCTCCATGGTCGGCTCGTCCAGCGTGAGGCCCTTGACCTTCTCCCGGCCGAGGAACATGTTCTGGACGATGTCCAGGTTGTCGCAGAGCGCGAGGTCCTGGTAGACGACCTCGATGCCGAGGGCGGAGGCGTCCCGGGGGCCGTGGATGACGACCGGGTTGCCGTCGAAGGTCACCGTGCCCGCGTCGATGGTGTAGATGCCACTGATGCACTTGACGAGCGTCGACTTGCCCGCGCCGTTGTCACCGACGAGCGCGGTGACCTCGCCGGGATAGACGCTGAGTCCGACGTCGTGCAGGACCTGGACGGGACCGAAGCTCTTGTCGATCCCCTCGGTCTGCAGAAGAGGTGTCACGGCCACGGATGGTTCTCCTTCGCTGGGTGACCGGGTTCGGGGGTTGGCGCACGTCCGGCGCCGCCCACGCCTGCAGGGACGTGAGCGGCGCCGTCGTCCGCTGTTCGGGGTGCCCCCCGAGTCAGGTCAGCTGATGCCGTTTTCCGTGCACAGCGCGGCGAAGTTGCCGGTGCAGAGCTCTTCCTTGGTGACGAAGTCGTCGGCGACGACGTCCTTGACGTTGGCCTTGGTGATGGCCACCGGGGTCAGCAGCACGGACTTGACGTCCTGGCCGGACTCCGGGTCCTTGATCGTGCTGGTCGCGGTGCTGGGCGTCTCACCCTTGGCCAGCGCGATGGCCAGCTCGGCGGCCGCGTCGGCTTCCTGCTTGATCGCCTTGTAGACGGTCATGCACTGGTCGCCGGCGAGGATGTTCTGCAGGCCCTGCACGGTGGCGTCCTGGCCGGTGACCGGCACCTGGCCGTTGAGCTTGTTCTTCTTCAGCACCGAGATGACCGCGTTGCCGAGACCGTCGTTGGCGGCCAGTACACCCTTGATTTCTTTGTTCTCGGTGAGCATCTGCTCGAAGATCGTGCCGGCCTGGGCGTTGTCCCAGTCCGGAACCGACTGGTCCGGGCCCTTGACGAAGGTGCCGTCGTCGTACTTGGGCTGCAGCACCGAGTCGTAGCCCTGCTTGAACAGGGTGGCGTTGTTGTCGGTGGGCGAGCCGTTCAGCTCGGCCACGACCGGCTTGGTGTAGTTCTTCTCGGCGAGGCACTCGACCAGGCCCTGGCCCTGCAGCTCACCAACCTTGACGTTGTCGAACGACACGTAGTAATTCGCCCCGCCGTTCAGCGTGAGGCGGTCGTAGTCGATGGTGGCGATACCGGCGGCCTTGGCCTTGTCCAGCACGGCCTTACCGGTGCCGGAGTCCAGGTTGACGATCATCAGCACCTTGACGCCGCTGGAGATCATGCCGTCCGCGATCGTCTGGAACTGGCTCTTGTCGCCCTGCGCGTTCTGGATGTCGGCCTGCACGCCGGCCGCGTCGAACGCCGCCTTGAGGAACTTGTTGTCGGCCGTGCTCCAGCGCTGGGAGCTGGCGGTGTCGGGCAGAATCACGCCGACCTTGCCCGGGGCCGCGCCACCGCCGGTGGAGCCACTGCCGGCATCGCCGCCGTCGTCGCCACCGCAGGCGGCGAGGCTACCGGCGGCCAGGAGGCCGACGGTGGCAAGGGCGAATATTCCCTTACGCATTCCATGTGTCCTTTCGGGCTTTCGTCGGATCTCCAATGTGCGTTGCCGGGAGTGTCGCTCCCCAGGACGCAGTGGATCAGGCAGAGTTTTGTTGCGTCCGGCAACGTATTCCCGAAGCGCCCCGTCGCACAAGGGTGTTGCCGGGCGTTCTCACTGCTCGGCATAACAATCCGGCAACACGCCGGACGTGCACACCGGTGACCGGGCCGCCGGATCGCATGACTTGCCCCACAACGTGACGCTAGGTCACCGGCGGCCCGCGCAGGCCGGATCCGGCGGGAAAGCCGGCCTCCGGGTCATAACGGTGTCGTAACGCCACCGCCTTATGTCCGAATTTGTGCCACCGTGGCCGCGGTCAGCCGGATCAGGTCCGCCGGGGCCAGCGCCACCTGCAGACCGCGGCGGCCGGCCGACACGTACATCCGGGCCAGCTCCGTGGCCGCGTCGTCGATCACTGTGGGCAGCCGTTTGCGCTGGCCGAGCGGGCTGATGCCACCCCGGACGTACCCGGTGGTGCGCTCCGCGGCGGCGCGATCGGCCAGGGTGGCCCGCTTGCCGCCGGCCGCGTGCGCCAGGGCCTTCAGATCGAGATCGCCGGTGACCGGTACGACGGCCACGGTCAGCGCCCCGTCCACCTCGGCCACCAGCGTCTTGAACACCGTCTCCGGCGGCACGCCCAGCGCCTCGGCGACCAGCGCGCCGTAATTCGGCGCGTCCGGCGAGACGTCGTACGGGTGCAGCGTGTGCGGCACCCGCTGGGCGGTCAGCAGGGTGGTCGCCGGCGTCCCGGCCGCCTTCTTGGCCATGCCGGCACGCTACTCACGCGGCCCGGCAGACGAGCACCGTGTGGGCCACCACTCACGCGGCCCGACAGACGAGCACTATGGGGGCACCGGCCACCCGGGTGAGCACCAGCGCGGCCGGATTCGGGCCGGACAGCCGGAGCTCCCGGCGCAGCCGGTCCGGTTCCAGCGCGGACCCCCGCTTGCGGATCTCCACCCGGCCCACGCCCCGCTCCCGCAGCAGGGCGCGCAACCGCTTCAGCGAGAACGGCAGGACATCGGTGACCGCCAGCCGCCGGGCCAGCGGGGTGTCCAGCGGCCGGTCGGCGTAGACGTAGGCGATGTCCGGATCGGCCAGCCGCCCGCCCAGCGTGTCGGCCAGCTCAGCGACCAGGTGCGCGCGGACCACCGCCGGGTCCGGGTCGTACAGGTAGTCGCCGACCGCGCCGACCGGTGCCCGCTGCGCTCCGGTACCGGTCAGGCCGGCGTCCGGCAGCACGCTGGCCCGGCGCGGCACCTCGGCCAGCGGCCCGCACCAGAAGGCGGCCTCGACCAGATCACCGCGGACGCTGACCCACTCGCCCTCGGCGCCCGGCGGCAGCAGCGCGTGATCGATACCGGGGGCGAGCTTGAGCACGGTTCGCGGCACCCGGCCGGCCAGCCCGGCGACGAAGGTCCACGGCGGCGAGTACGCCCGGGGATCGAACACCCGGCCGCCGCCGGTGCGCCGCCGCGCCGGATCGGCGAACACGGCGTCGTACCGCTCCACCGGCACGCCGGTCGCGTCGGCGCATTCGACTGTGATCCGGTCGGCCAGCCCGGTCGCGGCGGCGTTGGCGGCGGCCACGGCCGCGGTCAACGGGTCGGCGTCCACCGCGTACACCGTGATGCCCGCGCGGGCCGCGGCCAGCGCGTCCGAGCCCACTCCGCAGCCCAGATCGGCCAGCGTCCGGACGCCGGCCGCGGCCAGCCGGGCGGCCCGCCGATCGGCCACCACGCTGCGGGTGGCCTGTTCCAGGCCGGCTCGGGTGAAGTACATGCGGTCCGCCGCCGGGCCGAACTTGTCCACCGCGCGACGCCGCAGCTGCGCCTGGGTCAGCGCGGCCGCGGCGAGCGTCGGTTCGACGCCGCCGGACCGCATCGCCGTGGCCGCGGCGAGCGGGTCCGTCCGGGCCAGCCGGGCGGCCGTGGCCAGCGCCGCAACCCCCGCGGGGGTACGGAGGGCAGCCAGCGTCTCGACGTCCACGCCCAGTCATTCTGCCGGGTGGGCTCGGCTGGCACTCTGGTTGACGGAGTGCTAGTTCCGGCATAATCTCCGATTAGCACTCTCACCATGAGGGTGCCAGCGTGAGCCCGATCCGGGACACGCTTGCGCCAGGCGGACCGGCACCCGCGACGACGGCCCCGCCCGGTGGCATGAGGCATCAGACCGGCCATCATTGACGGCCGGCGAAACCTGTACCCAGGAGGGTATGCCCGTGACTACCGCGACCAAGGTTGCGATCAAGCCGCTCGAGGACCGCATCGTGGTCCAGGCGAACGAGGCTGAGACCACCACGGCGTCGGGCATCGTGATCCCCGACACCGCCCAGGAGAAGCCGCAGGAGGGCACCGTCCTCGCTGTGGGCCCGGGGCGCGTCGACGACAACGGCAACCGGGTTCCGGTTGACGTGCAGGTCGGCGACACCGTCCTTTACTCGAAGTACGGCGGCACCGAGGTCAAGTACGCCGGCGAGGAGTACCTGGTGCTCTCCGCCCGCGACGTCCTCGCCGTCATCGAGAAGTGACCTACTGATTGCGCCGGCCGCCTCGGTCCTTCCCCGCACCG
>DASSAL010000205.1:0-5804 GCA_035685405.1 Actinoplanes sp. | reverse complement strand
TCGACGCGTGGTGCGCCGGACTGACCCCGGACGAGGCGCTCAAGGCCGGGGCGGCCCTCGGCGCGGCCGCGGTCGGCCGGGTCGGCGGGCGGCCCTGACCCGGCCGTTGCTGCCCGGCCGTTACTGCTCGGCGTCGATGGTGCGGTGCCGGATGGTCTCGGCGGACTGCTGTTCCAGCATCGTCTGCGGACGCGGCTGCGGACCGGCGTTGCGCTCGGCCTTCGTCTTCGGCGGGCGGTCGTTGGCGATCAGCACCGCCGCCCAGGGCAGGAACACCATGCCGGCCGCGCAGAGCACCAGCCACACCGGAAGCAGCGGAGGGCGGGCGCTGATCAGCACCGCGCCGAGGATCAGGCAGCCGGCGCGCAGCGCCATCATGGTCACGTACCGGATCTCGCGGCTGCGCAGCTGTTCGCTCTGGCTGCGAGCGGCATCGGTGATCAGTACCGGCCGGTCCTGCGGCTTCTTCACGCCTGTCTCCGATCGACCCTTCATCCTTGCACCGTGCGGGGCCCGGTGCCCACAACCGACGCAGCGCAGCCGCACCGCGCGGGGTCAACGCGGGCGGGCGCCCACCCGGCCCACCGCGGCGGCGCCCAGCTCGGCGCCGGCCGCCAGCGCGTCCTCCGGCGCGGCGCCCGACAACCAGGCGGTGAGCAGGCCCGCGGCGAAGGCGTCACCCGCGCCGGTGGGATCTTTGACCGGTACGCGCGGTCCGGTCCACAACCGCGACGCTCCGTCCCGCCCGTGCCAGATCGCGCCGCCTGGGCCGAGCTTGACGACCACGTTTCGCGTGTGGTGCGCCAAGGCCGCCGCTTGCCCGGCGGGTTCGCCCGGGCCGGCCAGTACCCGGGCCTCGTCGGCGTTGCACAGGAGCAGGTCCGCCTCGCGTACCCAGCCCAGGAAAGCCGGCGCACCCGCCCGCCGCAGCGGCGCCGCCGAGGCCGCGTCGACGCTGATCGTCAGCCCGCGCTCGCGAGCCGCCGCCAGCGCGGCGAACGCACCCGCCCGCGACCCGTCGTTGAGCAGCGGATAACCGGAGAGGTGCAGGTGCCGGGCGGCCGGCGCGCCGGCGATCGCGGCGGTCACGTCGGCCGGGTCGAGCAGCCGGCACGCGCCCGGATCGGTGATCAGGGTGCGCTCGTCGGCGGTGGTCAGCACCACCACCGTGCCGGTGGGCGCGGACGGATGGGCCCGTACGGCGCAGCGCACCCCGGCCTCCCGGAGCTCGGCGATCCGCTCCCGCCCGGCGGCGTCGTCGCCGACCGCGGCGATCAGCGTGACCGGTGTGCCGGCGTGCGCCAGCCAGGCGGCGGTGTTGGCGCCCTGGCCACCACCCTGCGGCCGGATCGAGGCCAGCGTGTCGGTGCCGGTCTCGATCGGGCCCTCGTGCGCGACGACGATATCGGTGACCAGGTCACCGACCACCAGCACGGTCATCTGGGGACGCTGAAGCCCAGGGGAGCCGGTGCCGGTGCGGCGGCCACCGCGATCCGGGCCGCCAGCGCCGCGTTGCGCAGGATGATCCGGATGTTCACCGCCAGGCTCTGCCCGTCGGTGGCGGAGTGGAAGTGGGACAGCAGGAACGGCGTCACCGCCTTACCGGTGATCCCGTGCGCGGCGAGCTGCCGCAGTCCCTCGGCCAGCGTGCGGTCGTGCAGGGCCGGATCCAGTTGCTCCTCGGCCGGCAGCGGGTTGGCCAGGATCAGCGCCGCGGTGCTCACCCCCTGCTCGTCCCGGGCCCGGATCGCCTCCGCCACCTGACCGGGCGACTCCAGCGCCCAGTCCACGTCGAATCCGCCGTCGGTCACGAAGAAGCCGGGGAACCGGCGGGTGCGGTACCCGGCCACCGCCACCCCGAGGGTTTCCAGCCGCTCCAGCGTGGCGCCCACGTCCAGGATCGACTTGACCCCGGCACAGACCACCACGATCGGGGTACGGGCCAGCGTGGTCAGGTCGGCCGACTCGTCGTAGGTCGCGCTGGCCTCGCGGTGCACCCCGCCCAGGCCGCCGGTGGCGAACACCCGCAGCCCGGCCGCCACCGCCACCGCGCTGGTCGCGGCGACCGTGGTGGCGCCGTGCGCGCCGGTGGCCGCGGCCACGGCCAGGTCACGGACGGACAGCTTAGCGACATCGTCGGCGCCGGCCAGGTGTTCGATCTGCTGGTCGGAGAGGCCGACGATGAGTTCGCCGCCGATCATCCCGATCGTCGCCGGTACGGCGCCGTTGTCCCGGACCGCCTGCTCGATCTCGCGCGCCACCCGCAGGTTGTCCGGCCGGGGCAGGCCATGCGAGACGATCGTGCTCTCCAGGGCCACCACCGGCCGCCCGTCGCGGCGGGCCCGGGTCACGTGATCGCCGTACTGCATCGCAAAATCCGTCACGCAGGCAACGGTACGTTGGACCGGTCCGTCCGCAGGTGTCAGACTTGCGGGTCGGAGCTTGAACTCATCGAGAGGCAGATGCCGTGAGCACGGAGATTCTGGAGCGCCCGGATACCAAGGATGCCGACACCGGGCCGGAGATGTTCCACTACGTGCGCAAGGAAAAGATCGCCGAGAGTGCCGTGATGGGCACCTTCGTGGTCGCGTTGTGCGGCGAGAAGTTCCCGGTGACCAGGTCGCCGAAGCCCGGTTCGCCGGTGTGCCCGCAGTGCAAGGAGATCTACGAGGCGATGAAGGCCTGACCCGGATCCCTTCCCAGGGCAGCTGACCGCGCCGGCGCCGGCCGGCGCTCGTCGTGGTGCCGTGACCGGGTTCTGTCGGTGCCGCTCGTTATGCTGTGCGGCGCGTTCCACAACTGAAGGGATCCGTCCGTTTGAGTCCGCCACTGCCCGATCTGGAGACCTTTCCGCCCCTGCGGGCATGGCAGCGCAAGGCCCTGGTGGAATATCTGCGCCGCCGGTCGGACGACTTCATGGCGGTCGCCACCCCGGGCGCCGGCAAGACCACCTTCGCCCTGCGGATCGCCGCCGAGCTGTTCGCCGACCGCACCGTCGACGCGGTCACCGTGGTCTGCCCGACCGAGCACCTGAAGAGCCAGTGGGCGGCCGCCGCGGCCCGGGTCGGCATCCAGCTCGACCACTCGTTCCGCAACGCCGACGTGCACTCCTCGCGGGACTTCCACGGTGCGGTGCTGACGTACGCGCAGGTCGGCATGGCCCCGGCGGTGCACCGGCGGCGCACCATGACGCGCAACACCTTCGTCATCCTGGACGAGATCCACCACGCCGGTGACTCGCGCACCTGGGGTGACGGGGTCAAGAGCGCCTTCGAGCCGGCCGTACGCCGCCTGATGCTGACCGGTACGCCGTTCCGGTCGGACGAGAACCCGATCCCGTTCGTGACGTATGAGCGGGGCGAGGACGGCCTGCAGCGGTCGCGTGCCGACTCGGTGTACGGATACGCCGACGCCCTGCGCGACGGTGTCGTCCGGCCGGTGCTGTTCATGGCGTACTCCGGGGAGACCCGCTGGCGCACCAACGCCGGGGACGAGCTGGCCGCCCGGCTGGGCGAGCCGATGACCAAGGACCTGGTGGCGCAGGCCTGGCGGACCGCCCTGGACTCCCGCGGTGACTGGATGCCGCAGGTGCTGCGGGCCGCCGACGCCCGGTTGTCCCGGCTGCGCTCGCACGGCATGACCGACGCCGGCGGCCTGGTCATCGCCAGCGATCAGCAGACCGCCCGGGCGTACGCCAGGCTGCTCGCCGAGATCACCGGCGAGCCGCCGGCGGTGGTGCTGTCCGACGACGCCGGCGCCTCGGCCCGGATCGCCACCTTCGCCGGGTCCCAACAGCGCTGGCTGGTCGCGGTGCGGATGGTCTCCGAGGGGGTGGACATCCCTCGCCTGGCCGTCGGCGTGTACGCCACCAGCGCCTCCACCCCGCTGTACTTCGCGCAGGCGATCGGCCGGTTCGTCCGGGCCCGGCAGCAGGGCGAGACGGCGACGGTGTTCCTGCCCAGCGTGCCGCACCTGCTCGGGCTGGCCAGCGAGATGGAAGCCCAGCGCGACCACATCCTGGGCGCGCCGAAGGACCCGGACGGCTGGGACGACGCCCTGTTCGAGCGGGCCCAGCGGGCCGAGGACGCCGAGGGCGAGCTGGACAAGCGGTTCGAGGCGTTGTCCGCGACCGCCGAGCTGGACCAGGTGATCTACGACGGTGCCTCGTTCGGCACCGGCGCCCGGGCCGGCACGCCCGAGGAGGAGGAATACCTGGGCCTGCCCGGCCTGCTCACCCCCGACCAGGTCGCCACCCTGCTGAGCCGCCGCCAGTCGGAGCAACTGGCCGCGCAGCAGCGGGCGGCGGCGGCCAGGGAGGCGGTGCCGGCCCAGCGCGACACGGTGGTGCTGAGCGCGGGGGAGCGACGGGTCGGCCTGCGCCGTCAGCTCAACTCACTGGTCGCTGCCCATCACCACCGCACCGGCCTGCCCCACGGCAAGATCCACGCCGAACTGCGGCGCTTGTGCGGTGGCCCGCCCAGCGCGCAGGCCACCATCGAACAGCTCGAGGAGCGGATCGCGACCATCCAGACGCTCTGAGGTCGAGTCCATCGCCTCGGGGATCGCCGGCCGGGTGACCCGGCACGTGAAAGGGGCGCCCCACACCGTGGGCGCCCCTGTTCCGCGTCTTCGGGGGGTTGGATTCAGTTGGAGTTGGACATCATGTCCGCGCCGCGCCAGATGAACTCGGGGTCCGCTGCATACTGCACCGCGATCTTCACCAAATCTTCGGCGTAACGGTTGGCGTGGTGTCCGCAGAACACCAGTTCGCCACCACCCGCGAGGGTCAAACGGAGCTTCCCTGCTGCGTTGCAGCGGTCGCACCGTTCATCGGCAGCTGTGCCGGCCACACTTCCCGCCGGCGGCGTGAGGGTCGGGGTCATCGCCTTCCTCCTCTGGTCGTCACCGATGAACTTGTTCCTCGGCTACTGCTCACCCACTGTTGCTGGGACCTACTGTGCAACATCCTCGCTCGTTGCGGCCTTCCCAGTGTGCCCCGGGGGGACCCAAGTCACACTCGGTGTGCGGGTGTGCCGTCCCACAAGGGTGCCACGTCAACGATCTCGCCTGCACAACGGTCTGATCACCACCCGACGATGTACAGGTGGTGACCATTCGGGCACGAAATGTTGACTGTACCTCTTAGTCCAAGTAATCCCGCAGCACCTGCGAGCGGGACGGGTGTCGCAACTTCGACATCGTCTTGGACTCGATCTGCCGGATCCGCTCGCGGGTCACCCCGTACACCTGGCCGATCTCGTCCAGCGTGCGCGGCTGACCGTCGGTCAGCCCGAAGCGCAGGCGGACGACGCCCGCCTCGCGCTCGGAGAGCGTCTGCAGCACCTGCTGCAGCTGGTCCTGGAGCAGCGAGAAGGACACCGCGTCGACCGCGACGACCGCCTCGGAGTCCTCGATGAAGTCGCCGAGCTGGCTGTCGCCCTCGTCCCCGATGGTCTGGTCGAGGGAGATCGGCTCGCGTGCGTACTGCTGGATCTCCAGCACCTTTTCCGGCGTGATGTCCATTTCCTTCGCCAGCTCTTCCGGGGTGGGCTCGCGGCCCAGGTCCTGGAGCAGCTCACGCTGGATCCGGCCGAGCTTGTTGATCACCTCGACCATGTGCACCGGGATGCGGATGGTGCGGGCCTGGTCGGCCATCGCCCGGGTGATCGCCTGGCGGATCCACCAGGTGGCGTACGTGGAGAACTTGTAGCCCTTGGTGTAGTCGAACTTCTCCACCGCGCGGATCAGGCCGAGGTTGCCTTCCTGGATCAGGTCGAGGAAGGCCATGCCGCGTCCGGTGTACC
>DASSAL010000204.1:0-42571 GCA_035685405.1 Actinoplanes sp. | reverse complement strand
AGGACGACGACACCGAGGCGGAGGCGCCCGCCGCGGCCGGCGACACCGACGACGACGACGACGACGACGACGAGGACGACTCCGGCGAGGGTGACGGGGTGACCCGCCGCCGGCGCCGCCGGCGCCGCAAGGGAGCCGGCCCGGACGACACCGGTGGCGTCGAGGACGGCGTGCACACCGTGGTCCGGGTGCGGGAGCCCCGGCGGACCGACGAGGTGCAGGGCGTGTCCGGCTCGACCCGGCTGGAGGCCAAGCGTCAGCGCCGCCGGGACGGCCGCGAGCAGCGCCGGACCCGCCCGCCGATCCTGAGCGAGTCGGAGTTCCTGGCCCGCCGGGAGGCGGTGGACCGGGTCATGGTGGTCCGGCAGAAGCCGGACCGGATCCAGATCGCCGTGCTCGAGGACGGCATCCTGGTCGAGCACTACGTCTCCCGGTCCACCTCCGGGACCATGGTCGGCAACGTCTACCTGGGCAAGGTGCAGAATGTGCTGCCCAGCATGGAGGCGGCGTTCGTGGACGTCGGCCGGGGCCGCAACGCGGTCCTCTACGCCGGCGAGGTGAACTGGGACGCCACCGGGCTGGAGGGCCGGGCCCGCTCGATCGAGCAGGCGCTGCGCTCCGGCGACTCGGTGCTCGTACAGGTCACCAAAGACCCGATCGGGCACAAGGGCGCCCGGCTGTCCAGCCACATCGCGCTCTCCGGCCGGCACCTGGTCTACGTCCCGAACGGCAACGCGTCCGGGATCAGCCGGAAGCTGCCGGACACCGAGCGCAAGCGGCTGCGGGACGTGCTGAAGAAGCTGGTGCCGGACGGCGCCGGGGTGATCGTGCGCACCGCCGCCGAGGGCGCTAGCGAGGACGAGCTGGCCCGTGACGTCAAGCGGCTGCAGGCGCAGTGGGAGGATATCCAGGCCAAGGCCGCCGAGGGCAACGCGCCGCGCGCCCTGTCCGAGGAGCCCGACCTGGTCATCCGGGTGGTCCGGGACCTCTTCAACGAGGACTTCCGCGAGCTGATCGTGCAGGGCGACCACGCGTACGCCGAGGTGGAGAGCTACCTCAACGCGGTGTCGCCGGACCTGGTGGAGCGGCTGCACCGGCACACCGGCGGTGCCGACGTTTTCGCCGACAAGCGGATCGACGAGCAGATCCTCAAGGGCCTGGACCGCAAGGTGTTCCTGCCCTCCGGCGGCCACCTGGTGATCGACCGTACCGAGGCGATGACGGTGGTGGACGTCAACACCGGCAAGTACACCGGCGCGGGCGGCAACCTGGAGGAGACGGTCACCCGCAACAACCTGGAAGCGGCCGAGGAGATCGTGCGCCAGCTTCGGCTGCGCGACCTGGGCGGCATCGTGGTGATCGACTTCATCGACATGGTGCTGGAGAGCAATCGGGAGCTGGTGCTGCGCCGGCTGACCGAGTGCCTGGGCCGGGACCGCACCAAGCACCAGGTCACCGAGATCACCTCGCTGGGCCTGGTGCAGATGACCCGCAAGCGGATCGGCGCCGGGCTGCTCGAGGCGTTCAGCGAGACGTGCGAGCACTGCAAGGGCCGCGGTCTGGTCATCCACACCGAGCCGGTCGCGGAGAAGCGGTCCGGCGGAGCCGCCAACCAGGTCAAGGCGGTCGCCGCGGCGACCCGCAACGACACCCCGCCGTCCGGCAAGTCGCGCCGGCGCCGGGGCGGCGGGGAGCCGGCGGCCGAATCCACCGCCGAGGTGGCGGCCGAGGCCGAGACCGGGGAGAACCCGGCTGCGATCGCGGCCGGGGTGCCGCCGCCGGTGGCGGGTTCGGGCATCGTGGCGCCGCCCGCCCCGGCGCTGACCTCGAACGCCGACGACGACGACTACGACATGAGCGGCTACGACCTGTCCCGCTACGACGACGACGCCGACCCGACGCCGTTGGCCGGGGCGGACGACCCGGACGCGGCCGGTGACGACGAGGACGACGACGTGGTCGGCGCGGGCACCGGGCGGCGCCGGTCGCGCCGCGGCGGCGCCCGGCGGCGCACGCGTCCATGAGCATCCGACGCCCGGCGGCACGGTAAAGAAGGTTAACTATCGTGCCGCCCGGTCGGTTATCCTTCCCGGGCCCGGTCCCGTTCGAGGAGAATCGATGCGACGCCCGCCTGCCGCCGCCGCGCTGACCGTCCTGGTCCTGCTCGCCGGATGCTCCACCACTTCGGACCGCACCGCGACACCCGGCCCGGCCGCCGCGCCGGCGCCGGCGCCGAGCGGGTCGGTGGCACCTCGGCCCGGCGCTTCCGGCGGCGGCACCGGCGACGCGTCCGGTGGTGGCGACGCCCGCCTGTCCGGCAACACCGCGGCGATCTGCAACCAGGCGGCGAAGACCGGCGCCGACTTCGCCAAGACCTTCGCCGCGAACCTCGAACTGCAGATCGACGCGGCGTCGGCGAGCGACCCGGCCGCGGCTCAGCAGGCCGAGCAGAAGTCGACCCGGGACGTACAGAACTACTCGTACGCGCTGAACGACCTGTCGAAGCTGGCCGCCGACCCCGCGGTGAAGAAGGCCCTGGCCGACATGAGCAAGCAGGTCAACGCGCTCAAGGGCGACCTGCGCAAGCTGGACGGGGCCAAGCTCGGCAGCCTGCGATCGACGCTCGACGAGGCCTGCGGCCGCGCCTGAACGGCACCCGGTTTGGGTCTGGCCGCCCGATGAAGTAACCTAGTCAATGGCGCTTTTTCGAGGTGCCTTGTTCCTGTGCCCAGCCGGGAACCCCCCAGCATCATCCGCCAGCAGCGCCATGCTGCGTAAGTCTCAGGGAGTCCGCGTCCGATGTACGCGATCGTCAAGACCGGCGGCAAGCAGTACAAGGTTGCCGAGGGCGACGTGATCGAGGTCGAGAAGCTCGCGGGTGCGCCCGGCGACTCGCTGACCCTGGCCGCGGTGCTCCTCGTCGACGGTGACGACCTGGTGACCGATGCGGCCAAGCTTGCCAGCGTGACGGTGTCCGGCGAGATCGCCGAGCACACCAAGGGTCCGAAGATCCGGATCCACAAGTTCAAGAACAAGACCGGCTACCACAAGCGCCAGGGTCACCGTCAGCCGCTGACCCGCGTCAAGGTGACCGGCATCTCCAGCGGGAAGTAGGCACGCGATGGCTCACAAAAAGGGTGCGTCCAGCTCGCGCAACGGCCGTGACTCCGCCGCCCAGCGGCTCGGCGTCAAACGGTTCGGCGGTCAGCTGGTGAACGCGGGCGAGATCCTGGTCCGCCAGCGCGGCACGAAGTTCCACCCGGGCGAGCTGGTCGGCCGTGGCGGCGACGACACGCTGTTCGCGCTGGCCGCCGGCAACGTGCAGTTCGGCACCAAGCGCGGCCGCAAGACGGTCAGCATCGTGCCGCTCGCCGAGTAATCCGCGTCGCAAGCGGGCCGGACCCTCGCCAGAGAGGGTTCCCGGCCCGTTTTCGCTTTCCCGGGAGGGAAGAATGACCAGTTTCGTCGACCGGGTCGTGCTGCACCTGCAAGCGGGTGACGGCGGGCACGGGTGTGTCTCCGTGCACCGGGAGAAGTTCAAGCCGCTGGGTGGCCCGGACGGCGGCAACGGCGGCCACGGCGGCAGCATCACGCTGGTCGTCGACCCGCAGCAGCACACCCTGCTCGACTTCCACTTCCGTCCGCACGTCAAGGCGGCGAACGGCACCGGCGGCATGGGCTCGAACCGCGACGGTGCGAATGCTCCCGACCTGGTGCTCAAGGTGCCGGACGGCACCGTGGTGCAGACCACCGACGGCGTGGTGCTCGCCGACCTGGTCGGCGCCGGCACCAGCTACGAGGTGGCCCGCGGTGGCCGCGGCGGCCGGGGCAACGCCGCGCTGGCCAGCACCCGGCGCAAGGTGCCCGGGTTCGCCGAGCTGGGCGAGCCGGGCGACCGGCTGGACGTGGTGCTGGAGCTGAAGAGCGTCGCCGACGTCGGGCTGGTCGGGTTCCCGTCGGCCGGCAAGTCGTCGCTGATCTCGGTGCTCTCCGCGGCCAAGCCGAAGATCGCCGACTACCCGTTCACCACGCTGGTGCCCAACCTGGGCGTGGTGCAGGCCGGCGACCAGACGTTCACCGTGGCCGACGTGCCCGGCCTGATCCCCGGCGCGGCCACCGGCAAGGGCCTCGGCCTGGAGTTCCTGCGGCACATCGAGCGCACCTCGGTGCTGGTGCACGTGCTCGACCCGGCGGCGCCGGAGATCGAGCGGGACCCGCTCGGCGACCTGGACGCCATCGAGGCGGAGCTGGCCGCGTACGGCGGTCTGGAGCACCGGCCCCGCATGGTGGTGCTCAACAAGATCGACATCCCGGACGGCCGGGCGCTGGCCGAGATGGTCAGGCCCGACCTGGAGGCTCGCGGTTACCGGGTGTTCCTGGTCAGCGCGGTGACCCGGGAAGGGCTCAAGGAGTTCACGTACGCGCTGGCCGAGGCGGTCGCCGCCGACCGGCGGTCCGCCCCGCCGGCCGAGCCGTCCCGGATCGTGCTGCGCCCCCGTGCGGTGGACGACAAGGGTTTCACGGTCGAGCGCGACTCCGACGGCGGGTACGTGGTCCGGGGTGCGCAGGTGGAGCGCTGGATCCGGCAGACCAACTTCGACAACGACGAGGCGGTGGGCTACCTGGCCGACCGGCTGGAGCGGCTGGGCGTGGAGGACGCGCTGGCCAAGCAGGGTGCCCAGCCGGGTGACCCGGTGCGGATCGGCGCCCAGGAGTTCGACTGGCAGCCGTCCGCCGGTGCGTACGTGGGTGGTCCGCGGGGCACCGACGCGCGGCTGGCCGAACCGTCCGGCCGGGCCACCGCGGCCCAGCGCCTGGCCGCCCGCAAGGCCCGCCGGCAGCGGTCCGACGACGAACTGCTGCACATGTCCGCCGACGGCACCGTCACCACGGTGGCGAACGCCGACCGGCCGGTGCTGATCGAGGACGACACGGACGAATAGCTTGCCCGGTGTGGCACTGCGTCGGCGGGGCGGCGCCGGGCATGATGGTCGGCATGCCGAGCCTGACCCGTACCGAGGCGGCCCGCCGGGCAGAGATCCTGACCGTGGCCGGGTACCGGATCGACCTCGACGTGACCGAGGGCGGTGACACCTTCCGGTCCCGCACCGTCGTCCGGTTCGGTGCGACGGCCGGCGCCGCCACCTTCGCCGATCTGGAGCCGGCCGAGCTGATCTCCGCGACGCTCAACGGCGTACCGATCGGGCCGGACGCCCTGGCCGGCCACCGGCTCACCCTGACCCGCCTGGCCGAGACCAACGAGCTGGTGGTCGAGGCGCGGATGGCGTACTCGAACACCGGTGAAGGGCTGCACCGCTTCACCGACCCGGCAGACCAGCGCACGTACCTGTACGCGCACATGTTCCTGGACGGCGCCCGGCGCATCTTCCCGTGCTTCGACCAGCCCGACCTCAAGGCCCGGTACACGCTGACGGTGACCGCGCCGGCCGACTGGCTGGTGGCCGGCAACGCCGCGGTGGCCGGCCGGGACGGCGGACGCTGGACGTTCGAGGAGACGCTGCCGCTGTCCACCTACCTGGTGACGCTGATCGCCGGGCCGTACCACTCGTGCACCGCCGAACACGACGGCATCCCGCTCGCGCTCTATGCGCGGCGGTCGATGGCCGAGTTCCTGGAGGCCGAGGCGGACGAGCTGTTCACGATCACCCGGCAGTGCCTGGACCGATACGCCGAGCTGTTCGAGGTGCGCTACCCGTTCGGGTCGTACCAGCAGGCCTTCGTCCCGGAGTTCAACTTCGGCGCCATGGAGAACCCGGGCCTGGTGATCTTCCGGGACGAGTTCGTGTACCGGTCCGCGGTCACCGACAGCGAACGCGAGACCCGGGCCACGGTGATCGCCCACGAGATGGCGCACATGTGGTTCGGCGACCTGGTCACCATGGCCTGGTGGGACGACCTGTGGCTCAACGAGTCGTTCGCCGAGTACATGGGCACCCGGGTGGCCGCCGAGGCGACCCGGTTCACCGACACCTGGACCACCTTCGCGGTCGGCGACAAGGCCTGGGGGATGCGCGCCGACCAGCGCCCGTCCACTCATCCGGTGGCACCGGCCGACGTCGCCGACACCGAGCTGGCGCTGCTGAACTTCGACGGCATCTCGTACGCCAAGGGGGCCGCGGTGCTCCGGCAGCTGGTCGCCTGGGTCGGGGACGAGGCGTTCCTGGCCGGGCTCAACGAGCACTTCGCCGCGCACGCGTACGGTAACGCCACCCTGGCCGACCTGCTCGCCGCGCTGTCCCGCAGCTCCGGGCGGGAGCTGTCCGCCTGGGCCGAGGTGTGGCTGCGCCGGGCCCAGCTGAACACGCTGCGGGCGGTGGTCACCCTGGCCGACGACGGCACCTACGCGTCGGTCGCGGTCGAGCAGACCGCGCCCGAGGCGTTCCCCACGCTGCGGCCGCACCGGCTGGCCATCGGGCTCTACGACCGCGGCCCGGACGGCTCGGTGACCCGGCGGGAGGGCATCGAAGCGGATCTGGACGGCGCCACTGCCCGGACCGAGATCACCGAGCTGATCGGAGCGCGGGCGGCCGACCTGCTGCTGCTCAACGACGGTGACCTGACGTACGCCAAGATCCGGCTGGATGAGCGGTCGGCGGCTGCCGTACCGCTGATCCTGCCGCTGCTGGACGACTCGCTGGCCCGGGCGGTGATCTGGGCCGCCGTGCTGGACGCGGTGGTGGACGGCGAACTGGCGGTGGCCGAGCTGGTGACCCTGGTGCTGGCCGCGCTGCCGGTGGAGACCGACGTGGTGATCATCGAGGACGTCCTCAAGATGACCCGCAACCTGGTGGACCGGTACTCGGCGCCGGACATCCGGCCGGCCGCGCTGGACATGGTCGCGCAGGCCGCCGACCGGCTGCTGGCGGCCGCCGCGGCGGGCGGTTCGCGGCAGCTGGCGGCCGCCCGCGGGCTGATCGGCGCCACCGTCGACACCGCCCGGCTGCGCGGCTGGCTGGACGGCGAGGGCGTGCCCGACGGGCTGGCCGTGGACACCGACCTGCGCTGGCTGATCCGGTACCGGCTGGTGGTGCTGGGCGCGGCCGGTCCGGCGGAGATCGACGCCGAACTCGACCGGGACCGCAGCGCGACCGGGGAGCAGTTCGCCGCCCGGTGCCGCGCCGCGCTGCCGTCGGCGGAGGCCAAACAGCAGGCCTGGGACATGATCATCTCGGACACCGACACGTCGAGCCGGCTGATCGAGGCCACCGCGGGCGGCTTCTGGCAACCCGAGCAGGCGAGCCTGACCGAGGCGTACGTGCCCCGCTATTTCGCCGAGATGCCGGGCATGATGGCGGTGCGCAGCGGGATGGCCGCCGAACGGGTGGCGGGGGCCGCCTATCCCCGGTACGCGGTTCATCCGCAGACCCGGAAGTACGCCGCCGACCTGCTGGCCACGCCCGATCTCCACGCCATCCTGAAGCGCACGGTGATCGACGAGGACGACGACATGCGGCGTGCCCTCAGTGCACGCGGCTGATCGGATAATGTCCCTTCCGCCCCGGTCTGCCCCCTATTCTAGGGGGTACGGAGGTGGGGTGTGGAATGGTCCGAGGAGCTGTCCGGTGGTCTGCTGCAGGCCGCTCCGGACGCGATCCTGGTGATGGACGCCGGGCGGATCGTACTGGCCAACGACCGCGCCGAGGAGCTCTTCGGCTGGCCGCGCGTCGAACTGCTGGGCCGGCACGCCGAGATCCTGCTCTCCGAGAGCGCCCGGACCGAGTACCCGAAACTGCTGCCGCCCGCCGGTAACGGCCGCCGGCCCGGCCCGATGGGCACGCTGGCGCTCACCGCCCGCCGGCGCGACGGCACCGAGTTCCCGGTCGAGGCGTCGCTGGCCACCGTGGACACCCCGCAGGGCCGGGTGACGGTGGCGGTGGTCCGCGACTGCACCGACCGGCTCCGGGCCGAAGCCGAGCAGCACCGGCTCCGGTTGGAGGCCCAGGCGCACCGCAACCACCGGCTGGAGAGCCTTGGTCAGCTGGCCGGCGGCATCGCACACGACTTCAACAACATGCTGGGTGTGATCGTCAACTACGCCACCTTCGTCATCGAGGAAGCCACCTCGGACCAGCCCGACCTGACCACCATCGCGGACGACGCCCGGCAGGTGGTGCGGGCCGGCCGGCGTGGCACCGACCTCACCCACCAGCTGCTCGCCTTCGCCCGGCGCGAGGTGGTGCGCCCCCGGCCGCTGGACCTCAACGCGGTGATCGCCGATACCGCCGAGGAACTGCGCGCCTCGATCGGCGAGCGGATCACGCTGATCATCCGGCCGGACCCGGACCTGCCCCCGGTCGTCTGCGATCCCGGGCAGATCGAGCAGCTGCTGCTCCACCTGGCCGGCAACGCCCGGGAAGCGATGCCGGACGGCGGCAACCTGGTGATCGACACCGTCCGGCACCCGCTACCCGGCGGTGACGCCGAACTGGCTCCGGGCGACTACGTCCGGCTGCGGGTGAGCGACTCCGGTGCCGGCATGTCCGCCGAGGTGGCCGAGCGGGCGTTCGAGCCGTTCTTCACCACCAAGGCCAGCGGCGAGGGCACCGGACTGGGCCTGGCCACCGTGTACGGCATCGTCACCCAGGCCGGTGGCGCAGTGTCCATCTCGTCCGAGCCGGGGCTGGGCACCAGCGTGACCGTGCTGCTCCCGGTGGGTGAGCACGCCGAGCCGGAGCCGGCCGCCGCCACCGCGGCGCCGACCGAGGGTCACGGCGAGACCCTGCTGGTGGTCGAGGACGAGGGCGCGCTGCGTGAGGTGGCCTGCCGGATCCTGTCCGGCGCGGGGTACCACGTGCTGGCCGCGGACGGCGGTGAGCAGGCGCTGGACCTGTCCGCCCGACACGAGGGCGCCATCGACCTGCTGGTCAGCGACGTGGTGATGCCGGGCATGCTGGGCAAGGAGCTGGCCGAGCGGCTGGTCGACATCCGGCCCGGCACCCGGGTGCTGTTCATGAGCGGGTACGCCCAGCCGGTGCTCGCCTCGCAGGGCACCCTCGACCCGGGCGTGGCGCTGCTGGAGAAGCCGTTCACCGCTGCCGACCTGCTCACCGCCGTGCGAGCACGCCTGGACGGTTGATCTATCCTTCGGCGGATGGGCGCACGCATCGGGATCATGGGTGGCACGTTCGACCCGATCCACCACGGCCACCTGGTGGCCGCCAGCGAGGTGGCCGACCGGTTCGGGCTGGACGAGGTGGTCTTCGTACCGACCGGGCAGCCCTGGCAGAAGGACGCGGTCTCGCCGGCCGAGGACCGCTATCTGATGACGGTGATCGCCACCGCCTCCAACCCGCGTTTCCAAGTGAGCCGCGTGGACATCGACCGCGCGGGCGACACCTACACCATCGACACGCTGCGAGACCTGCACCAGGAGTACGGGCCGGAGACGGAGCTGTACTTCATCACCGGCGCGGATGCGCTCGCCAAGATCCTGTCCTGGAAGGACGCGCTCGAGGTGCTCGCGCTGGCGCACTTCATTGGGGTCACCCGTCCGGGTTTCGAACTCTCCGACGCACACCTGCCGGAGGACGCGGCAACGCTGATCGAGGTGCCCGCGATGGCCATCTCGTCCAGCGACTGCCGGGCCCGGGTGGCGGCCGGCAAGCCGGTCTGGTACCTGGTGCCGGACGGCGTCGTGCAGTACATCGCCAAGCGGGGGCTGTATCGCCGGGCCGGGAATGTCGTACCCGTGTGAGAGGCTGGTATCCCGGAAGCAATGAGGAAGGGACCGCTTACTTGTCCGTCACCGAACGCGCCCTGGAACTGGCGATGACGGCCGCACAGGCCGCCGCCGACAAGAAGGCGCAGGACATCGTCGTCATCGACGTCGCGGACCAGCTGGCCATCACCGACGCCTTCGTGATCGCCTCGGCGTCCAACGAGCGGCAGGTGATCGCGATCGTCGACGCCATCGAGGAAGCCCTGCTCAACCTGCCGGAAAAGGCCAAGCCGGTCCGGCGGGAGGGGGAGCGGCTTGGTCGCTGGGTGCTGCTCGACTACATCGACGTGGTGATCCACGTCCAGCACGCCGAGGAACGCGAGTTCTACGCCCTGGACAAGCTCTGGAAGGACTGCCCGACGGTGCCGTTCATCGACCGCGACATGGTCGACGCGGACGCCTCGGGCGTGGCGTGAGCCGCCTCATCGTCTGGCGGCACGGCAACACCGACTGGAACGCCGGTCACCGCGTGCAGGGGCAGGCCGACGTGCCGCTCAACGAGCTCGGGCATCAGCAGGCCGTGGAGGCGGCCGAGCTGCTGGTCCGGTTCCGGCCGGACGCCATCGTCGCCAGCGACCTGCGCCGCGCCGCCGACACCGCGGCGGCGCTGGCCGCGCTGACCGGCCTGCCGGTCGAGCACGACCCGCGGCTGCGGGAGCGCTACTTCGGGCCCTGGCAGGGCCGCACCATGACCGCGGTGGCCGCGACCCGGCCGCAGGAGTACGCCCGCTGGCAGGCCGGCGCGGACGTCATCGGCGACGACATCGAAACCCTCGACGACCTCGGCAAGCGGGTGGCCGACGGGCTGCAGGCGGCGGCCGCGCAGGTCGCAGCGGACGGCACCGTCGTGGTCGCCACCCACGGCGCGGCCGCCCGGCAGGGCCTCGGCCACCTGCTCGGCTGGCCGCGGGAGCAGCTGCGGACGCTGCGGGCGCTGCAGAACTGCCACTGGGCCGAGCTGACCCACGACACCACCCGCGGGTGGCAGATGGCGGCGTACAACGTCGGGGTGTTCTCCGACCGCCCGGTACCCCCGCCGGTCTGACGGAACCCGCCGGGATGGGCTACCGTCTCAGCCACCATGACTGGTCGACCCCTGACTGTGCGCACCGCTCTGCCGGCCGCCGTTTCCCGGGCCGCCGTTTCCCGGGCCGCCGTGACCTTGGCTGCCGTGAGCTTGGCCGCCGTGACGGTGGGTGGCTGTGCCCGCACCGCCGACTCCGGCGACACCTCGGCCGGCGCACCGGGTCCGGCCCCTTCCGCGTCCGCCCTGCCGTCGGCCGAGCCGTCCGGATCCGCGGTGTCACCCGGACCGCCGCCACCCAGCGCTGCCGGGGCGTTGAGCATCTCCGGTGAGGTCACCGCCGGTGTGGAGCCCGACTGCCTGCTGCTGACCGGCGCGGGCGAGCCGTACCTGCTGGTCTTCAGCGACGAATCGATGCAGGCCAAGGCCAAGGTGGGTGCCCGGATCACGGTGACCGGCCGGGCCCAGCCCGGCATGATGACCACCTGTCAGCAGGGCATTCCGTACCTCGTCACCTCGGTGCGCGCCGGATAGGACGGGCTCCGACCGAACTCGGTCCGGGCTGATCGCGGCCATCGGCCCGGCGATCGGTTACCGTGCCCGCATGCCCGTCGCGGTCGTCACCGACTCCACCGCGTACCTGCCCGCCGAACTCGGCGGCACGTATGACCTGACCGTCGTGCCGCTGACCGTCGTGGTCAACGGCGCCGAAGGGCTGGAGGGCACCGAGATCACCCCGGCCGAGGTGGCCCGGGCGCTCAGCGCACGCCGGGTGGCGGTGAGCACCTCCCGGCCGTCGCCGGAGCAGTTCGGCACGGCCTACCGGAACCTGCTCGAGGCCGGCGCCGAGGGCATCGTCTCGATCCACCTCTCGTCCCGGCTGTCCGGCACCTACGACGCCGCCTGCCTGGCCGCCGCCGACTTCGGCGACAAGGTGCAGGTGGTGGACAGCGGAACCACCGGGATGGGGCTCGGCTTCGTCGCGCTGGCCGCGACCACCGAGGCCGGGCGCGGTGCGGCGATCGAAGAGGTACGCCGGGCCGCCACCGACCACGCCGGCCGGGTGAGCACCCTCTTCTACGTAGACACCCTGGAGTTCCTGCGCCGCGGTGGCCGGATCAACGCCGCCTCGGCGCTGGTCGGCACCGCGCTGTCGGTGAAGCCGATCCTCCACGTGGTGGACGGATCGATCGTGCTGCGCGACAAGGTACGCACCGCCGGCCGCGCCCTGGCCAAGCTGGTGGACCTGGCGGTAGACGCGGCCGGCGACGGTGCGGCCGACATCGCCGTGCACCACCTGGGCACCCCGGACCGGGCGGCGGCGCTGGCCGACGCGCTCACCATGCGGCTGGGCGACCGGTTGCGCGACTGCTACATCACCGAGATCGGCGCCGTGGTGGCCGCGCACGTCGGCCCCGGCGTCGCCGGAGTGGTCGTGCACCGGCGCGGTTGACCGCCCCGGACGGACCCGCGGCGGCGATGCCCGGCCACCGTCGCCCGCCTTGGCGTGGTCGGGCACCGCGCGGCTACCTCCGGCGGACGAACCTCGGCGGGTCCAGGTCCGGCACCGGATCCAGCTCGTCGGCCAGCTCCGCCCACGGCCGCACCTCGTCGCCGATCTGGATCTCGTCGGCCAGCGGCAGCAGCGCGCCCTCGCTCCAGATCGCCCGGGTCCGCAGCTCGTGCTCGGCCAGCACCAGCGGGGCCGCACCGGTCAGCGTCTCGGCCTGCCGGGCGTACTCGTGCATGGCCAGCACCGCCTCGGCCCGCTTGGCGCAGTCCCGCATCGGATGGCCGGGCGGAGCGGCGTACGGGACGGTGTGACCGTGCTCGTCACTGACGTACGCCATCGGGCTGATCCCGCGCGGCGAGGTCAGATAGGTCAGCTCCGCGCTGCCGAACAACTTGGACAGGTGAGCGCTGCCGTCCGCGGTCACGATCAGCGTGCCGCGCTCCGGCGCGAACGCCACCGGCACCCCGCCCGCCTGGTCGGCCAGCCGGGCGAGCCAGCCGTCCAGCAGCAGGTGTGAGGTCCAGTACGCGTCCCCGTCGTCGATGAACTGCACCACCACCGGTTCGGTGGCGGCGCCCTGCAGCCCCGCGCCGGTGAGGTTGGCCCGGGCGGCGGCGAACACCTCAGCGGCAGTGACACCCCAGTCGGCGGGTTGGTCCGTGGCCACGTACGTCATGGTGTCGGGTTGATCGACCACGACGTACTCGGACAGAAACGGCAGCGCCGGCCGGCGCAGCGGGGTGCTGATGTCGGTCATCGGTACGCTGCCGCGCAGCACCGGGCGCAGCAGCGGCCGCACGTCCGCCCAGCGCTGCGGCAGACCCGGCCGGCCGAGGAATCCGGCCACGAACCGGCCGACCTCGGCGCGCCGCTTCCGGCGGCTGCCGGTGTGCCGGGCGAGCAGCGCGTCCAGCGGCATCACCGCGGGCTCGCCCCGGTGCACGAACCGCACGGCGAAATCGCGCGCGTCGTAGCGCACCTCGGTGGCCCCGGCCCGGCGCAACCGCCGGATGACCTGACTGGCCAACCGGGCACGGGCGATCCGGCGCAACAGGCCCACGGGTGCGCCTTTCTCGGGTGAAGCGCTTGCTCGGGCGGCGCTTCTGCCTCGGGTGAGGGTTTTCTGTCTCGGGTGAGCGTTGTGTCGCTGTGAGCGTTTCGGTCTCTGGTGAGCGTTTCCGTCTCGGGTTCGGCCCCTCCCGCTCAGGTCAGCGCCTCTCTCGGTGAGCGTTATCTTCGCGGAAAGCGTTACTCCGTGAGCGTTTCTCCTTTCGAGTGACCCCTGGGGCGAGTCAGCGACCTTATCGCACGGCGGCAATCACCGTGGCCGCCAAGCCGTCGTCATGCTCGATGCCGGGACGCAGCCCGGCCGCGCGTACCGCGGCGATCGCGGGGTTGATCTGTGCCTCGGTGATCTCGGAGAGCAACCGGCCGCCCGGGGCCAACCAGCGCGGCGCCGCCACGACCACCCGGCGGAACACGCCGAGCCCGTCGCCGCCGCCGTCCAGGGCGACGCGCGGTTCATGGTCGCGGGCCTCGGCGGGCAGCAGCGGGAGGTGGGCCGTGGCAACGTACGGGACGTTGGCGATCAGCACGTCGATCGTCAGCGGCGGGAGCGGGTCGAACAGGTCGCCGTGATAGACGGGCGTTTCGCCGAGATTGTCCCGGGCGCAGGCGACGGCCCGCGGGTCCGCGTCCGCGGCATACAGCCGGATGTCCGGCCGCCGCGCCCGAACCGCCAGCCCGAGCGCCCCGGAACCGCAGCACAGATCCAGCACCACGGCGTCCGGTGTGGCGTGCGCCGCGGCCAGCCGGACCAGCAACTCGCTGCGCACCCGCGGGACGAACACGCCGGGCCGCAACCGGACCCGGACGCCGGCGAAATCCGCGTAGCCGACCACCTGCTCGAGCGGCTCGCCGCCGGCCCGCCGGGCGACCAGCCGGGTGAGCGCGGCGCCGTCCCCGGCGGTGGCCTCGGTCAGGACGGCCGCCTCCGCCTCGGCGAACACGCAGCCGGCGGCCCGCAGCGCGGTCACGGCCTGCTCCTCGGTCACGAGCGTCATGTCTACACGTGGTAGCACACCCGGGCTGGATCAGGCCGGTTATCCACAACGGGCGGTCGTCCACAGGGCGGGCGCGCAGTTGCCGGAGTTTCGCCTAGCTTTCGCTTCGTGCGAGAGCAGGACGAGGTGGTTGAGGCGAGGCTGCGGGCCGTTTTCGAGGGACGCGGGCCAGCGCCGTCGGCTGCCTACATTCCATCCCCACGACCATTACCATCCCCGTCTCCTTCTCCGTCCCCGTCCCCTTCTCCGTCGCCGTCCCCGCCGTCGCCGTCCCCTTTCCCGCTGCCGTCGCCGTTTCCGTCCCCTCCGCTACCGTCGCCCTTGCCGTCTTCTGCCCCGTTCCCGTCTCCCTCGTCCTTTTCTTCCTCCGCCGATGCCCCGGTCTTTCGCCCGCCGGCGCGGTCGTCTGCCGATGCCTTCGCCGACCGGAGCCCGCTGGCGTGGACGGATCTGGTCCCGAGCTGGCCCGAGGACGCCGAGATCGACCGGGCCGATCCGCCGCGCCGGCGGCCCGACACCCCGTCATCGACCGCACCGATCGATCCAGCGGCGTGGGCCGGTGTCCGCCCGGCGTGGGCGCCGGCCGGGGACGATGATCCCGATCCGGCCGCCGGCGGCGGCCGGGCGGACGAGGTCGATCCTGCGCGGTCGGCGCGGTCGGCGCTTGGCCGGCTGGGCCGCGCCTTTGACGGCGGCCGGATGGGCGCGTTCGATCCCGGCCGGCGTGGCGCCAAGGCGCTGGCGGCCGTGGCGGTCGTCATCGTGGTGATCGCCGCTTTCTCCGCCTGGCGTGCCCGGCCCCGGGTCGACCCGGTCGCCCCGCCGCCGCTGGTCGGGGTCGCCGCTGCCGATGGCGAACCGGCCGCGGCGCCGTCCGCCGACGCGGAGGTGGTCGTCTCGGTGGCCGGCAAAGTGGGCAAGCCGGGCCTGGTCCGGCTCCCGCCGGGCGCCCGGGTGGCCGATGCGCTCACCGCGGCCGGCGGAGCCAAGCCCGGCGTGGACGTGGCCATGCTCAACCTCGCGCGCAAGGTGGTCGACGGCGAACTGATCCTGGTGGGCGTCACGCCGTCACCCGGCGCCGTGGGAACCGGCCCGGCGGTGCCACCCGCGGCCGGCGCGCCCGGCGGCCCGGTCAACGTGAACACGGCCACCCTCGCCGACCTGGACGGCCTGCCCGGCGTCGGACCGGTGCTGGCACAGCGCATCCTGGACACCCGCGATGCCCAGGGCGGCTTCCGCGCGGTGAGCGACCTGCGCAAGGTGCCGGGCATCGGCGACGCCCGGTACGAGCAACTCAAAGACCTGGTGACCGTGTGACCGCGCCGGACCTGCGGCTGGCCGGGTTCGCGGTCGCCACCTGGCTCGCCGCGCTGGCCGGCCTGTACCTCAGCGCCCGCCACGGGCTGCTGGTCGGCGCCGTGGCGTTCGCCGGCGCTGCCCTGGGCGCGGCCCTCGGCCGGATCCCGCGTGCGTGGCGCTGGATCGTCGTCACCCTGCTGCTGGGCACCGGCTGTGGCGCGGTCGCCACGGCGGCGCGGGTGGCCGTCCGGGATGCGGGTCCGCTACGGGCGTTGGTGGTCGCGGGCGCCACCGTCGAAGTGGACCTGGTCGTACGGGACGACCCGCGGGCGATCGGCACCGCGGCCGGGCAGCCGCCCACATACCTGGTAGCCGTAGATCTGATCGCGATCCGCGAACGCGACGCCACCGCGACCCTCCGGCTGGACGCGCGCGCCCTGGTCCTCGGCAGCGATCGCGGCTGGCGCACGCTCCTGCCCGGGCAGCGGGTCACCGCGACCGGCCGGCTGCTCAGCCCGCGCGGCGGCGATCTGCGGGCGGCGGTGGTATCGATCCGCGAGCCGCCGGTGCTGCACGGCCGCTCGTCCTGGGGTCAGCGCGCCGCGGGTGCGCTCCGGGCCGGTCTGCAACGGGCGTGCGAACCGTTGCCCGACGACGCCGGCGGGCTGCTGCCCGGCCTGGTCGTCGGCGACACCAGCCGGCTGGACCCGGCCCTGGAGGAGGATTTCCGGGCGACCGGAATGACGCACCTGAATGCCGTCAGTGGTGCGAACGTCGCCATCGTGCTCGGTGTGGTGCTGTTCGCCGTGCGCCGGGTGGGGGCCGGACCGGTGGCGGCTGCCCTGGTCTGCGCGGCGGCGTTGGCCGGCTTCGTGATCCTCGCACGGCCCTCGCCGAGCGTGGTGCGCGCCGCCGCGATGGGTGCGATCGGCCTGATCGGGCTGGCCGCGGGCCGGCCACGCGCAGCACTTCCCGCCCTGGCGGCGGGTGTGGTCGTCCTGGTGGTGGCCGACCCGGAACTGGCCGGGGACGTCGGCTTCGCGCTGTCCGTGCTGGCCACGTCCGGCCTGTTGCTGCTCGCGCCGAAATGGCGGGATGCGCTGCGCCGGCGCGGCTGGCCGGCCGGCGTCGCGGAAGCGCTCGCCGGTCCGGCGGCCGCCCAGGTCGCCTGCGGACCGGTGGTGGCCGGACTGTCCGGCTCGGTCAGTCTGGTGGCGGTGCCGGCCAACCTGCTCGCCGTGCCGGCCATCGCCCCCGCCACCCTGCTCGGCATCGCGGCCGCCGTGCTCTCGCCGGTCTGGCCGGCCGGTGCCGAGTTCGCCGCCTGGCTCGGACATTGGCCGGCCCGCTGGCTGGTGCTGGTGGCGAGGACCGGGGCGGGTGTGCCCGCCGGTGCGGTGCCCTGGCCGGGTGGTGTCGCCGGGGCGCTGCTGCTCGGCGTACTCACCGTGCTGCTCCTGATCGCCGCGCGCCGCCCGCTGGTGCGCCGGCTGGTCGCGGTGATCACCCTCGGCGGAGTGCTGGGCGCACTGCCGGTGCGGCTGGTGGCGTCCGGGTGGCCGCCGCCCGGCTGGCTCGTGGTGGCCTGCGCGGTCGGGCAGGGCGACGCGGTGGTGCTGCCGGCCGGCGCCGGTCGCGCGGTGGTCGTGGACGCCGGCCCGGAGCCGGCCGCGGTGGACCGGTGCCTGCGCCGGCTCGGCATTCGGCAGGTCAGCCTGTTCGTGGTCAGCCATTTCCACGTCGACCACATCGGCGGGATCGCCGGGGTGTTCCGCGGCCGCACGGTGGCGGGAGTGGTCACCCCGGATTGGCCGGAGCCGCCGGCCGGCCGGGCGGCGGTCGAGGAACAGGCGGCCGCTGTCCGGGCACCGCTGGTCGTGGCCGGACCGGGCTGGCGGTACGCGGTCGGCGACCTGGAACTGACCGTCCTCGGACCGGTGGAGCCGATGCGCGGCACGTCGTCCGATCCGAACAACAACTCGCTGGTCGTCCGGGCCCGGGTCGGTGACCACAGCGTTCTGCTGGCCGGCGACGCGGAGACCGAGGAGCAGCAGGCCATGCTGACCCACCTGGGCGAGCGGGCGCTGCGGGCGGACGTGTTGAAGGTGGCCCACCATGGGTCGGCGTACCAAGAGCAGCGGTTCGTCGACGCGGTGGACCCGGAAGTGGCGCTGGTGTCGGTGGGCGTGGACAACGACTACGGGCATCCGAACGGGCCGCTGCTCGACCGGTTGGCCCGTGGCGGAGCGCGGGTGCTGCGTACCGATCTCTCCGGCGACCTGGCCGCGGTCGCGGCGCATGGCGGTCTGGCGGTCGTGACGCGCGGAGCGGACTAGGAGGCGTCCGTGCCGCGATCACCACCGGCGCTCCACGACGGACGTCGGCGGATCGGGCCGCGACACGCCCGGGGTAGGTCGTTCCGGTGGAAGCGCGTCGGGCGATCGGTTTCGATGTCCGGATGGTCACGCCCGATCAGCCGGGCAGACATTCAGCCTGATCGAGCGGGCGTACCGCGCGCGCGGCATGAGAGATTGCCGATATGTCGGGTTTCGCGTTACCCGATCGGGGGCGCGACGCTAAGGGGTGAGCCGTGCTGACACTCGCATCCAGCGTGCGACGATGTCGGGCGTGAACGCCGCACCTCCGGTCCCGTTGCTGCTCGTCCAAGGCGACGATGAGCTGTTGGCTGCCCGCGCGATCACGGCGGCGGTCGACGCGGTCCGGGAGGCGGATCCCGGAGCGGACGTACGGGAGTACGAAGGCGGCTCGCTCAGCCCCGGGGAGGTGGCCGAGATGCTGAGCCCGTCGCTGTTCGGCGGGCGGCGGGTGCTGGTCATCCGCAATGGCCAGGACGCCCGCAAGGACCTGGTGACCGCGCTGCTGGCGTACGCCGGAAATCCCGACCCGGACGTGCACCTGATCGTCACGCATCCGGGCGCGGCCAAGGGAAAGGCCTTCGCCGACGGCCTGCGGGCGGCGGGCGCGACCGTGGTGCCGGTGGCGAAGCTGAAGGGTGACCGGGAGCGGATCGCCTTCGTGCGGGACGAGTTCCGGCGCAACGGCGGCAAGTGTGACGAAGCCGCGGCGTCCGCCCTGCTGGCCGCGGTGGGTAACGACCTGCGGGAGATCGCGGCGGCCTGTTCGCAGCTGCTCGCCGACACCAACGGCCGGATCACCGACGCGGTGGTGGCCCGGTACTACAAGGGACGCGCCGAGGTGAGCGGCTTCACGGTGGCCGACGCGGCGATGATCGGTGACGTGCCCGGCGCGCTCGAGGCGTTGCGCTGGGCGCTGCACGTGGGTGTCGACCCGGTGCCGATCTCGGACGCCATCGCCGACGGTGTGCGTACCGTCGCGCGGGTGGCGGCGGCCGGGCGGGGCAACCCGTACCAGTTGTCCAACTCGCTCGGCATGCCCGCGTGGAAGATCCAGCGGGCGCAGGAGCGCGCCCGCGGGTGGACACCCGAAGGACTGGTGGACGCCATGCGTGCCGCGGCGGAGTGCAATGCCGCGGTGAAGGGCGGTGGCGAGGACCGCGGGTACGCGCTGGAACAGGCCGTCTTCGCGGTGGCGGCGGCCCGGTCCGGGGGCTCCGCGGGCGGGACCGGTGGTGGCGGGTTCGGCTCCGGTGGTGGCGGGTTCGGCTCCGGTGGTGGCGCGTCCGGCTCCGGTGGTGGCGCATCCGGCTCCGGCGGTGGCGCACAGCCGATGGGCGCGGGCCGGACCGGCGCAGGCGCCCGGCGGGGTGGTGGCGCCCGGTGAGCCGGATGATCAGGTCGCGGCGCGCCGGCGTGTCGCGGGACCTGCCGCTCTACGCCCGCATGCTGGGCCTGCGGCATCTCGCGCCGAGCGGATTGCTGTGCTTCGTGTTCCTGGAGGGCGCGGTCGCGCTCGGCATCCTGCTGGCACTGGCCGAATTGGTCAGCTGGTGGGGTGTGCTCGTGCTGCCGGTCACGGTGGCGGCGATGGTCAAGCTGAACGACCTGGTGGCCGGTGCGCTGGCCCGGCCGTCCGCGATGCCCCGGCCGGCGCGTGCCGGTACCGTGGCGCCGCCGCCACCGATGCTGCGCCCGGCGGTCATCCCGCGGGCGGCGGCGGACGAGTACGCCACCGAGGACCTCTCCCTGCGCGGGGCACGGACCGTCGACCTGCGCATCCGCGACGGGCGCGGGGCCGCGGCGCCGGCCCTCGCCGAGGTGGACGCTGCCGCCCTGAACGGGCCGCCGGTGATCGGCCAGTGGACCGACGAGCGAGATCTGCGCCAACAGCGGGCGCGCCAGTCGGCGGCACGCCGGTACGAGTAGGCCGGGCTCGATTCGCGGGTTGCCAGCTGGACTGCGCTCGCTCTTCCTTCGGGGTCCCGATCCGGAAAGGCCTCCGGGCACCGCCGTGGACGCTTGGTCCGGCGATGCCCGGGTTGTGGTAGACCGGCCCGCCGGTGTGGCGGGCTGCCGCACCGGTGTCGGTGCGGTCGGTCAGGAAGACAGCGAAGCGACGCGCTTGGCGATGGCCGACTTGCGGTTGGCGGCCTGGTTCTTGTGGATGACGCCCTTGCTGACCGCCTTGTCGAGCTTGCGCGAAGCGTCACGCAGCAGCACGGTCGCCGTCTCGGTGTCGCCGGCTTCGCTCGCCTGGTTCAGCTTGCGGATCACGGTCTTCAGCGACGACTTGACCGACTTGTTACGCAGCCTGGCCTTCTCGTTCTGCCGGTTGCGCTTGATCTGGGACTTGATGTTCGCCACGCGACAGCCTTGTCCTTCGGGTGTTTCTGAACGGATGATGTCTCGAGCGGTGGCCACCTGCGCACGAAGCGGCGCGTCACCACACGCGAAGGACCAGATTACCAGCCCGGCCGACCGGCCCCAAATCGCGTCCGCCGCCGAAGCGGGACCTGCCGATCGACCCTGCGGCGAGCGGTCAGGCCCAACGTCGCCGGGCCGCCAGCCAGGCCAGCGCCTGGGTGCCGCTGAACCGGTGATGTTGCCCACTGTGCGGCGATGCTCCGCCCGGCGGCCCGGAGGCCATCGTCAGCCAGTAACCGCTCATCGCCGCCAGCACGCCGTCCACACCGCGGGGCGGTGGCGACCAGGGTTCCAGCAGGCGGTCCGCGTCCAGGCCGCTGGCGTACGCGCTGACCAGCAACGTCACGGTGTCGAACCAGGGCGCGCCGAGGCATGGCCAGGTCCAGTCGCACAGCCAGGCGAGACCGTCGCCGTCGATCAGCACGTTGTCGACGCGCAGGTCGCCGTGCAGCATGCCGGTTCCGCCGGCCAGGGCGACCAGAGCCTGCTCCAGATCGGCGAGTTCGGTGAGGCGGGCGGGGAGCCACTCCGGGGCGTGCGCGGGCATCGGCTCCCGGCCGGCCGCGACCTCGGTCCACCACGACAGCTGGTCGCGAACCACCTCCGGCAAGGCGGGCAGGCCAACCGCGAGTAGGTCGGCGGACGGTGTGGCCAGCGCTGTTGCGGCTGTCGACCAGGCGGTCAGGGTTGCGTCCAGGTCGCCGGGGGACCATGGCAGTCCGGGCACCCGGCCGTCGACGGCGTCCAGGCAGAGCACGTAATACCCGGCTTCGGCGAGGGTCCAGCGTGGACGCGCGGCGCGTACCCCGGCCGGCAGGGCGGCGGTGATCGCGTGCTCACGCGCGTACCACTGCGCAGTCGGATCTTGCGCCGGTGCGGCCTTGACGAACATCCGCTCGCCGGTGTCCGTCGTCAGCACCGCGGCGAAGGCGCGGGTGAAACCGCCGCCGGCGCTGGCCGCCGCCGCGACCGGCGTGCCCAGCCGGTGGGTGATCGCGTCCCGCACGGCGGCAGGGAGATCATCCCAGGTCGGGCGTACGGCGGTGGAATCGTACGGTACGTCGGGAAGAACGACCTCGCGCATGTGCTCATCCTGCCGCTCGACGATTTTGTCGTACCCCGGTGGCACCATCCTCGGCATGAGAACCGACGACTTCTGGGCGGTCATCGCCCGGGCCACCGCGGACCGGCCGGAGTCACCCGACGAGGTGGCGAAACGGGCGGTGGGCGAGCTGGCCACGCGCGATCCGGCGGAGATCGTCGCCTGGGGGCGCCACCTCGACAAGGTGATGGCGGCCTCGGGCAGGGAGGACCTGTGGGCGGCGGCATATCTGATCAACGGCGGGTGCTCCGACGACGGGTTCGACCACTTCCGCGGCTGGCTGATCGCCAACGGGCGCGAGGTGCTGGCCCGTGCGGTCGCCGAGCCCGACACTCTGGCCGACGTGCCGGCGGTGCGCCGGGCCGCGGCGACCGGGGCGGTGTTCGAGGCCGAGGAGGTGCTGACCATCGCCGAGCGGGCGTATGAGCAGGCCACCGGGGGTGAGCTGCCGCCGTCGCAGGTGCGGTGGAGCAAGCCGGATGCCGCGGAGTTGTGGGACTTCGACGATGAGGCCGAGATGGGCCGGCGGTTGCCGCGGTTGGCGGCGTTGTTCCTCCAGCCGCCGGAGTGAGGAGGGGATCGGCTGGGTCGTGGGTGTGGCGCATGGCGGGCGCCCGTGAGAATCGGACGCATGGGCGTGGTGCGGGCGGTCAGTCGCAACGGGGAATACTCGTTCAGCAAGCCGAATCGGGACGAGATCGTGCTGGAGCCGGGTCTGGGCGTGCACGGGGACGTCCATGCCGGCGTGACGGTGCGGCATCGCAGCCGGGTGCGGGCCGATCCGGGACAGCCGAACCTGCGTCAGGTGCACCTCATCCAGAGCGAGTTGTTCGGCGAGGTGGGTGCGTCCGGCTACCGGGTGGCGGCCGGGCAGCTCGGCGAGAATGTGACGACCAGCGGGGTGGACCTGCTGGCATTGCCGCGCGGGACGGTGTTGCGCTTCGGGCCGGTGGGAGGCGGCGGGACAACGAAGGAGGGTGCGATCGCGGCCGGTCGCGTCCTCGACGCGGCGCGGCGTGCCCGCCTCGATCCGGCGACCGCGGACGCCGTTGCCGCGCTCGCGGCAGCTGTTGCCCGAGAGGACGGCGTGGACGATCCGCGTCCGGCCCTCGTGATCACCGGGCTGCGTAATCCGTGCCACCAGATCGACAACTTCAGCGGCGGGCTCCTCAAGGAGGTCGCGTACCGGGACGCCGGCGGTGCCTTTGTGCTCAGGGCCGGCGTGATGGGCGTGGTCCTGCGTGGCGGCCCGGTGCGGCCGGACGACCCGATCACGGTCGAGCTGCCGCCCCTGTCGCACGAGCCGCTGGATCGCGTGTGACTCAGGCGGCCGGCCCGCCGGACCCGGCTCCGCGGCCGTATCGCGCCCGGTCGATGGGCTGGCGGCCCTGCCTCCGCGGCCGTATTCGGCGCCGGTCGACCGGCTGGCCGGCCCCGGCTCCGCGGCGGTGTCCCGCTCCGATTGATCGGCTGGCCCTGCCTCAGAGCCCGCACCCTGCTCCGATCGATCAGCCGGACCCCGGCGCGCGGCCGCCCTTCGCGCCGGCCAGCCTGTCGGCCGGACCCCGGCCCGCGGCCGCACCCCGCCACCCGACCGGGTGTGGTCGGGCCGGGCCGACCGGCGTGGGACCATGGGAAGCGGCCGCCGCCCGCAGCGGCCCACCGAACGAGCCCGCCGAACGACAAGAACGGACGACCGTGCCCGACCCCGGCGTGAACATCATCGGAGCGACCGATCCCGGCCGCATCCGCAACTTCTGCATCATCGCGCACATCGACCACGGCAAGTCGACGCTGGCCGACCGGATGCTGCAGATCACCGGAGTGGTCGACGAACGGCAGATGCGCGCGCAGTATCTCGACCGGATGGACATCGAGCGCGAGCGCGGCATCACGATCAAGTCGCAGGCCGTCCGGATGCCATGGGTGGTCCGCGACGGTGACCTCAAGGGCGAGTCGGCCGTGCTCAACATGATCGACACCCCGGGGCACGTCGACTTCACGTACGAGGTGTCCCGCAGCCTGGCCGCCTGCGAGGGCGCCGTCCTGCTGGTCGACGCGGCGCAGGGGATAGAGGCGCAGACCCTGGCGAACCTGTACCTCGCCATGGAGAACGACCTGCACATCATTCCCGTGCTCAACAAGATCGACCTGCCCGCCGCGCAACCGGAGAAGTACGCCGAGGAACTGGCCAAGCTGATCGGCGTGGAACCGGGCGACGTGCTGCGCGTCTCCGGCAAGACCGGCCAGGGTGTGGAGTACCTGATGGACGAGATCGTCCGGCAGTTCCAGCCGCCGGTCGGGGACGCGGACGCGCCGGCCCGGGCGATGATCTTCGATTCGGTGTACGACGTGTACCGCGGCGTGGTCACGTACGTCCGGGTGATCGACGGCCGGATCGAGGCGCGTGACCGGATCCGCATGATGTCCACCGGCGCGGTACACGAACTGCTCGAGATCGGCGTGGTGTCACCGGAGATGGAGAAGGCCGGCGCGCTCGGCGTCGGCGAGGTGGGCTACCTGATCACCGGGGTGAAGGACGTGCGCCAGTCCCGGGTCGGTGACACGGTCACCAGCAACGGGCGCCCGGCCAAGGAGCCGCTCGGCGGGTACAAGGATCCGAAGCCGATGGTCTACTCCGGCCTGTATCCGATCGACGGCTCGGACTACCCGGCGTTGCGGGACGCGCTCGACAAGCTGAAGCTCAACGACGCCGCGCTCACCTACGAGCCGGAGACGTCGGCGGCGCTCGGGTTCGGCTTCCGGTGTGGCTTCCTCGGCCTGCTGCACCTGGAGATCATCACCGAGCGGCTGGAACGCGAGTCCAACCTGGATCTGATCTCCACCGCGCCGAACGTGATCTACCAGGTGATCACCGAGGACTTGCAGGAGTACGTGGTCACCAACCCGAGCGAGTTCCCGACCGGTAAGATCGCCGAGATCCGGGAGCCGGTGGTGCGCGCCACCATCCTCGTTCCGAACGACTACGTCGGCGCGGTGATGGAGCTGTGCCAGAGCCGGCGCGGTCAGATGCTGGGCATGGAGTACCTCTCCGCCGAGCGGGTCGAACTGCGCTACACGCTGCCGCTCGCCGAGATCATCTTCGACTTCTTCGACCAGCTGAAGAGCAAGACCAAGGGGTACGCGTCGCTGGACTACGAGCCGTCCGGCGAGCAGGTGGCCGACCTGGTCAAGGTGGACATCCTGCTGCAGGGCGAGCCGGTGGACGCGTTCAGCGCGATCGTGCACAAGGACAAGGCGTACGCGTACGGCACCACCATCGCCGCAAAGCTGCAGAAGCTCATCCCGCGGCAGCAGTTCGAGGTGCCCATCCAGGCGGCCGTCGGCAGCCGGGTGATCGCCCGGGAGACGATCCGGGCAATCCGTAAGGACGTGCTCGCGAAGTGTTACGGCGGTGACATCAGCCGGAAGCGCAAGTTGCTGGAGAAGCAGAAGGAAGGCAAGAAGCGGATGAAGATGGTGGGCCGCGTCGAGGTGCCGCAGGAAGCGTTCATCGCCGCCCTTTCCACCTCGGATTCCGGGGACGCCAAGGGCGCGGGCAAGAAGTGACGCGGATACACCCGAAAGATCTGTCGGTTTGGTTTTCGGGGCGGTCGGGAAAACGTCGGGTCGACGGACGCAACGACTAGCTTCACCCCCCGAGGAGGGTACCGATGGAACTCACCGTCACCGGCATCATCATGGCGCTCATCGTCGGTCTGATCATCGGCGCGCTGGGCCGCCTGGTCGTACCGGGTAGGCAGAACATCCCGATTTGGCTGACCATGGTCATCGGTGTCGTGGCCGCTCTGCTCGGCACCGTGATCGCCCGGGGTCTGGGCCTCGCCGAGACCCGCGGTATCGACTGGATCGAGCTGCTGTTCCAGGTCGCGCTCGCGGCCATCGGTGTGGCGCTGGTGGCCGGCACGTACGGTCGCCGCCGCGTCACGCGGTAACCGGCCACAGGCGTCAGCCTGCGGAACCGCACTGCCAGCGAAGCGCCGGGCCGAAGGGTCCGGCGCTTCGTCACGTCCAGCGCCGGGCGGAAGGGAAGATGCGGAGAAGGAAGGACCGGGGGGAATGGCTGGAAAGGCGGGCGAAGGAAGGACCGGGGCAAGGGCCGGGGGCCGACGAAGGGGCCGGGCGCACGGAAGGGCCGGGCGCAAGGAAGGGCCGGCGGAAGGTCCGGAATCAGTACCGGAACTTGTGCTGGGCGCTGCGGCGGTTCACCCAGGCGGGCAGCTCATCGACGCTTTCCATGTGCCGCACCTGTTCGTCCGGCCGGTGGCGGTGCGCCACGTCGCGCAACGTCGACAGCCAGGATCAATCGAACACTTCCGCGACCACGGCGCGCTCACCGGCGACCCGCTCGTCGGTTACCTGCTGCCAACTGCCGGCCGAAGCGTGCCACTCGAGGTCGGCGAAACGTACCCGTTCGAGTCCGGTGTCGCGGGCATGCGAGACGAGCCAGTGGGCGTACCGCCACCCGGCGCTGCGATCCGGCACCGCGACGGTCAGCCCGGCCGCCTGCGGTGCCGTCCGAGCCAGCGCGCCGCCCCAGTCCCGCCGCAGCCCTTCGGTGAGCGCGGCCGCCGCGGCGGCGCCGCGCAGCACCGGATCGCCGCTGATCGTGCACGCGACCGCGCCGGTGGCCCGGCCGGTCAGCGCGCGGGCCAGCACCTCGGCCTCGTCCGCCCATTTCTGGTACGCGTTGGGGTACGCCGACCGCTGCACCTTCTGCGCCGCGTCGGTGACCCGCATCTTCTTCCAGCCCTTGACCTTCTTGAGCGAGGCGTAGAACTTGCCGGCCGAGTAGCGCGGGTCGCGGATCTGCTCCGGCGTACCCCAGCCCTGGCTGGGCCGCTGCTGGAACAGGCCGAGCGAGTCGCGGTCGCCGTGTTCGAGGTTCTTCAGCTTCGACTCCTGCAACGCGGTGGCCAGGGCGACCACCACGGCCCGCTCGGGCATCTCGCGGCGGACGCCGACCGCGGAGATGGTGGCCGCGTTGGCCATCTGCACCGAGTCGAGGGTGACCTCGCCGTCCGCCCGGACCGTGCAGGCCGGGCCCAGCTTCGGGAGCTTGATGGAGCCGGAGACGGAATGCAGCACGGCCACCACGCCGAGCGCGCCGACCAGAGCGCACAGCGCGATCACGACGACCGGCTTCCTCCGCACCCCAGTAACCCCTTTCGTCGGACGCCAAGGGTAGTCAACGATCGCTCGGCTCTGTTGTTACCGGCGCTTGACGGCGCGGAGAACCGGGAAGGTCACTGCGGAATCCAGCGCGCCGGGCGTTTCTCCCGGAACGCCGCGACGCCCTCGCGGCCCTCCTCGGACCGGAAGTATCCGGCCGACCGGTCGGCCAGCTCGGCCAGGTCGGCGCGGATCGTGGCGGCCGGTGTACGGCGCAGCAGTTGCTTGGTCCCGGCCAGCGCGAGCGGACCGCCGCGCACCAGCGCATCGCAGTATCCGGCCACCGCGGCGTCCAGGTCGTCGGCCGGCACCGCCGCGGTCACCAGGCCCGCCGCGACGGCGCGTCCGCCGTCGAAGACGTCGCCGGTGAGGTAGAGCTCGGCGGCGGCCCGCGGGTGCAGCCGGGGCAGCACGGTGGCGCTGATCACCGCGGGAATCACGCCGAGCCGGACCTCGGAGAACGCGAACGTGGCCGCGGAGGTGCAGACGGCGATGTCGGCGGCGGCGATCAGGCCGAGCCCGCCGGCGCGCGCCGGCCCGCCGACCCGGGCGACCACCGGCTTGGGCAGCTCCCACAGCGCGGCCAGCACGTCGGCCAGCAGCTCGGCGGGCAGCCGGCCGTCCGATCGCGCCGCGGCCGTCTCCGTCAGGTCGGCGCCGGAGCAGAAGACCGGGCCGGTGTGCGAGAGCACCACCACGCGCACGGCCGGATCGGTGACCGCCGCGGCCAGCGCGTCCAGCAGCTCGCGCATCAGCGGGCTGGAGAGCGCGTTGCGGTTGGCCGGGCTGTCCAGGGTCAGGGTGGTGACGCCGGCGACGGTGGCGGTGTGAACCAGCTCCATGGCCGAACCTTAAGGCACACTTGGCGGATGCCCGGTGTGCTGCCCGACGGGGAACCGGTTCCGCCGGACGGTTCGCTGCCGCCGGAGGCGCAAATCGGATATGTCGGGTTTGGCGTGTACGTCCATGTCCCGTTCTGTGCCAGCCGGTGTGGCTACTGCGACTTCAACACCTATACCGCCGCCGAAGCGGGACAGGACGGATACCTGGACGCGGTGCTCGGCGAACTGGAGCTGGCGTCGAAGGTGGTCAGTCCCGACAAGGTCGACACGGTGTTCGTCGGCGGCGGCACACCGACCCTGTTGCCGGCCGATCACCTCGCCCGGATTCTGGACGCGATCGACGACACCTGGGGCCTGGCTCCGGGCGCCGAGGTGACCACCGAGGCCAACCCGGAGTCGGTGACCCCGGACTCGCTGCGGGCGCTGCGGCGGGCCGGCTACACCCGGATCTCCCTGGGCATGCAGTCCGCCGCCCCGGCCGTGCTCGCCGTCCTGGAGCGCCGGCACACCGCCGGGCGGGCGCCGCAGGCCGCCACCGAAGCCCGGGAGGCGGGCTTCGACCACGTGAACCTGGACCTGATCTACGGGACGCCGGGGGAGACCGCGGAAGACTTCGCGACCTCGCTGGACGCGGTGCTGCGGGCCGGTGCGGACCACGTCAGCGCGTACGCCCTGATCGTCGAGGACGGCACCCGGATGGCCGCCCGGATGCGCCGGGGCGAGCTGCCGTACCCGTCCGACGACGTGGCCGCCGACCGCTACCTGGCCGCCGAGCGAACGCTGCGCGGCGCCGGCTTCGACTGGTACGAGGTCTCCAACTGGGCCACCGGCCCGGCCGCGCGGTGCCGGCACAACCTGCTGTATTGGACCGGCGGCGACTGGTGGGGGCTGGGTCCGGGCGCGCACAGCCACGTCGGCGGCGTGCGGTGGTGGAACGTCAGACACCCCACGGCGTACGCGGAGCGCCTGGCCGGCGGCGTCTCCCCAGGTCACGGCCGCGAGCTGCTGACCGCCGCGCAACGACACATGGAGGACGTCATGCTGCGGGTCCGGCTGGCCGAGGGACTGCCCCGGGCAGCTCTGGACGAGGCCGGTCGGGCCGGGGCGGCGCGGGCACTGGCCGACGGGCTGCTGGACCCGGCGGCGTTCCGGGCCGGGCGGGTGGTGCTGACCCTGCGCGGCCGGCTGCTCGCCGATGCCGTGGTGCGCGACCTGCTGCCGTGAGGCGGCCGGCCGCGCACCCAGCGTTCACTTCACCAGCCGCCAGGTCATCGGGTAGCGGTACAGCGTGCCCTCGTTGGCCTTCATGCCGGCGATGATCGAGAACACGATCACCACGACCCAGGTGATCATCGGCAGGAAGAACAGGATGCCGAAGGTGCACACCCCGAGGATGGTCGCGACGATGGTCAGGATGCCCCAGGTGATCTGGAAGTTCAGCGCCTCCACCGAGTGCGCCCGGACCGTCGGTGACTCGTTGCCCTTGGCCAGCAGCGTGACCAGCGGCGCGATGAAGCCGACCACGATGCCGCCGAAGTGGGCGATCAGTGCCCAGGTCTTCTCGTCGTTGGTTGCGTAGCCCGCCGGGCTGCCGTAGCCGCCGGGCCCGGAGGCGCCGTATCCGGGCGGCGGGCCGTATCCACCCGGGCCGGACGGCGGCGGGCCGTAGCCACCGGCGCCCGAGGATGGCGGTGGGCCGTAGCCACCGGCGCCCGAGGATGGCGGCGGGCCGTAGCCACCGGCGCCCGAGGTGGGCGGGGGCGAGCCGTGAGCCGGCGGTGGGGCCGAGCCGAAGGTGGGATCGGTACCCGAATATGGATTCAGCGGCGCGGTCGGGTCGGACGGATTTCCGTCACCGGGCGGACGAGGCGGTTCAGTCATGGCTGACACGGTAGGGCCGCAGCTCAACGCGGTCGAGGACAACATGCGGTCGGCGCCGGAGAATAGACAGCGGCGAACCCGTCCCGCGATCATCGCGCCACGGTGGGAGGCGACGTAGACTGGCACTCGCCGATTCAGAGTGCCAAGGGTCCGGGGGAGGGGTCAGTTGAGTCTCGATGACCGCAAGCTCGACGTCCTGCGCGCCATCGTCGAGGACTACGTGGCCACCCAGGAGCCGGTGGGCAGCAAGTCCCTGGTCGAGCGCCACCACCTCGGCGTCTCGCCGGCCACGGTCCGCAACGACATGGCCGTGCTGGAGGAGGAGGGGTACATCCGCCAGCCGCACACCAGCGCCGGCCGGGTGCCCACCGACGCCGGTTACCGGCTGTTCGTCGATCGGCTGTCCCGGGTCAAGGCGCTCAGCCCGGCCGAGCGCCGGGCGATCGAGCGGTTCCTGGTCGGCGCCGTGGACCTGGACGACGTGGTGCATCGCACCGTACGGCTGCTCGCCCAGCTCACCCGGCAGGTGGCCGTGGTGCAGTACCCGAGCCTGGCCCGGTCGTCGGTGCGGCATCTGGAGCTCGTACCGATCTCCACCACCCGGGTCATGCTGGTGATGATCGCCGACACCGGCCGGGTCGAGCAGCGCCTGGTCGAATTGCCCGGCCCGGTCGCCGCGGATGCCGTCACCGAGATGCGCAGCACGGTCAACGACAAGCTCGGCGGCCAGCGGCTGGCCGACACCCCGCCGCTGGTGCAGGCGCTGGTGGACGACACGCCGGTGGACCGGCGCCCGACCATGGCCTGCCTCGCCTCGGTGCTGCTGGAGACGCTGGTCGAGCGCAGCGACGAACGGGTGGCGCTGGCCGGAACGGCCAACCTGGCCCGGGGTGGCATGCTGGACTTCCAGGGGACGTTGCGGCCGGTGCTGGAGGCGCTGGAAGAAGAGGTCATCCTGCTGAAGCTGATCGGGGAGGTGGAGCCCAGCACCACCCGGGTCCGCATCGGCGACGAGAACGAGATCGACAACCTGCGGTCGGCGTCGGTGGTCAGCACCGGTTACGGACCGGGTACCACGATCGTTGGTGGGCTCGGCGTCCTGGGTCCCACCCGGATGGATTACCCCGGCACCATCGCCACCGTGCGTGCGGTGGCACGCTACGTTGGCGACCTGCTGGCACAGAACTGACGGAATCGCGCAGACAATGAGGACTTCCAAGCCCGTGGCGAAGGACTACTACGGAATTCTCGGCCTCAGCCGGGATGCCACCGACGACGACATCAAGCGCGCCTACCGGAAGCTGGCCCGCCAGTACCACCCGGACGTGAACCCGGATCCGGCGGCGCACGAGAAGTTCAAGGACATCAACGCGGCGTACGAGGTTCTCTCCGACGACCAGAAGCGGCAGATCGTCGACCTGGGCGGCGACCCGCTGGCGCCGGGCGGCGGTGGCCCCGGTGGTCCCGGCGGCCCGGGCGGCCCGTTCGTCGGCTTCCAGGACATCATGGACGCGTTCTTCGGCACCGCCTCGGGCGGCGCGGCCCGGGGACCGCGTCCGCGCACCCGGCCCGGCGCCGACGCGATCCTGCGCCTGGAGCTCGACCTGGTGGAGACGGCGTTCGGCGTGGAGGCTCCGATCACGGTGGACACCGCGGTGCTGTGCACCCAGTGTGCCGGCGCCGGCACCGCCCCCGGCACCCACCTGGCCACCTGCGAGACCTGTGGCGGCCGCGGCGAGGTGCAGAGCGTGCAGCGCACCTTCCTGGGCCAGGTGGTCAGCTCCCGGCCGTGCCAGGTCTGCCAGGGCCACGGCACGGTCATCCCGCACCCGTGCCCGACCTGCGCCGGCGACGGCCGGATCCGCACCCGCCGCAGCCTCACCGTCAAGATCCCGGCCGGCGTCGAGGACGGCATGCGCATCCGGCTGGCCCAGCAGGGTGAGGTCGGCCCGGGCGGTGGCACCGCCGGTGACCTGTACGTGGAGATCCACGAGCGCCCGCACGACGTCTACTCGCGCAAGGGCGACGACCTGCACTGCCGGGTCACCCTGCCGATGACCGCGGCGGCACTCGGCACCCGGCTGACCATCAAGACCCTGGACAGCGAGGAGACCATCGAGGTCAAGTCCGGTACGCAGCCCGCGTCCACGCTGCGCATCCGGGGCAAGGGCGTGCCGCATCTGCGCGGTCAGGGCCGGGGTGAGCTGTTCGTGCACCTGGACGTGAAGACGCCCACCAAGCTGACCGCCGAGCAGGAGCGGATGCTCCGCGAGTTCGCCAAGACCCGTGGTGAGGACGTCGCCGAGCTGAGCAAGCAGGGCGGCTTCTTCTCCCGGATGCGTGACGCCTTCAACGGCCACTGAGCTGGCCGGTTCCGCTTCGCTCCGCGGATTTCGCCGGATCCACCGCTGAGTTTCGACCCACAACCCATCGGCGGCGAAATCGGCTCCCGCAGGATTGGGTAGGTTGCCGGGATGTCCGCGCCGTTGTTTCTGGTCGGCGAGATTCCGGCCGCCGGGTCGTTCCTGCTCGACGGGTCGGAAGGCCACCATGCGGCGGACGTGCAACGGCTCAGGCCCGGGGAGCGGCTGACGCTCGCCGACGGCCGGGGTGGCACCGCGGCCGCGGAGGTGACGGCGGTCGGCCGTGGTCACGTTGATCTCGCGGTCGGCGCGCCCAGCTTCGTCGCTGCGCCGGATCCACGGCTGGTGGTGGTGCAGGGCATCCCGAAGGGTGACCGCGGCGAGCTGGCCGTGCAGGCGATGACCGAGGCGGGCGTGGACGAGATCCTGCCGTGGGCGGCCGCCCGATCGGTCACCCAATGGCGCGGCGACCGCGGGCTGAAGTCCCGCGCCAGGTGGGTGGCCACCGTCCGGGAGGCGGCGAAGCAGTCCCGGCGGGCCTGGCTGCCGGCCGTCGGCGGGGACCCGGACCTCAGCACCAAGCAGGTCGCCGCCCGGCTGCGCGACGCCGCGACGGCGTTCGTGCTGCACGAGGCGGCCGACGAGCGGCTCAGTGCCGTGCCGCTGCCGGCCACCGGGGAGATCGTGCTGGTCATCGGGCCTGAGGGCGGCATCAGCGACGCCGAGATCGAGGCGTTCGCCGCGGCCACCCCGGTCCGGCTCGGACCGGAGGTATTGCGGACGTCGACCGCCGGGGTGGCCGCCCTCGCCGTGCTGGCCACCCGCCTGGGCAGGTGGTAAAGGCAGGCGCCGCTCAGGTCAATGCCTGGAGCAGGCTGCGCCCGCGCGGCGAGAGCCGGTAACCCACCTCCAGGCTCTCGGTCAGCCCCAGCTCCTTGAGCCGCCGGACGTCCCGCTTGAACGACAGCAGGTCGGGATAGCCGGCCTCGGCGAACAGGTCCCCGGCCCGCACCGCCGGCTTCGCCGCGATCAGGTCCAGCACGCTGCGGGTCCACGGCCCGCGCCGGCCGGTCCGGTCCATCCGGTCCAGCCGCGCCGCCAGCGCCACGACCTCCTCGTCGGACAGCCGGTCGGTGGCCCGCAGCGCGATCCGCGGGTCGTCCCCGGCGTACGCCACCTCGATCCGGAACAGCGGATGCTCGGGTTTGCCGGGAATGTCCGACTCCAGCGTCGCCACGTCGGCATATCCGGCCGGCCGGACATCCTTCTTGAGCACCCGCGGCACCCGGGTCACCGACCTGACCTCGATCAGGCCGATCATCGTGCGCAGCCGGGTGCCGGCCCGGACCCGGGCGTACCGCCAGCGCCGGAACACCACGGACACCCGCCCGGACCGGATCCGGTCGAGCGCATCCTGCCGGAACAACATGACGAGACCGTCAGCTTCGCAGGTAGGAGGCGCCGTTGAGGTCGAGGATCGCGCCGGACGCCCACTCCGCCTCCGGCGAGGCCAGGAAGTGCACCGCGGCCGCGATCTCGTCCGGCTGCGCCACCCGGCGGAACGGGCTCTGGGCCCGGATCGCCTCGCCGCGTTCGGCCTTGAGATGCTCGTTGGTCATGTCGGTCTCGATGAAGCCGGGCGCCACCGACGCCACCGCGATGCCGTACGGGGCCAGCGCCACGGCCAGGGACTGGCCCATGGCGTTCAGTGCGGCCTTCGACGCGCCGTACGCCGGCTGCTCCGGCTCCCCGCGGAACGCCCCGCGCGACGACACGTTCACGATCCGGCCGCCGCGCTCGCGCATGTGCTGCGCCGCCGCCCAGGCCGCGTTCGCCGCCCCGAACAGGTTCACGTCGAAGGTGTGCCGCCACATCAACTGCCACTGCTCATAGCCGGTGTCGTACACCGGGTGCGGCCGGTTCACCCCGCCGAACACGCCGGCGTTGTTGATCAGGACGTCCAGCCCGCCGAGCCGATCCGCCGCCTCGTCCACCATCGCCCGGACCGCCGCGGGGTCGGCCAGATCGGCCCGGACCACGACGTGGCCGTCCCCCGCCAGGCTCTGCGCCAGTTGCTCGGCCAGCGGCGCCGAGTCCCGATGATGGATCGCCACGCGATCCCCACCCGCCGCGAACCGCGTGGCGATCGCCCGGCCCAGGCCGCGCGACGCTCCGGTGACCAGCACCGCCCGTGATGTCATAGGGCTCAGCCTAGGATCACTGGGGTGGACAACGACTGCCTGTTCTGCCGGATCGCGGCCGGGGAGATCCCGGCGACCGTCGTGCACGAGACCGACACCACGCTGGCCTTCCGGGACATCGACCCGAAGGCGCCGGTGCACGTGCTGGTGATCCCCAAGGACCACCACTCCGACGTGGTGGCCCTGTCCCGCGACGATCCCCGCGTCGCCGCCGACCTGCTGGCCGCGGCCGGGGCGGTGGCCGAGGCCGAGGGGCTGGTCGGCGACGGCTTCCGGTTGCTCTTCAACACCGGGCGGTACGCCGGGCAGGAAGTGTTCCACGTGCACGGGCATGTGCTCGGCGGCCGGCCGCTCGGCCCGATGCTGGCCCGATGACGGCCGCGGTCGCCCGCTACGAACGAGCCGCCCGCAAAGTCCAGGCCGACGCCCGGGTTCCGGCGCTGTCGGTGGCGCTCTACCGCCCGGACCGGGAACCGTGGGCCTTTACCGTCGGCACGTCCGGCAACCCGGACCGGCCGCTGGATCCCGGCAGCCGGTTCCGGATCGGCTCGGTCACCAAGACCTTCACCGCCGTGCTGGTGCTGCAGGCCCGCGACGACGGGCTGCTCGGCCTGGACGATCCGATCGGCGAGCACGTGGACGTGCCGGCGCACGGCGACGCCACCATCCGCCGCCTGCTCTCGCACACCGCCGGTTTCCAGCGCGAACCGTACGGCGACGTCTGGGACACCCTGGTCGCCCCGGACGCCGCCGGCCTGCTCGCCGACCTGAACCGGGCCGAGCGGGTGCTGCCCAACGCCCGCCGCTTCCACTACTCCAACCTGGCCGTGGCGGTGCTCGGCCAGACGGTCGCCCGGCTGCGCGGCGCCACCTGGGAGGCGCTGGTGACCGACCGTGTCCTGGCGCCGCTCGGGCTGTCCGCGACCTCGGTGCAGCCGCCGCCCGAGGCGGTGACCGGTTATCTGGTCGACGCGTACTCCGACGCCGCGAAGCCGGAACCGCAGCTCGACCTGGGCGGCGTCGCGCCGGCCGCGCAGCTGTGGAGCACCGCCGCCGACATGGCCCGCTGGGCCGCCTTCCTGGCCGGCCCGGACCAGGTCGATCCCGGGCACCGGGTGCTGGATCCGGCCACCGTGGACGAGATGCGCTGGCCGGTCACCACCACCGACGAGCAGCTCTGGTCGGCCGGGTTCGGGCTGGGCCTGATCCTGCAGCCGGCCGGCAAGCGGGTGGTGCACGTCGGCCACGACGGTGCCATGCCGGGGTTCCTGGCCGGCGTCTACGGCCGGCGCGGCGGCGACGGCAACCCGGGCGCGCTGGGTTGTGCCGTGCTCGGCTCGTCCGGCACCGCGGCGGAGATCAACGAGCTGCCGCACGAACTGCTGAGGCTGGCCACCGAGCTGGACCCGGCGGAGATCACACCGTGGACTCCCGGCCCGCTCGCCCCGGAGCCGTACCGATCGGTGCTCGGGCAGTGGTGGAGCGAGGGCTTCCCGTACGTCTTCGCCTGGCATGACGGCGCGCTGCAGGCGCGGACCGCGGACGCGCCGGCGGACCGCCCGCCCGCGGTGTTCCGGCCGCTGCCCGACGGCCCTGACCTGCTCCGCACGGTGTCCGGCCGGGAAGCCGGCGAACTGCTCCGGCTGAGCCGCGACGAACGAGGCGTGGTCATCCGGATGCACTGGGCGACGTATCGGCTGACCCGCGAGCAGGAGACCTTCGAGGGAGCCACGTTCGCGACCGGCTGACCGGGCGGAAAACGCCGTATTGCCCTCGGCGGTGGCACCCCCGAACGGATACCATGGCACGGTCGTTACCGCGCATGAGAAGAGAGCAGGTGGCTGAGGCCCCGGGCCGCCCCTATGACCACTGACCACACCGCGAGCGGGGCTCGGGTGCAGACCAGGATCTCGGTGTCCGAACCGAAGATCATGGTGAACCTGCTGGGCGCCAAGGACGAGATCCTCCGGCTGATCGAGCGGACGCTCACCAGCGACGTGCATGTCCGCGGCAACGAGATCACCATCACCGGCTCGCCGGCCGAGAACGCCACCGCTGAGCGACTGTTCTCCGAGCTCATCGAGCTGATCGAGCGGGGCGAGACGCTGACCGTCGACGCGGTGCGCCGCACCGTGACCATGCTCGAGGAGAACACCTCCGAGCGGCCCGCCGAGGTGCTGACCCTCAACATCCTGTCCCGGCGCGGGCGCACCATCCGGCCCAAGACGCTGGGCCAGAAGCGGTATGTCGACGCCATCGACGAGAACACCGTCGTCTTCGGCATCGGCCCGGCCGGCACCGGCAAGACCTACCTGGCGATGGCCAAGGCGGTGCAAGCGCTGCAGGCCAAGCACGTCAACCGGATCATCCTGACCCGGCCGGCGGTGGAGGCGGGGGAGCGGCTGGGCTTCCTGCCCGGCACGCTGAACGAGAAGATCGACCCGTACCTGCGCCCGCTCTACGACGCGCTGCACGACATGATCGATCCGGAGTCGATCCCGCGCCTGATGGCGGCCGGCACCATCGAGGTCGCCCCCTTAGCATATATGCGCGGTAGGACATTGAACGACGCGTTCATCATTCTCGACGAGGCGCAGAACACCACGCCCGAGCAGATGAAGATGTTCCTCACCCGGCTCGGGTTCGGCGCCAAGATCGTCGTCACCGGTGACATCACCCAGGTCGACCTGCCCGGCGGCACGATCAGTGGGCTGCGCGTGGTGCGCGAGATCCTGCGCAACGTCGACGACGTGCACTTCGCCGAACTGTCCAGCTCCGACGTGGTGCGGCACCGGCTGGTGTCGGAGATCGTCGACGCCTACGCCCGCTTCGACGAGGCGCGCGAGCAGGATTCCACTCAGTCCGTCCGCGCCGTGCCCGGCCGCGCCGCCAGTGGTGGCCGGCCGGGGCGCCGGCGCTGATCCGCCAAGGGGTACCGAACACCACTATGTCCATCGAGATCGCCAACGAGTCCGGAGTCGAGGTCGACACCGACGCGATTCTCGCGGTGGCCCGGCACGCCCTCGACGAGATGGGGGTCAACCCGCTCGCCGAGCTGTCCATCCTGCTGGTCGACATCGACTACATGACCGAGCTCAACCACCGGTGGATGGGCAGCGAGGGCCCCACCGACGTGCTCGCGTTCCCGATGGACGAGGGCAGCGTCGACCACGGGCCGGGTGAGGCGGGCACCGGCGAGCCGGCGCTGCTCGGCGACATCGTGCTGGCGCCGGAGGTGGCCGCCAAACAGGCCGCCGCCGCGGGCCACTCGCCCGCCGACGAGCTGCACCTGCTCACCGTGCACGGCGCCCTGCACCTGCTCGGCTACGACCACGCCGAGCCCGAGGAGGAGCGCGAGATGTTTTCCCTGCAGAACCGGTTGCTGCAGAGCTGGCGGACCGGGCGGCGGGCCTGATCCGCGATGGACGCTGGGCTTCCCGATATCCAACTCGTGGTCTACGCGGCGGTGCTGGTCTTCCTGGCCGGCCTCGCCTCGATGACCGATGCCGCCCTCGGCACGGTGTCACCGGCCCGGGCCAATGAGATGGCCCGCGAGGGTCAGCGTGGCGCCGCCGCCCTCGCCGCGGTGGCCGGCGACGTGGTCCGGCACCTGAACCTGCTGTTGCTGCTGCGCCTGCTCTGCGAGCTGACCGCGACCACGCTCGTGGCGCTGGTCGCGGTGGACACGTGGGGCGCCGGCTGGCGGGCCGCGCTGGTCACCGCCGGGGCCATGACGGTGGTCAGCTTCGTGGTGGTGGGGGTGGCGCCGCGGACGGTCGGGCGGCAGCACGCGTACGCCGTCGGCAAGGCGACCGCCCCGCTCGTTCGCTGGATCGGACGGGTGCTGAACCCGCTGGCCTCCCTGCTCATCCTGATCGGAAACGCGGTCACCCCCGGCAAGGGCTTCCGGGAGGGGCCGTTCGGCAGCCAGGTGGAGCTGCGCGAACTGGTCGACCTGGCGGAGCAGCGCGGCGTGGTCGAGCACGGCGAACGCGAGATGATCCACTCGGTGTTCGCCCTGGGTGACACGATCGCCCGCGAGGTGATGGTGCCGCGCACCGAGATGGTCTGGATCGAGAGCCCGAAGACCCTGCAGCAGGCGCTGTTCCTGTTCCTGCGGTCCGGGTTCTCCCGGATCCCGGTGATCGGCGAGAGCGTCGACGACGTGCTCGGGGTGCTCTACCTCAAGGACGTGGTGCGGCGGACCCAGAGCGGCGATCCGGCGGCCACCGCCGAGCCGGTCGCCGAGCTGATGCGGCCGGCCACGTTCGTGCCGGAGTCCAAGCCGGTGGACGACCTGCTGTCGGAGATGCAGGCGGCGCGCACCCATCTGGTCATCGTGGTGGACGAGTACGGCGGCACCGCCGGCCTGGTCACCATCGAGGACATCCTGGAGGAGATCGTCGGCGAGATCACCGACGAGTACGACGTGGAACGCCCGCCGGTGGAACACCTGGAGGACGGCTCGGTGCGGGTCACCGCGCGGCTGCCGATCGAGGACCTGGGCGAGATCTTCGGGGTGGAACTGCCCGCCGACGAGGTGGAGACGGTCGGCGGCCTGCTCGCCCAGACGCTGGGCCGGGTGCCGATCCCGGGCGCCACCGTGGACGTCGGCGGCCTGCACCTGATCGCCGAGGGCACCACCGGCCGCCGCAACCGGATCGACTCGGTGCTGGTCTGCCGGTCGGATCCGGAGCCGGAGCCGGCCACCGATGATGCCGAGACCGAGGAGAGACAACCCGCCGATGCCTGATCTGTCTGCCACCGCGTCCGCGTTGGGCGCCGAGGACGCCAAGCTGGTCACCCTGGCGCGCAGCTCGCGCGCGCGGGTGGGCGCGGTCGAGGGCGCCGCGGTACGCGATCAGGACGGCCGCACGTACGCCGCGGCCAGTGTCGCGCTGCCCAGCCTGTCGCTGACCGCGCTGCAGCTGGCGGTGGCGTCCGCGGTGGCGGCCGGTGCGACCGGGCTGGAGGCGGCGGCGGTGGTCACCGAGGCGTCGGAGTTGGACGGAGACGGGCACGCGGCGGTGCGCGACCTGGGTGTGGCAGCGCCGATCCACGTGGCGGCCCCGGACGGCACCCTGATCGGCACGGTCACCGCGTGAGTGAATCGGCGGCCGGCTCCGGTGACGAGCGTCGGCTGACCCCGGGGGAGCGCAACGAGCAGCGCCGGCGGGAGCGGCAGGCGGCCAAGCGCCGGCGTGACGACGTTCCGGGCGGAGCGGCGACAAGCGGTGTCAGCAAGAGCCAGGGCGGGAAGCCGCGGGGCGGTGGGACCGCCGGGAGCGTGCAGAGCCGTGGACCCCGTCGTTCCGGGGCCGCTCCGGACGCGCGTACGTCTCCCGAAGGGAAGCCCTATCGGCACACGGCCGCGGCGCGGCAGCAGGCGGGGGACGACGTCCATCGCGCGGGGTTCGTGTGTTTTGTCGGGCGCCCGAACGCCGGCAAGTCGACCCTGACCAACGCGATCGTCGGGCAGAAGATCGCGATCACCTCGAGCAAGCCGCAGACCACCCGGCACGTCATTCGCGGCGTGCTACACCGGCCGGACGCGCAGCTGGTGCTGGTCGACACGCCGGGGCTGCACCGGCCCCGGACGCTGCTCGGCGAGCGGCTCAACGACCTGGTCCGCGAGGTGTGGAGCGAGGTCGACGTGATCGGCGTGTGCTTTCCGGCGGACGAGCCGGTGGGGCGCGGCGACCGGTTCATCTCGGCGGAGATGGCGCGGCTGAAGGCCACCGTGATCGCCGTGGTGACCAAGGTGGACCTGGTCGACCCGGCGACGCTCGCCGAGCATCTGCTGGCGGTCGCGGAGCTGTCGGACTTCGCGGAGATTGTGCCGGTCAGTGCGGTGTCCGGGCATCAGCTCGACGCGCTGGTCGACGCGATCGTCCGGCACCTGCCCGAGTCACCGCAGCTGTACCCGGACGACGTGCTCACCGACGAGCCCGAGCAGGTGCTGATCGCCGAACTGATCCGCGAGGCCGCTCTGGAGGGCGTACGCGACGAGCTGCCGCACTCGATCGCGGTGCTGGTCGAGGAGATGATCACCGAGGGCGGGCTGACCAAGATCTACGCCGACCTGTACGTGGAACGGGACAGTCAGAAGGCGATCGTCATCGGACACCGGGGCGCTCGTTTGAAGGACGTGGGCACCCGGGCGCGCGCCGGGATCGAGGAGCTGCTCGGTCGCCGCGTGTACCTGGACCTGCACGTCCGGGTGGCCAAGGAGTGGCAGCGCGACCCGAAGCTGCTGCGCAGGCTGGGCTTCTAGGAGATATGGCGTAACTCACGCTGGTTTGCGTGCCTTGAGGCTTTTCGGTAGTCATCGAAGCCATGCGCAACCGGTACCTGGATCTGCTCCGTGCCGCCGCCGTCGCACGGGTCGTGGTCTACCACGTCACCGGTTGGTCCGCGCTCACCGTGATCTTTCCGGCCATGTCGGTGATGTTCGCGCTCGGCGGCTCGATGATGGCCGCCTCGCTGAACCGGTCCGGGCCACTCGCCGTGGAGCACCGCCTGCGCCGGCTGCTGCCCTCGCTCTGGATGCTGTCCGCGATCGCCGTGACCGCCATGCTGGCCGGTGGGCTCGGCTGGGACCGAAAACTGCTGTTCTGGTTCTTCCCGCTGCAGGACCCACCGGCCACCGGCCGCTGGACCGAGGCACTGAGCGCCACCTGGTATCTGCGCGACTTCCTCTGGTTCGTGCTGCTGTCGCCGCTGCTGCTGCCGATCTATCGCCGGTGGCCGGTCCCGGTGGTGATGCTGCCGTACGCCGGGCTGGCGCTGATCACCGTCGCCGGCCTGACGCCGCATCCGGTCGTGCGGGACCTCTGTCTCTACGGCGGGCCTTGGCTGCTCGGGTTCGCCCATTCCAACGGTGATCTCCGTCACCGCTGGCTGTGGTGGGTGGCCGGGCCGGCCGCCGCGGGCGCGGTGGCCTGGGCCGCGTTCCACCCCGGACCGCGCGGCTTCGACCTCAATGACATCCCGCCGGCCAACGCGCTCTGGTCGCTGGCGTTCATCCTGGTGCTGCTCCGACTCTCGCCCACCATCCGCGAGAACCGGCTGGTCACGGTGCTGAATGCGCGGGCGCTAACGGTGTACCTCTGGCACGTGCCGATCATCGTGCTGATCACCCATGCCGGGGAGGACGCCGGCTGGCCGATCCGCGGCCCGGTCGGGGTCGGCTGGCGGCTGGTCGTGGTGGCCGCCCTGGTCGCGCTCGCGGTGCTGGCCGTCGGCTGGGTCGAGGACCTGGCGGCGGGCCGGCCGCCGGCGCTGGTGCCGCGCAATGTCGTACCCGCGCGCCAGGATGGTGGCCATGAGGTCCACACCCGCCCAGGTGCGCCGCACGTATTACGTGCTCGGATTCGGCAACACCCTGGCCGCGTCCCTCATCTGGGGGGTCAACACGATCTTCCTGCTCGACGCCGGGCTGAACAACTTCCAGGCGTTCGCGGCTAACGCGTTCTTCACCGCCGGCATGGTGCTGTTCGAGGTGCCCACCGGCATCGTCGCCGACTCCTGGAGCCGGCGGGCGTCGTATCTGCTCGGCACGGTCACGCTGGCCGTCACCACGGCGATCTACCTGTGGCTGTACTACGTGCAGGGGCCGTTCTGGGCGTGGGCGGTCTCGTCGGCGCTGATCGGCCTGGGCTTCACGTTCTTCTCCGGCGCGGTGGAGGCCTGGCTGGTCGACGCGCTCCGCGCGACCGGGTACGACGGCCCGCTCGACCCGGTGTTCGCCCGCGGGCAGGTGATGGTCGGCGCCGGCATGCTGCTCGGCGCGGGTGGCGGGGGATACCTGGCGCAGTGGCTCGGCCTCGGTGCGCCGTACTGGCTGCGAGCCGGTGTGCTGCTGCTGATGTTCGCGGTGGCCGCGGTGCTGATGCGCGACCTCGGGTTCACGCCGGACCGCTCGGCCGGCGTCCTGGCCGAAGTGCGCCGGATCAGCCGCGACTCGGTCCGGTACGGGCTGGCGGTGCGGCCGGTGCGCTGGCTGATGCTGGCCGGCCTGTGCACCGGCGGCGTGGCGATCTACGTCGGTTACGCGCTGCAGCCGCACCTGCTCGAGCTCTGGGGCGATGACACGGCGTACGGCATCGCCGGCCTGTCCGCCGCACTGCTGGCCGCCGCGCAGATCGCCGGTGGGCTGATCAACCCGAGGATCCGCAGCTGGTTCCGCCGCCGCACCGACATGATCCTCACGATGGAGGTGGTCACCGTGGCCGCCGTGCTGCTGATCGCGCTGGTGCCGAGTTTCTGGACGGTGCTGGTGCTGATCGTGCTGTGGGGGCTGGCCGGCGCCGCGCTGGCTCCGGTGCGGCAGGCCTATCTGAACGGCATGATCCCGTCCCGGCAGCGGGCCACCATCCTGTCTTTCGACTCGCTGATGAGTTCCACCGGTGGTGTGGTGGCCCAGCCCGTGCTGGGCCGGTCCGCCGACGCGTGGGGTTATCCGGTGTCGTTCGGGCTGTCCGCCGCGGTGTCGGCGCTGTCCCTGCCGTTCATCTGGCTGGCCCGCCGCGAGAAGGCGCCGGCCGACA
>DASSAL010000203.1:0-4777 GCA_035685405.1 Actinoplanes sp. | reverse complement strand
CGCCAGCGGGTTGGGAGACACGCCCTACGCGCCGGCCGCGCCCGCGGAGTCAGGCGCGGGCGTGGCCGGGAACCTGGCGGCCGGCCCGGTCGCGGCCGTGCCATGCCGGCCGGATGATGCGGCCGGCGGCCGCGCGGGCCGCCCCGCCGGCCAGCCGGGCGAGCTGGTGCCGCTCGGCGTCGTGCTGGAGCGTCGCGCGCCGGTGGTCCAGCTCGGCCTGGAGCGCGGGGTCGTAGTGGTGGTGCGACATGTCGTCCTCCGGTTTCGGGTGAGCCGGACGCGCCGGACAGGCTGGGTGCGTCGGCTGGGTGGATGGGTGTGGGTGGATGGGTGTGGGTGGATGGGTGTGGCCGGTCCGCCCGGAGCGGCTCGGCCGCGGGCGGGGTCAGCCGCCGGCGCGAAGCTTCACCGTGACGCCGCGCAACACCGCCGTGACGTCAGCTGTGGCGGCGGTCAGCGCATCGAGAATGGTGAGGCCGACCGCCGGCCTCAGTGTCGCTACCAGGAGATGTGCCGTCCGCCGTGTCTCGTCCGTGCCAGCGGCTGCAGCGGCGAGCAGGTCGCCACAGAGCCTCTCGACGTACGGATGAAGGTTCATGACGTCATGATGGCGTCATTATCGACGTCAGTCAAGCGGAACATTGGCGGCACGTAGACATGGCAAGGCCGGCAGCGCACTGGGGTGCCGCCCGCGGACGCCGGGCGGAGGGCGGAGGGCGGAGGGCGGAGGGCGGGTCAGTCAGACAAAGTTGAACAACGGAGGAAAGACCAGGACCACGATCCAGGCCCACGCGCCGTACACCGGCAGGTAGCCGGTCTGCCAACGCTCCAGCGCCACGAACGGCGTGTGCCGACGGACGAGCCTCAGCAGCAGCCACGCCGACCAGGCGAGGTTGACCAGCAGGATGACGTTCTCGCCGAGCGCCGCGGCCTTGTTGGGTGTGGTGCCGTACTCGGTGATGCGCCCGGTGATCTCCAGGAGCACCAGCACGTCGATGGCCAACGCGCTGACCACGAGGGCGAGCTGCAGCTGGTCGAACAGTCCGGGCGGGGCCAGCGGATCGCGGGCGGAGATCGAGTAGAGCAGCAGCCCCAGCACCACGACCAGCAGGAGGTCGAACAGGATCAGCGCCTCCCGCTCGACGTCGATGCCCGCGCTGGTCCAGCCGATGGCGAGGAGGAAGGTGAGCAGGACCGCCGTGAACAGCGGGGTGAACAGCCGCGCGAGCACCGGGGCGATGTTCTCGACCACCCCCTGCTTCGCCTCGACGAGCCACCCGGCCACGACGACCGCGGCCACGGCCCCGCACGGCAGGAGCCACTGCGCGATGAACTCCTCGGGGACGATCCCGATGGCCTCGAAGGTGCCGAACATGAACGCGGTGAGCACACCGCCGCCGAGGGCGATGAGTACGAAGTAGACGAACCACTCGCCGGTGAAGCGGATGAAGTCCATGCGTCGACGGGACGAGCGCCAGTCGTCGGCCACATAGGACAGACCCACCACGAGCCACAGGGCGATGGGGAGGTGGATGCTGGTGACGACCAACGACTGCGACGTGTCGGCCAGGGGATAGGCGTTGGCCGCCACGGCGCCGAGCGCGAACAGCACCACCAGCATCCCGATCAGCGGGCGCCGGACCTGCCGGCGCCAGGCCAGGAAGGCGGCCAGCCAGGGCAGCGCGAACAGGCCGGCATTCGGCCCGTAGAACGAGCCGTCCTCCTCCTCCAAGCTCACCCCGAACAGCTCCGGGACCTTGACGGACACCGCCGCGCCGGCCGCGCAGACGGCCATCGCCCAGAAGTTGCGCCGCGACCGCGTGTCCGCCAGCGGGCTTCCGGTCTCGCCCGTCAGCACCAGCTGCTTCCACAGCCGTTCCGAGTGCTCGCGGGCGAACTCGCGGGACAGCTCGTCGAGGCTACCCATCCGCTTGACCGCGACCAGGAACGCCTCGTCCGCGCTCAGGCCGGCCGCGACGAGCCCGTCGACGGACCCGCGGAGGTGGTCTTCCAGCTCGTCGGCGTCGGACGGCTGCAGCTCGCGGCGGCGCTGCACGTAGTGACGCCACTGCGCGAACTGCGTCTCCAGCTCCTCCTGACCCTCCCGCGCCGTCATGCGCGGCCCGCCAGCGGGATCGCCGTCAGCGGCCTGCGGTCGCCGAGGCCGAGCCAGATCTCCTTGAGCGCGTCCACGACCGTGTCCCACTGGCGGCGCTGCTCGGCCAGCTCAGCCAAGCCCCGGTCGGTGATGCGGTAGTACTTGCGCCGCCGCTCGCCCGCAACCGACTGCCAGCTGGAACTCACGTAACCGAGGCGCTCCAGCCGGTGCAGCAACGGGTACAGCAGCCCCTCGGTCCAGTCCAGCTCGCCACCGGACAGCTCGTTGATCCGCCTGAGGATGGCGTAGCCGTAGCTCTCCCCCTCCACCAGGATGCCGAGCACCATCGGTGTCGCGGAGGCAGCCACCAGATCCTTGGCGACCTTCACGAGACCCCCGTCCATACCTAGTAGCTTGATGCATAGTACTTCTAGGTATTGTCCGGCGCAACGGACCGGATCATGCGTGCGGCGGTGTCCCGATCCCTCCCGGCACGGGTACGCACGGCCGGCTGGTCATCCGCCGGGGAGTTCCCGAGGGGTGGCGATGCACGCTCGGACCGGACAGGATCGCTGGCTGTCGAACTTCTGATCCCGGCATGGACGGGGCGATGCGGTCGGTGGTGATGTGGGTGACCGGCGCGGTGGGCTTTGGGGTGGTGCTGCGGTCGTGCCGGCTCGCGGCCGGGCTCACTCAGGAGGAATTGGCCGCGCGGGCCGGGTTGAGCACGCGCGCGGTCAGTGAGTTGGAGCGGGGGCGGGTGGCCCGGCCGCGGCCGTCGTCGGTGCGGCTGCTGGCGGAGGCGCTGGGATTGGAGGGGGCGGACCTGCGCCGGTTCGAGCGGGCCGGATTCGAGCCGGACGGTCCTGCCGCTGAGCCGGGTCTGGACCGCGGGCCGGGCGGGACACGAGTCTCCGGTCCGGTACCGGCGCAGGTGCCGGCGGCGGTGGCCGGGTTCACCGGCCGGTCGGTGGAGCTGTCCACACTGGACGGACTGGCGACTGACCCGGCGTGGCCGGTGGTGGCGATCTCGGCGGTGTCGGGCACCGCGGGGGTGGGGAAGTCCGCGCTGGCGGTGCACTGGGCGCACCGGGTCCGCGACCGGTTCCCGGACGGCCAGCTCTACGTCAACCTGCGTGGGTACGACCCTCGTCGGCCGGTGGCGCCGGCGGACGCACTCGCCGGCCTCCTGGCGGCTCTCGGGGTCCAGGGGGCGGATCTGCCGCTGGACGCCGATGGGCGCGCCGCGCGGTTCCGGACGGAGATCGCCGGCCGGCGGATGCTGGTGGTCCTGGACAACGCCTCGTCCGCCGAGCAGGTCCGCCCGCTGCTGCCCGGCACGCCCACCTGCACAGTCGTGGTCACCAGCCGGGACTCCCTCGCCGGCCTGGTCGCCGTGGACGGCGCCCGCCGCGTCGACCTCGACCCGCTTCCGCTGCCCGATGCCGTCACCCTGTTGCGCCGGCTGGTCGGCGGGCGGGTGGCGGCCGAGCCGGCCGCGGCCGAAACCCTCGCCGAGCAGTGCGGCCGCTTGCCGCTTGCGCTGCGGGTCGCCGCCGAGCTGGCGAACACCCGCCCCCGCGGGACCCTCGCCGAGCTGGTCGACGAGTTCGCCGACGAGCAGCGCCGGCTGGACCTGCTCGACACCGGCGGGGATCCGCACAGCGCCGTCCGTGCCGTGCTGTCCTGGTCCTACTCCGCCCTGCCGGACGAGGCCGCCGCGGCGTTCCGGCTGCTGGGCCTGCACCCCGCCGCGGACTTCGACCGGTACGCCGTGGCCGCTCTGGCGGGCGTCGGCATCCCCGACGCGGACCGGTCGATCGACACCCTTGTCCGCGCCCACCTGCTGCACCACACCGGGCCGGGCCGCTACGGCCTGCACGACCTGCTGCGCGCCTACGCCGCCGACCTGGCCCGGACCGCCGAGGCCGAGCAGGTCCGGCACGCGGCGCTGACCCGCCTGTTCGACGGCTACCTGGCCACCGCCGCCGCCGCGGCGGACGTCCTCTTCCCGGCCGAGCGCCACCGCCGGCCGCTCATCGAGCCGGCCGGCGGCTGCGGTCCCGCCGTGACGACGCCGGCGGCCGCGCGGGCCTGGCTGGACGCCGAGCGGCACACGCTCGTCGCGCTCTGCGCCTACACCGCCGACTCCGGCTGGCCGACGCACGCCACCCGGCTGTCCGCCGTGCTGTACCGGTACCTGACCGGCGGCCACCACAGCGAGGCGGTCGCCATCCACGAAGCCGCCCACCGGGCCGCGCTCGCCGTCGACGACCCCTGCGCGCAGGCACTGGCGTTGACCGGTCTGGGCACCGTCCAGCTGCTCACCGGAAGGTACGGACCGGCGGCCGGACACTACCGGCGCGCCCGGAAGCTCTACCGGTCGGTACGGGATCCCGGTGGGGAGGCGAGCACGCTGACCAACCTCGGCATCCTGCACGCCCGGCAGGGCCGGCATGCCGACGCCGTCGAACATCACCAGCAGGCGCTGCAGCAGTATCGCCGCGCCAGCGACGCCCCCGGCCAGGCCGGCGCGCTGACGAACATCGGCTCGGCCGACTGGCTGCGGGGCCGGCACGCCGAGGCGGCCGAGGGGTTCCAGCGGGCGCTGGCGCTGTTCCGGGAGCACGGCGACCAGGCCGGCGAGGCCCGGGTCCGGAGCAACCTCGGTACCTGCTT
>DASSAL010000202.1:0-12012 GCA_035685405.1 Actinoplanes sp. | reverse complement strand
CGTGATCTTCGGGGTCATCATCACCACCCTGTTCGTGCCGGCGTTCACGCTGCTCATCCCGAACTTCCTGATCGTCGACCGGCTGGGCTGGCTGGACACCCTGTGGGCGCTGATCGTGCCCGGCGCGGCCAGCGCGTTCGGCGTGTTCTTCCTGCGCCAGTTCTTCTCCTCGCTGCCGCGCGAGCTGGAGGAGGCGGCGCTGATCGAGGGCGCCAACTCGTGGCAGATCTTCACCAAGGTGATCCTGCCGCTGTCCAAGCCCGCGCTCGCCACGCTGGCGCTGATCTCGTTCCTGAGCAACTGGAACGACTTCATCTGGCCGGTGTACGTGCTGTTCAGCCCGACCAGCTTCACGTTGCCGCCGGGCCTGGCCATCCTGCAGGGCGCGTACACCATCGACTACCCGGTGATCATGGCCGGCGCCGCGCTGGCCAGCATCCCGGTGCTGATCATGTTCGTTTTCGCCCAGCGCTACATCATCGAAGGCGTCTCCCGTTCCGGCCTGAAAGGCTGACCGATGCGACGACTCATCACTCTCCTGGCTGCCCTATCGCTCCTGGTACCGGCCGGCGCCGCGTCGGCCGCCGACCGGCGCACCTACACCAACCCGGTCTCGGCCGGCTTCGCCGACACCTTCGCCGACCCGCACGTGATCCGCGGGCACGACGGCTACTGGTACGCCTTCGGCACGTCCGACCCGCTGCGCGAGGGCGAGCGGGAACCGCGCCGGATCCCGATCGCCCGCTCCACCGACCTGGTGAGCTGGACCTACGTCCGGGACGCGTTCGACGCCGGACAGCTGCCGCGGTACGCCGCGACCACCTCCGCGCTGTGGGCCCCGGACGTCCGTTACCTCGGTGGACGCTGGGTGATGTACCTGACCGTCACCGACACCACGGTCTCCGACGACACCTTCGACACCGCGGTCGGCGTGGCCACGGCGCCCAGCCCCACCGGCCCGTGGACCTTTGCGCCGGATCCGGTGGTCGCGCCCCGCGCCGGCCCTGGCGGCGGGTATCTGTGGACCATCGACCCGGCCCAGCTCAACGCGCCGGACGGCCAGCGGTACCTGTACTACGGCAGCTACTACGGCGGCATCTTCGTCACCGAGCTGACCGCGGACGGGCTGCGGGCCACCGGCACCTCCACCATGGTGGCCATCGACAACAAGTACGAGGGCAGCTTCGTGCTGTACCGCGACGGCTGGTACTACCTGTTCGCCTCCTCGGCGAACTGCTGCGCCGGGCCCACCACCGGATACTCGGTGTCGGTGGGCCGGTCCCGCGACCCGCGGGGGCCGTTCGTGGACCGCGACGGGCTGCGGCTGGACGTGTCCCGGGCCGGCGGCACCACGGTGATCGCGCCGAACGGCAACCGGTGGGTCGGCACCGGGCACAACAGCGTGATCACCGACCTGTCCGGACAGGACTGGCTGGTGTACCACGCCATCGACCCCGCCGACCCGTACCTCAACGAGCCGTTCGGCATCAACGAGCGCCCGATGCTGATCGACCGGCTGGACTGGATCGCCGGATGGCCCACCGTGCGCGCCGGGCGCTGGGCCTCCGAGCAGACCACGGCGGCGCCGGTGACCACCGCGCCGGTGTTCGACCGGTTCGACACCCTGGACCGGTCCCGGTGGCGGGTCTCCGGCGAGTGGACGGTGACCGACGGCCGGCTCAGCGGCTCCGGGACCGTGCTGTCCCGGCGCCCGGTCTCCGGGGACGTCCGGATCGAGGCCGACGTGCGCGGCGCCTCGGCCGGGCTGCGGATCGGCGCGGTGACCGTCCGGGCCGATGGCAGCGCGCTCGTGGTCCGCGTCGGGCAGCGGGAAGTGGCCCGCACCGCGCTGCCGGCCGCGGCCGACCTGGCCGACTGGCACAACCTCGCGGTCGAGGTGCGGGACGGGCGGCTGACCGCCGAGCTGAGCCAGAGCCGCCTGCGCGACCCCTGGGCCGTCGTCTCCGCCCGGGTGCCGCACGGTGGCGGGCCGGTCGGCGTGACCGCGGGGAGCACCGCGGAGTTCGACAACGTCAGCGCGGCGCCGCTGTACCGGCCGGTGCGTGAGGCGGCGCCGGTGCCCGTGGCGACGGGGCCGTTGCCGGCGTACTCGGACGAGTTCACCGGCGGCCTGGACGCCGACTGGACCTGGGTGCGGCCGGATCCGGCGGCCACCGCGGCCGGCGGCACCCTGAACTGGCCGGTGCAGACGGCCGACCTGACCGGGCCGGGCGGCACCGCTGGGGTGCTGCTGCGGGACGCGCCGGCCGGCGACTACATCGCCGAGACCAAGGTGACGCTGGACCTCGGTGAGGACGTGGTCCGGAACTTCCAGCAGGCCGGCATGATCGCGTACGTGGGCGACGACGACTTCGCGCGGCTGTCCACGGTGGCGATCTGGAACACCCGGCAGGTGGAGTTCGGCCGGGAGCTCCCGTACGCCGGGCAGACCTCGTACGGCGGCACCATCCCGGGCACCCCGGGGCTGACCACCACCTGGCTGCGGCTGGCCCACCGGATCGATCCGGGCAACGGTGAGCACGAGTACCGGGCCGGCGTCAGCCGCGATGGCCGGAATTGGGCCTGGGGCGGGGTGTGGACGTTCCCGGCAGGCACCACGCCGCGCATCGGGCTGATCGCCCACGGCGCCCAGGCGGGCACACCGCCGGTCACCGCTCAGTTCGACTACCTGCGGTTCTTCGGCTACGGGCGCTCGTGAGGCGTGCCTTCGCCGCGGTCCTGACGGTGCCGGCGCTCGCGCTCACCGCGTGCGCCGGCACCGAGGAAGAGGCGCCGAGTCCGATGAGAACCTTCACCAATCCCGTGCATCTGGAGAACTTCCCCGACCCGGGGGTGATCTCCGCGGACGGCAAGTGGTGGGCGTACGGGACCAACAACCCGGCGGCCAACGTGCCGGTGCTGACCTCGCCGGACCTGACCGCCTGGACGCCGGCCGGGGACGCCATGCCCGAGGTGGGCAGGTGGGCGAACCCGGGCAACACCTGGGCGCCCGAGGTGATCGATGTCGACGGCGGCTACCTGCTCTACTACACCGCGCGGTCGTCGGCGACCGACCGGCAGTGCATCGGGGTGGCGTCCTCGGTCACCCCGGGCGGTCCGTTCACCGACGACGCCGACGAGCCGCTGATCTGCCAGGCGGACGAGGGCGGGTCGATCGACGCCAGCCCGTACCGGGACGAGTCCGGCAAGCTGTACCTCTACTGGAAGAACGACGGCAATGCGATCGGCCAGCCGACCTACCTGTACGGCTCGGAGCTGAGCGCGGACGGCCGCAAGCTCACCGGGAAGTCGGTGCGGCTGCTGCAGAACGACGCGGCGTGGGAGGACCACGTCATCGAGGCGCCGCAGATGGTCCGGCACGACGGCAAGCTGTACCTGTTCTATTCGGCCAACGCCTTCGACCGGGACGTGTACGCGGCCGGGTACGCCACCTGCGACGCGCCGCTGGGGCCGTGCCGCAAGGCGGCCGAGAACCCGATCCTGACGTCCAGTCCGGCCGCGGCCGGTCCCGGGCACACCTTCCTGGTGACCACACTGAGCGGGCAGACGTGGCTGCTCTACCACGCCTGGCCGCCGGAGTCGATCGGGAGCGTCGCGCCGGGCCGGCAGCTGTGGCTGGACCGGGTGGACTGGACCGGCGGCAAACCCGTGGTGAAGGGCCCGACCGCCGACCCGCAGCCGCTGCCCGGTTAGCGGTCGTCGTCCGAGGTCATCGAGTCCTCGAGCGCGTCGGTGATCGGGCCGGTGAGGTCGTCGGACGGAACGGCGACGTTCTCCGCCCGGGCCAGGTCGGGATCGTCCGCGCCCGGGTCGGGGGTGGGCGTGCTGGGGTCGCCGCCGAAGCCGGCCTCGTTCGGCTCGACCGGTGCGTCGTTTCGTTCGTCGGTCATGAACGCGGCTTACCCGCGCCGGCCCGGCTACAACCGGGTCGCGCCCTGGCTCGGCACCGCCACGAACGGGGTCGGTGCGGCGAAGCCGTGCCGGTCGTAGGCGCCGGTCACCGCGTCGGTCACCGCATCCGCCCGGCCGGCGTCGACCAGCGCCAGGATGCAGCCGCCGAACCCACCGCCGGTCATCCGCGCGCCGTACGCACCGGCGATCAGCGCCGCCTCCACCGCCACGTCCACCTGAGCGACGGTGATCTCGAAGTCGTCGCGCATCGAGGCGTGCGAGGCCGTCATCAGCGGCCCGATCTCCCGGATCCGGCCGGACCGCAGCAGCGCCACGGTGTCCAGCACCCGCTGGTTCTCGGTGACCACGTGCCGGACCCGGCGGCGCATCACGTCGTCGTCCAGCCGCCGGAGGGCGTCGTCCAGGTCGTCGGACGCGAGGTCGCGCAGCGCCGGAACGCCCAGGATCCGGGCCGCCTCCTCGCAGGACTTGCGGCGGGCGCCGTACTCGCCGTCCACGTGCTGGTGCGGCGCGTTGCTGTTGACCACCAGCACGGCCAGGCCCTCGGCGGCCACGTCGAACGGGATCTGCTCGACGGCCAGCGTGCGGCAGTCCAGGAACAGCGCCTTGCCGGCCTCGCAGCGGAGGGACGCGGACTGGTCCATGATGCCGGTCGGCGCGCCGACGTAGACGTTCTCCGCCCGCTGGGCGATGGCCGGCCGGTCGGCCACCGGGATGTCCAGGCCGCCGAGGTCGATCAGGGCGGTCAGCACCGCCGACTCGAGCGCGGCCGAGGACGACACCCCGGCACCGACCGGGACGTCCGAGGTGAGCGCGATGTTCGCCGCCGGAACCTCGTGCCCGGCGTCGTGCAGCGCCCAGGCGACCCCGGCCACGTACGCCGCCCAGCCACCGACCGCGCCCGGCTCGGAGATGTCCGTGAAGGACACCGGATCGGGGGCGAAGTCCGAGCACACCGTCCAGCCCCGCTCGGCCCGGCCGGCCGTCGCCACCACCCGCTGCGGCAGGGCGAAGGGCAGCACGTACCCGTCGTTGTAGTCGGTGTGCTCGCCGATCAGGTTGACCCGGCCGGGCGCCGCCCACCGGCCCTCCGGCTCGACGCCGAAGATCTCCTGGAAGCTGCGCATCCGGCTCTCCTCACGCCACCTGGCTGCGGTAGAACGCCCAGGCGTCCGAGACGATGTCCGGCAGCGTGGTCTTCTCCGGGACCCAGCCGAGCTTCTCGCGGGCCAGCGCCGACGACGCCACCAGGGTGGCCGGGTCGCCCTCCCGGCGCGGCGCCATCTCCACCGGCAGGTCGGCGCCGGTCACCTCACGGGCCACCTCGACCACCTGCCGGTTGGAGAAGCCGGTGCCGGTGCCCAGGTTGAAGATCCGGTGCTCCTTGGCGGTGGCCGCGTCCAGCGCCAGCAGGTGGGCCCGGGCCAGGTCCTCCACGTGGATGTAGTCGCGGACGCAGGTGCCGTCCTCGGTCGGGTAGTCGTCGCCGAACAGCAGCATCTTCTCGCGCTTGCCGGCGGCCACCTGCAGCGCGATCGGGATGATGTGGGTCTCCGGGTCGTGGCGCTCGCCGACCTGGGTGCCGTCCGGCCGGATGTACGCGCCCGCCACGTTGAAGTAGCGCAACGACACCGCCGCCAGGCCGTGGCCGAACGCTTCCGAGGTCAGCGCGTGGTCGAAGGCCAGCTTGGTGGCGCCGTACGTGTTGGTCGGGGCTTTCGCCGCCTGCTCGGTGATCGGCAGCTCGGTCGGGTTGCCGTAGACCGCGGCGGTGGAGGAGAAGACGAACTTCGGCACCCCGGCCGCCCGCACCGCCGCCAGCAGGGCCAGCGATCGGACCATGTTGTAGTCCCAGTACAGCTCCGGCTTGATCATCGACTCGCCGGCGGCGATCAGCCCGGCGAAGTGCAGCACCGCGTCGAAACCGGCGTCCGGCGTCAGGACCTGCGCCGCGTCACGGATGTCGGCCTGCACGAAGGTGGCTTCCGGTGCGACCGCTTCCCGGAATCCCGTGACGAGGCTGTCCAGGACGGTCACCTCGTGACCGGCGTCGAGCAGCAGGCGGCAGGTGACGCTGCCGACGTAGCCGGCGCCTCCGGTGACGAGCAGCTTCACGCGACAGTCCCTCTCGTTCCCAACATCACCAGGCGGTTCACACTATCCCTACTGAGACTGTCACAATGGCGCTCATGTCCGACGCCGCCCCTCGCCCTCGCGTGCTTTCCGGCATCCAGCCCACCGCCGACTCCTTCCACCTCGGCAACTACCTCGGTGCGGTGCGGAACTGGGTGGCCATGCAGGACACCCACGACGCCTTCTACTGCGTCGTCGACCTGCACGCCATCACGATGGGGCACGACCCGGTGGCGCTGCGGAACCGGACCCGGCTCTCTGCCGCCCAGCTGCTGGCCATCGGGCTCGACCCGGACCGGTGCACGCTGTTCGTGCAGTCGCACGTCCCCGAGCACGCGCAGCTGTCCTGGGTGCTGAGTTGCATCACCGGCTTCGGCGAGGCCAGCCGGATGGTGCAGTTCAAGGACAAGTCCGCCAAGGCCGGGCAGGACTCGACCAGCGTCGGCCTGTTCACCTACCCGATCCTGCAGGCCGCTGACATCCTGCTCTACCAGGCCGACCAGGTGCCGGTGGGCGAGGACCAGCGACAGCACCTGGAACTGACCCGCGACCTGGCGCAGCGGTTCAACACCCGGTTCGGGCCGACCTTCACGGTGCCGGCGCCGTACATCGTGCAGGACACCGCGAAGATCACCGACCTGCAGGAGCCGACCGCCAAGATGTCCAAGTCGGCGTCCTCGCCGAACGGCATCATCGAGCTGCTCGACGATCCGTCCCGGTCGGCCAAGAAGATCAAGTCGGCGGTCACCGACACCGGCCGCGAGATCCTCTACGACGAGGTGAACAAGCCCGGTATCAGCAACCTGCTGACCATCTATGCCGCCCTCACCATGCGCACCATCGACGAGTTGCTCGAGCAGTACGACGGCCGGGGGTACGGGGATCTGAAGAAGGACCTGGCCGAGATCGTGGTCGATTTCGTCAAACCGATCCAGGAGCGCACCCGGGCCTACCTGGAGGATCCCGGTCACCTGGACAAGGTGCTGGCGATCGGGGCGGAGAAGGCCCGGGCCGTCGCTGCGGTCACGCTGGCCACGGCGTACCACAACGTCGGGTTTCTCAGTGCATCGCGGGGGGCCTGACCGCGTGGCGGAGACCACCCGGATCGGCGTGGCGATCGACATCCCGGAGCCGTGGGGCACCACGCTGACCCGCCGGCGGGCCGAGGCCGGCGACCCGCAGGCCGCGTACACCCCGGCGCATGTCACGCTGCTCGGGCCGACCGAGGTGGAGACCGACCTGCTGCCCGCGGTGGAGAAACACCTGGAGGCGGTCGCATCGGCGCACCAGCCGTTCACCATCCACCTGCGCGGCACCGGCACCTTCCGGCCGATCACCGAGGTGGTGTTCGTGACGCTGGCGATCGGCATCAGCGAGTGCGAGCTGCTGGCCGGGTCGATCGCGGCGGCCGACGGGGTGCACCGGGACCGGCGCTTCCCGTACCACCCGCACGTGACCGTGGCGCAGGACGTACCGCCGGCCGCGCTGGACGCGGTGTTCGAGGATCTTGCCGGCTTCTCCGCCCGATTCGAGGTCAGCGCGTTCACGCTGTTCTCGCACGGTGGCGAAGGCCCGTGGCGCCGGCGGCGCGACTTTCCGCTCGGTTCCTGAATCGTTGGGTACGGTCGGGCCGTGAACCCCATCGACCGGGCGTACGACGCGGTCGAAGCGCGCATCCTGGCGGTCCGCCACCGGTCGAAGCACTTCGATCACCTGAGCCGCGCCATCCTGCGGTACGACGAGGTCGACGGTGGCCGGCTGGCCGCGGCGATCGCGTACTACGGCTTCTTTGCGATCTTCGCGCTGCTGCTGATCGGTTACTCGATCTTCGGCCTCCTGCTCACCAACAACACCGAGCTGTTCGAGGTGGTCAGCGATTTCCTCGGCCAGAATCTGCCGTTCCTCGATCTGCAGCAGGTGCTGGCCAGCGGCCGGACGGTCGGCGTGGTCGGCCTGCTCGGCCTGGTCTTCACCGGGGTCAGGTGGGTGGACTCGATCCGGTCGTCCCAGCGTGCGATCTGGCGGCTGAACCAGCATCCCGGCTACATCGTCTGGCGGCAGTTCGTCGACCTGGCCGTGCTGCTGGGCATCCTGATGCTGCTCGCCCTGTCGGTGTTCGCCGTCTCCACCCTGGAGCGGTTGCTGGCCTGGCTGTTCAACGGCCATCTGCCCTGGCTGCTGTCCACCGTCAGCTGGATCGCCACGGTTGCGATCAACGTGCTGCTGGCCGCGGCGCTGCTGACCGCGCTGCCCCGGCTGCGGATGACCGCCCGCCGGATGCTGCCGCCGGTGCTGCAAGTGGGCATCGGCATCACGCTGCTCAACACCGTCGGCAAATCGTTCGTCAACCTGGTGCAGCACAATCCGGCGTACGGTCTGGTGGCCAGTGCCGTCGGCGCCCTGGTCTATCTCTATGTCTTCAACCAGTTGTTGCTGTTCGGCGCGGCGTGGGCGGCCACCAGCCCGCACGGCCGGGTGATCGACCTGTCCGCGGAGGACAAGAGTGCTCCGGTCGGGCAAAATACCTGGATCCGGCACCGGCGCCCGCAATGATGGGCCGGTGGGCACTCTCATGACGTTGAGCCTGCCGCCGGACTCGCCGGTGGCCGACCTGCCGTGGGTCATCACGATCGGCTCGCTCGGCGATGACGGGGACTGGGAGCCGGTGGTGTGTGGGCCGTACGAACGCGGTCACGCGCTGGCGCTGGCCCAGGCCGTGGTCGCCGACGAGGACCTGATGGCAGTGGTGGAGCCGCTGTTGCCGCTGGCCGACGCGGAAGCGATCCGCGACGAGGTGGAACTGGCCCGGGTGGCGGTGGACGGCGAGGCGGACGACGAGCCGGACTGGGAGCAGGAGCACGTCGAGCCCGGACCGGCGCCCACCGCGGCCGAGGTGCGGGCCGGCTTCGCCCGGATCGCCGCCCGGCTCACCGGGAGCTGAGCAGGGTGCGGATCCCGGTCAGGTAGGTCTCCTTGTCCGGGAAGCCGAGGATCATGCGCTGCAGCGCGTACCCGGGGATCATCGCGAACAGCGCGCTGGCCACCGCGTCGATGTCGGCGTCCGGGGGCACCTCCCCGCGTCGCACCGCGTCCCGGGCCACCTGCTGGAACACCTCGCGCAGGCCCTGGTAACGATCGCGCACGATCGCGCCGATCGCCGGGTCCAGCGTCGACTCGGCCCAGATCTGCACCGCCAGCGGAAAGGCGCCGTCCGGCCCGAGCTGGGTGTCGATCACGTCGAGGACCTCGCTCATCGTGTCGATCAGCGGCAGGTCCTTGGCCAGCACGTCACGCAGGGCGACCAGGATGCCACCCACCACCGACTCGGCGACCGCATTGATGATGTCGTTCTTCGACTTGAAGTAGCGGTACACCGCCCCCACCGACAGGCCCGCCTCGCGGATCAGGTCCTGCATCGACGTGCTGTGGATCCCGTGGCGCAGGAAACAGGCGCGGGCGGCGACCAGGATCTGCTCCCGGCGGGCGGTCAGGTGGTCCTCGGAAACTCGTGGCACGCAGCACAGTATAAAACGAACGCTCGTTCTTGACAGCGGTAGAGCGCGGCGGGTTAATAGAGAACGAGCATTCGTTTTAGGAGGTTGTCATGCATACCCATCGCTCCCCGATGGCCGTAGGGCTGCTCGTCGCCATCGTCGTCGTGGCCATCCAGGCACTCCTGGTGCCGTTGTTCGCCGGTCCGGCCGCGCATCTCGGCCCGCGCGACCTGCCGATCGCGGTGGCCGGACCGCCACCGGCAACCCAGGCCGTGGTGGACCGGCTCGCCGCCGAGCACCCGGGCGCCTTCGAGATCGACCGGGTGAGCGGCGCCGCGGCGCTGGATGACGCGATCCGTGACCGCTCGGTCTACGGCGGCATCGTCGTCACCCCGACCGGCGCCGAGGTGCACGTGGCGTCGGCGGCCGGACCCGCTGTGGCCACGCTGCTCGGCCAGGCCGCCGCCGGCCTTCAGGCGCCGGTGCGGGACGTGGTGCCGGTGCACAGCGGTGACCCGCGCGGCACCGGCTTCGGCGCCGGGTTCCTGCCGCTGGCCCTCACCTCGCTGCTGGCCGGTCTGCTGATCTTCCTGGGCGTCCGCGGCCGGGGTGCCCGGCTCACCGCGCTGCTCACCTTCGGCGTGCTGGCCGGCTTCGGCGGCGGCGCAGTGCTGCAGTACTGGCTGGACGTGCTGCCCGGCGACTACCTGGTCAACGCTGCCGCGCTGGGGCTGTTCGGGGTGGCCGTGGCGGCCACCATGACCGGGCTCGGTGCGGTCCTGGACAAGGCCGGCCTGGCGCTCGGCGCGGTGACCGTGTTCCTGGTCGGCAACGCGCTGTCCGCGGTCAGCTCGGCGCCGGAGCTGCTGCCCCAGCCGTGGGGCGCGGTCGGGCAGTGGCTGCCGATCGGCTCCGGGGCGACGCTGCTGCGCTCGGTGGCCTACTTCGACGGCAACGGCGGCGCCACCGCGGCACTGATTCTGGCCACGTACGCCGTGGTGGGGCTGGCCCTGGTGGCGGTGGGCCGCCGCGGCCTGGCCGACCGCCCGGCGCCGGTGCCGGTGCCGGGCGACGGTGCCGACCGTCCGGTGCGGGCCGCCGCGCTGGCCGGCTGATGCCGGGTCGCCGGAAGATTGCCGGTGCACACCGGGGCCTGGCCGCAATATTGACTCGCTGCGGAGCGCGATTGCGGCCAGGTAACGGTGCGCCAACAGTCCGGCCGGATTTCCTGACGCCGCCCTGGCCTGCGCGTACGCTCGCGCCGAAGACTCACCGCGAGGTGTCGGTGTGCAGTGGAAGGAGGGCGTCTTGCGCCCAGTACGTGGGAAGCGGATCGTGGCGATTCTCGCGGCCGGAGGGTTGGCGCTCGCCGCCGCATCTTGTGGCGACGCCCCCGATGAGACCCCGAGCGGAGGCAGCACCAGCGCCGCCGGCGGCACCCCATACAAGGCCTGCATGGTGACGGACACCGGCGGCATCGACGACCGGTCGTTCAACGCGTCGGCGTGGGCCGGCATGCAGGCGGCCAAGTCCGCCCAGCCCAACGTCGAGCCGGAGTACGTAGCCTCCACCGCCGAGGCCGACTACGAGCCCAACCTGCGCCAGTTCGTGAACAAGAAGTGCAACTTCATCCTCGCGGTCGGCGGCCTGATGGGCGACGCCACCAAGAAGGTCGCGGCGGAGAGCACCAGCCAGCAGTTCGGCATCGTGGACGCCAAGATCGACGGCGCCACCAACGTCTACCCGATGCAGTTCGCCACCGACGAGGCCGCGTTCCTGGCCGGTTACGTGGCGGCCGGCTTCTCCAAGTCCGGCAAGGTGGCCACCTACGGCGGTCTGAAGATCCCGCCGGTGACCGTGTTCATGGACGGCTTCGCCGACGGCGTCGCGCACTACAACCAGCAGAAGAGCAAGAACGTGCAGGTGCTCGGCTGGAACAAGGCGTCGCAGAACGGCACCTTCGCCGAGACGTTCACCGACCAGAACAAGGGCAAGGCGATCACCAACACGTTCGTCGCCCAGGGCGCCGACATCGTCATGCCGGTGGCCGGTGGCACCGGTCTGGGCACCGCGGACGTCGCCAAGGCGTCCAGCGGCAAGGTGTCGGTCATCTGGGTCGACCAGGACGGCTGCCAGAGCGCCCAGCAGTACTGCGACGTGTTCCTGACCACCGTGGTCAAGAACATCGCCGGTGCGGTCGAGCAGGCGATCTCCACCGGTGCCACCAACCAGCCGCTGACGGCCGACCCGGGTTACCTGGGCACGCTGGAGAACAACGGTGTATCGCTCGCGCCGTTCAACCAGTTCGACAGCAAGGTGGATGCCGGGCTGAAGGGCGAGGTCGACAAGCTGAAGGCGGACATCATCGCGGGGACCGTGACGGTCGAGTCCGCGAACGCCCCGAAGTGACGGACAGGTAGGTAACATCCGAGCCGCCGCGCAACCCACGGTT
>DASSAL010000201.1:0-33434 GCA_035685405.1 Actinoplanes sp. | reverse complement strand
CAGGAGGGCCAGACAACGATGCAGGCGTCGGAGGTCCCGCGTGCCGTGGCTGCCGCCCGGTCGGCCGCCGCATCCCTCGGTCTGCCGGCAGACGACGCGACCGTTCTGCATGACTCGAACAAGCTCACCCTGCGGCTGCTGCCCTGTGACGTCGTGGCCCGGGTGGCACCCGGCGCCCATCAGGTGACGCGGTTCGAGATCGAGCTGGCGCAACGGCTGGCCGTGACCGGGAGCCCGGTCGCGGCGCTGGAGCCCCGGGCCGAGCCACGCGTGCACGAGCGTGACGGCTTCGCGGTCACGCTGTGGACCTACTACGAACCGGCGACTCCCCGGCACGTTTCACCAGCCGACTACGCCGATGCGCTGGTCCGGCTGCACGCCGGCATGCGCCAGGTCGACGTCCCGGCGCCGCACTTCACGGATCGAGTCGACCACGCCCAGCGACTCCTGGCAGACCACCACCGCACCCCGGCGCTCGCCGCCGCCGACAGGGAGCTGCTCCGCGACACGTTGCGAAGCCTGCGGCGAGTGATCGGCGAGCGCGGCGCGGCCGAGCAGCTCCTGCACGGCGAGCCGCACCCGGGCAATCTGCTCGCCACGGCGAACGGGCCGCTGTTCATCGACTTCGAGACGTGCTGCCGTGGGCCGGTCGAATTCGACCTCGCCCACGCGCCCGAGGAGGTCGGCGAGCACTATCCGGACGTCCATCCCGGCTTGCTGCGCGCGTGCCGGCTGCTCGTGCTGGCGATGATCACGACGTGGCGCTGGGACCGGGCTGACCAGCTCCCGGACGGGCGCCGGCTGGGCGCGGAGTGGCTGAGCCAGATCCGGTCAGCACTCGATCGCGACAACGTGGGGTAGCGATCGCGGTGTCACCGTTGCGGCGGCTGCGCCGCACGCCATGACCGGCGGGATTACTGGACGACGGCGAATCCGCCGGTCCAGGCCACCTTCTCGGCGGCGGCGAGGGTGATCTGCAGGAAGCCGATCGCCTCCAGTTCGCGGGCGCGCTTGAGACCGCCGGCATCGATCGCCCGCAGCCCGGCCGCGCTGACCAGCCCGGTGAGCAGAGCCTTGGCGTCGGCGTCGTCCCCGGCCAGCAGCACGGTGGTCGGCTGGCCGCCGACCGTGCCGGCGACCAGGGTGGCGGCGAAGGTGGTGTTGAACGCCTTGACCACCCGCGAGTCGGGCAGCGATGCGGCGATCTCCGCGGTGGCGGAGCTGTCGGCCGGCACGGTGAGGCCGTCGAAGGTCGCGAAGTCGACCGGGTTGGTGATGTCGACGACGACCTTGCCGGCCAGCTGGTCGCCGCGTTCGGCGAGAACCGTGGCAACCGACGGGTACGGCACCGCCAGCACGACGACGTCGCCGGTGACCGCCTTGCCGGCGTCGGAGCTGTTCAGCAGCTCCACGCTGTTGCCGCCCTTGGCCGCGAGACCGGCGATGGCCTGCCCCATGTTCCCGCTGCCGAGAATGCTGATGTGTGCCACGGTGACCTCCAGGATGACGTTTATTTGACTCTGCAACTATCTCACGTCGCGTTCGTTGTAGCAACAACTAGTTGCCTGGCATACTGTGAGGGTGGACACCAGGTGGCTCGATCGCAAGCAGCTTGCGACGTGGGTGCGGCTCGCCGCCGTCCTCGAACTGCTCCCGCCCGTGCTGGACAGTCAGCTCCGGCGTGACGCTCAACTGACCCACTTCGACTACTACGTGCTCGCGATGCTGTCCGAAGCACCCGACCACACGTTGCGGATGACCGCGCTCGCCGACCGGACCACCGCCACCCTCGCCCGGCTCTCCCATGTGGTGCAGCGCCTGGAGGCCCGCGGCCTGCTGGAACGTCTTCCCTGCCCGGACGACCGCCGGGCCACCAACGCCCGGCTCACCGAAGCCGGCCGGCAGAAGGTCAGGGACAGCGCCCCGGGCCACGTGGCGACCGTCCGCGACACGGTTGTCGACGCCCTCACCGCCGACCAGATCGACCAACTCGCCGCCATCTGCGACGCCATCCTGCACCGGCTCGACCCCACCGAGAGCCGCACAGCGATCTACCGGCGGTACGACCCGGGTGAGTGACCCCGCTCAAGACCTGGACGTCATCCGGTGGCGGAGGATGCGCCGTGCGCCGAGGACCACGATGACGAGGCCGGCACCGGCGACGAGGAACCCGAGGAAGAGGAACAGGAAGATGGCGCTCATCCCGAAGGTCTCCGCCTCGGTGCCGAGGACCGAGCCGATGAGGAAGCCGAGCAGCGGCGCCAGGACGGTCACCACGCCGAGAATGACCAGCCAGACGCCCGGGGCGACGGGGGTCAGCCGGATCGGGCGGCCGCCGTCGGAATGCGGGTCTCTCGTCCTTCCGCCGCCCCGGCGATCCAACGTCGCTTACCAATAACACACATGGAGCGCATGATCGAGATTTCGTCCGGGCCTCATTCCGATGAGCCGGCGTGCCCGATGACTACGCTCAAGTCATGTCAGACGAATCGCGCCCGGCCGCGACTGCCCCCGCCGGTGCCGGACTGCGCCGTATCGACCACGTCGGCGTGGCCGTCACCGATCTCGACGAGGCGATCGAGTTCTATCAGCGGGTGTTCGGCATGCGGTGCGTCCACACCGAGGAGAACGCCGAGCAGGGCGTCCGGGAGGCGATGATGTCGGTGGGTCCGGACCCGGCCGGCGGCTGCGTGCAGCTCCTCGCACCGCTGTCGGCCGATTCGCCGATCGCCCGGTTCCTGAGCCGGTCCGGCCCGGGGATTCAGCAGGTCGCCTACGCCGTCGACGACGTCGAGGCCACCAGCGAGCAGTTGCGGTCGCGCGGCGTCCGGCTCCTGTACGACGTCCCCCGGCACGGGACCGCCGGGTCGCGGATCAACTTCGTGCACCCGCGCGATGCCGGTGGTGTGCTCGTGGAGCTGGTCGAGCCGGCCGGCGACCACTGAGCCGCCGACGTTGCAAATCGCGTCGAGTGGGCAAGTATGAGCAGACCCGGACGCAACTCAACCCGAAGGACGGACCGTGGCCGGTGGACTCGTAGCCCTGCTGGATGACGTGTCGGTGCTGGCGCGCGCCGCCGCCGCGTCCGTCGATGACGTCGGGGCGGCCGCCGCGAGGGCCGGCGCCAAGGCCGCGGGCGTCGTCATCGACGATGCCGCCGTCACGCCGCAGTACGTGCGGAGCCTGGCCGCCGAACGCGAGCTGCCGATCATCAAGCGCATCGCCGTCGGGTCGCTGCGCAACAAGTTCCTCATCATCCTCCCGGCCGTGCTGCTGCTCAGCCAGTTCGCGCCCTGGCTGCTCACGCCCGTGCTGATGATCGGTGGCGCCTACCTGTGTTACGAGGGCGCCGAGAAGGTGTGGGCGAAGATCGCCCACCACGACGCCCACAGCGCGGGCGCGGAACCGGCGCAGGACGAGAAGACTCTGGTGTCCGGTGCCGTGCGAACCGACCTGATCCTCTCGGCGGAGATCATGGTGATCACGCTGAACGAGGTGATCGACCAACCGTTCTGGTCCCGCCTGGCGATCCTGGTCGTGGTCGCCGTCGTCATGACCGTCCTGGTGTACGGCGCGGTCGGCCTGATCGTGAAGATGGACGACGTCGGGCTGCGCCTGTCCCAGCGGTCCGGCGCCATCGCCACCACCGGCCGTGGTCTGGTGCGGGCGATGCCCATGGTGCTCGCCGCGCTCACCGTGGTGGGCACCGCCGCGATGCTCTGGGTGGGCGGGCACATCATCCTGGTCGGCGTGGACGAACTCGGCCTGCACGTCGTCTACGACGCCGTGCATCACGTGGAGGAAGCCGCCCACGACGCCACGGGTGCGCTCGGCGGGTTGGTCGGCTGGCTCGTCAACACGGTGGCCAGCGCGCTGCTCGGGCTCATCGTGGGCGCGCTGATCGTGCTGATCCTGACGTTCACCGTGCACCGCCGCAAAACAGGCGCCCCGGCTGAGACGGCCACCGACGCGCACTGACCGCCACCTCCCTCGCCGGCCGGCACGGCCCAGACGACCCCCTCGCACGCGGGAAACACCTCAGCGCGGGCGGTGCCGAGCCGATGGTTGCGGTGACAGTGCCGGAAACGAGCGTCGGAGGTCGGGGTGGACCGACGGACATCGACAACGGTCCACGGCCGTACGGTGTTAGCCGGCTTCCTGCTGGTGACCGGCACCGCGGTCGCCGTGCACGCGATGTCCGGCCCGGCCGTACAGCAGGCCGTCTTCTTCTCGATCATCGTGCTGCCGACCGTCGGCGTCTTCCTCGCGATGCGGTTCAACCCGGCGATGGATCGGCCGGTCTGGAGCATCGCCGTCACCGGTCTGGTGCTGCAGGCGGTCATGGCGGTGATCTGGCCGGCCTATTTCGCCGAGGACCTCGGCCGGGCGCAAGGCGGTCTGGCCGACCTGTCGATCGCCGGAGCGCATTCGTTCCTGCTGGCGGCGGCCGTGCTGCTGGTGTTTCGCACCGCGGTACGCGACCCGGGCGGCGTGATCGACGCCGCCATCATCGGCCTGTGCGCCAGCGCGCCGCTCTGGGCCTGGGTCCTGCAGCCGCGGCTCGCGGCGATCGGCGCACCCACCGGTGGTCAGGTGGTGATCCTGCTCGACGTCCTCTGCCTCGGCGGTGTCTTCGGGTCGCTGGCCCGGATCGCCACGACGGCCCGCCGCGGACGCCCGACGCTCGGATACCTGCTGACGGCGTTGTTGCTGACGTTTGCCGGGATCACCGTGGCGGTGCTGACCGCCGGCACGCCGGGGCGCGGCTGGCAGGCGGAACTGCTGATCGGGGCGTTCCTGGCGTTCGGCGCCGCGCCGCTGCACCCCGCGGTCGCCTACTTCACCGCACCGGATCCGACCACGGCCCGGCGTCGTCTCAACCGGTCCAACCTCATCTTCCTGGGCCTTGCGCTGACCGTGTTCCCGGTCATCGCCCTCGTCCCGTTGATGCTGGGCCGGCCGGCCGAACCGTTGCTGTTCGGCGTCGGGTCGCTGGTCACCGTTCCGCTGGTGGTGGTCCGGCTCGGTCAGCTCAACGGCCAGCGGGAACGCGTCGAGCGAGTGCTCGCCCATCACGCCCGCCATGACGAGCTCACCGGGCTGCTGAACCGGCGGGCGATGCTCGAAGAGATCGACGAGGCCCTTGCCGGTATTCGCGCGGGCACGCTGACCGGCGTCGCCCTGCTCTTCTGTGACCTCAACGGGTTCAAGCCGATCAACGACACCTTCGGCCACCAGACCGGCGACGGGCTGCTCCAGGTTGTCGCCGCACGGCTGGCGGCCTGCAGCCGGGCCGGGGACCCGGTAGGCCGGTTCGGTGGCGACGAGTTCGTGATCCTCTGCCCGGACATGTCCAAGGCCGAAGTCGAGGCCTTGCAGGCCCGCGTGGAGGAGGCCGTCGCCGCCCCGGCCGAGGTCGCCGGGGTCGTGGTCACCGTGGGGGTCAGCATCGGCACCGCGATCTCCGACCGGAGCCGCCCGATCGACCGCGACGGGCTCGTCTCCGCCGCGGACGCGCGGATGTACGAGCGCAAGCGCCGCACCGACACGCTTCCGCAGCGCGCCCGGCAGGAGTGGCAGCCGCTCGGCCGGTGACGGGGTGGAGCGGCCTGCGGCTCGGGGCTACCTTCCGACCCGGACCGTTGACTAGGCTGGCGGCCATGGAGTGCTTCGCCGCCGGGCGCACCCGTCGCTGAGGGCCGGCTCGCGCCAACCCGGCCGCGAGCGGGCCGAACGACTCCGGCCATCAACCCTCAGCCCGAAAGGCGCACTCCCATGGTTATCCGCCCGTTCGTTCCGCGCGACCTCACGCGGCTCATCGAACTCACCGTCGAGACGTTCCGGCCGTTCTATGAAGACTCGTTCCGGCCGCTGGTCGGCGACGTCATCTTCGCCAACCAGCACGGCACCTGGCGGGCCGACTATCGCGAACAGGTCGCCGACCTGCACGATCCACAGCAGCACCGGTACGTCGCGGTCGCCGAGATCGACCGCCTCATCGCCGGCTATGTGGCCTGGAGCGCCGACCCGGCTCGCCGGAACGGCAGCATCTCCCATCTCGCCGTGGCAAGCGAGCACCGCCGGCACCAGGTCGGCACCGCGCTGTGCGAGCATGCCTTCGCCGAGATGCGAGCCCTCGGAGCAGAGGTGGTCGAGATCGGTACCGGTGGCGACCCCTTCCACGCGCCGGCCCGCGCCCTCTACGAAAGGCTCGGCTGCACCCTGCTCCCGATCGCCGTCTATTACAGAGAGCTCTGACGTCCACCGCGGCACGATGCATGGCGCCGGCCACACCGTTGTGGGGCCGGCGCCGTGCGGTTGCGACCGGCGCCGGTTCGTCCCGGCGGAAGGGTCACCGGTGGGTCAGGTCGGTCGTCGACGGTCAGCGCCCCCGGGTGCCGGTTGCCCCGCTTCCGCGTCCAGGCGCTGGACCAGCAGCAGCGTGCCGCCCAGGTTGCGGAGCCCGGCCAGCAGCCCGAAGAGCGCGGCCTGGTCGACCAGCGGGCCGACCAGCTCGGTCGTGCCGTCGTCGGCCTGGGTGACGGTGAGACCGCCGAACCAGGCCGACCAGGCCGCGTCGAGGTGGCCGCTGATCCGGATGCGGTAGCGAGCAGGCCGCTGTGGCGGTGCAGGCAAGGCGGCTCAGAACCGGTAGTGCAGGACGATGGTTCCGGTCCGGGACCATGCGTTGCTGCGCGCCGCCAGCCGGTGGTACCGGCGCCAGCCCGGCGGGAACTCCGCCACCTCGGGCTCCCGGCTGTTCACGATCTCCCGGACCAGCCGCAGCCGGGAATTCCAGCGTTCCGGTTCCCGTGGATCGTCCATGCCGGGGAACTTGACGAGGTCGGCGACGGACCTGGTGCCGGGGGCGTGCCGGGCCAGCCAGATCGCGAACCGGGTGTAGCTGTTGAAGACGATCTCACCGGTCGGGAAGTGGTCGATCAGCCGGTTCCACAGCGACACCAGCTCGTCCCGCGTGAGGAACGCCATCATGCCGTCCGCCACGATCACCGCGGGCCGGCCGCGGGGGACGGCGTCCAGCCAGTCGGCCTGCCGCACGTCGGCGGCGATGACGTGTGCGTTCGGGCGCTCCGGGATCAGGCGCTCGCGCGCCGCGGCGACCGCGGGGAAGTCGACGTCGTACCAGTCCACGGGGGCCGGTGGGCGGAGCCGGACCGCGCGGGTGTCGAGTCCGGCGCCCAGGTCGATCCCGACGGCGTCGGGGTGCCGGGCCAGGAACGCCGCGGTGACCTGGTCCAGCTTCTTGGCCCGCAGCGCGACGTTGAGGATGAGGTTGGTATCGATGCGGAGCCGGCCGTAGTCGTAGTCGGTGCCGCGGACGATCTGGTCGGCCATGGGGTCGCCGAGAATCGGGTGCGGCCGCCGGCTGTCGCGGGCCCGGGCGTACAGCGTCAGGAACAGGCTCTCTTCGAGCGGCGTGAACGTCGGAAGCGTGATGGTCATCGGTTCCACTCTCCTCTGCGGGTCGTGGTCAGCTTGGCGGCGAGGCCGGGCCAGCACGTCCACCCGACGGTGGAACGCCGGGTGGACTCAGGCCGGTGTGTCAGTCCAGCAGCCCGAGCGCGCGGGCCCGCACCAGTGCCTGGGTGCGGCTGTGGACGCCCAGCTTGCGGTACAGGTGGATCAGGTGGGTCTTGACCGTGCTCGGCTCCACGAACAGCCCGGCTGCCATCTCGGCGTTGGAGTGCCCGGCCGCCAGCAGCCGCAGCACCGCCCATTCCCGGTCGGTCAACGGCTCGATGAGCCGGGGGCGGTCCCCGTCCGGGAACGCGGCGAGCAGAGTACGCACGAAGGCCGGTGACGTGTCGCGCGCCGCCACGCGCAGGTGTGCCAGGAGCGCGGCCATCGGCTTGGCTTCGTCGAGGAACGGGCGGACGGCCCGCTCCGGCTCGGCCTGGACGACCGCCGCCGTCAGCGACCCGAGCGCCGCGTCTCGGTCGCCTCGGGCGTCGGCAAGCACCGCCCGCAGGATGAGGACTCGGAGTTGCAGCCAGCCGAGCCCGTACGCCGCCGCCAGCTGCCCGGCCACCTCCAGGTGGCGCTCCGCCTGCCGCAGCAGGGCCGCGTCGCCGGTGACCCGCCCCTGGGCGATGAGGATCCGCGCCGGCGTGATGCCGGCTGCCTCGACACCGGCGGCGCCGAACCGGAGCTTGTCCGCCAGCGCGAGCGGCTCGACCGGGGCGGCCCAGGCGACAGCGGCGGCCCAGGCGGCCGCCGCAGCGCCGTCGCCCTGCGCGAGGCGTACCCGCGCCTCGGCCGCCGCCAGCAGCTGCGCCACCATCGCGAACGGCCCGTGCTGGACGAGCGGCCGGATCTCGGCCAGCACGGCTTCCGCCGCGGCCGCGTCGCCCTGGGCCAGGCGCAGCCGGACCAAGGGCAGGCTCGCCAGCAGCACCAGCGGCGGCGCGTTCCCGAATTCGCGCGGCGCCGCCAGCCCGTCGGCCGCCAGCGGAAGGGCCGCCGTCACGTCGTTCTCGTCGAGCAGCAACTCGGCCAGCACCGTCCGCAGCCGCCCGACGGTCGAGGGCACGGCCTGCCCGCTGGCCCACGCCAGGGCCGCCCGGCCGGTCGCCAGCGCCTGCCGGTGGGCGCCGCGCAGTCGCTGGACGTTGACCTGCTGGGTACTTGCCGTCAGGCCCGCCTGGACCAGGCTGGCCGCCCGCGCCGCGACCGCGGCATCGGCGAAGGCCGATTCGGCCCGGCCCATCCGCCCCAGGGCGAGTGCGGCCTGACCCAGGCTGATGCCGGCGGTGCCGCGGAAAGCCACGTCGTCCGGCGGGAGGGCGGCCAGCGCCTGCTCCGCCCAGGCGATGGCCTGATGCGGCGTCGTGTCGGGCACGACGGTAGCCAGGTAGGCGCGCGTGGCGGCGATCGCGCCGCGTACCGGGCGGATGTTGTCGTCGGCGGCGCCGGCGGCGCGGTCGGCCGCGTCGATCCAGCCGGCGGCCGCTTCCAGCTCGACCCGGTGGACCCGGAGCCAGGCCTCGGCCAGGCAGAGCAGCGGCCGGGCGCGCACCACCGGCTCGGGCAGGGCGGCCAGCCAGGCTGCCAGCGTCCGGTGGATGCTCATGGTCGCGAACAGTCGGGGCGTCAGCGCCTCGATCCAGGTCGCCGCGTCTTCGGCGGCGTCGCCGGCCAGCGCGTGATCGATCGCTTCGGGCAGCAGCCCCGCCCGGCCGAACCAGGCGCTGGCGCGTCGGTGGAGGGACGCGGCCGCCTCGGTGCCGGCCTCGCGGACCAGGCGGCTCCGCAGGGCGTCGGCGAACAGGTGGTGGTAGCGGTACCAGACCCGCTCGTCGTCCAGCGGCACCAGGAACAGGTTGGCCCGTTCCAACTCCTCCAGGACCACCTGGCTGTCACCAGCGGCGGACCGGCCCGGGTCCGGCGTGTCGGAGGCCAACAGGGCGTCGCACAGCGGAGCGCAGAGCCGATCGAGCACGCCGGTGACCAGCAGGAAGCGCCGGGTCGGCCCGGGCTGACGGTCCAGCACCTCGGCGGTCAGGTAGTCGGCCACCAGCCGGTGCCCACCGGCGAAGGTCGCCACGAACGCCGCTGGATCGGGCCGGTCGCGCAGGGCCAGCCCGGCGAGTTGCAGCCCGGCAGCCCAGCCTTCGGTGCGCTCGACCAGCGCGGTCACCTCCTCCCCGGCCAGGCGCAGCCCCAGGCACTCGCCCAGGAAGGCGTCCGCCTCCTCGACGCTGAAGCCCAGATCGGCCGCCCGCACCTCGGCGAGCTGGTTGCGCGCGCGCAGGCGCGGCAAGGGCAGCGGCGGGTCCTCACGGGTGGCGATCACCAGATGGACGGGCGGGGGCAGGTGGTCGAGCAGGAAGGCGACCGCGTCGTGGACGGCCGCGGCACGCACGACGTGGTAGTCGTCCAGGACCAGCAGACCCGGGGCGGGCAGCGCCGCCAGGTCGTTGACCAGATCGGTGACCACCACCTCCGGCGGCGGCAAGCGCGGGGTGTCGAGCCGGGCCAGCACCCGGCGGCCACAGCCGGGAGCGATCGCCTGCAGGGCGGCGACCAGATAGCGGAGGACCTGGCCGACCTCCTGGTCGCGATCGTCCAGGGTGAGCCAGGCGGCCGGACGGTCCAGCCGGGCCAGCCAGGCGGCGAGAAGGCTGGTCTTGCCGGCACCGGCCGGCGCCGAGAGCAGAGAGCACCGGCCCGCCCCGAGGCCTGCGTCGAGGCGGGCCAGCAACCGCGGCCGGGGGATCCGGTCCGGCCGCGGCCGGGGTACGAAGAGCTTGGTCGCCACCAAGGGAAAGCCGGCGCCCGGCGTTCCGGCGTCGGTGACGCGTTCCGCCAGCGCGGCCGCGGCCCGGCCCAGGCGGTCGGCCGTGAGCTCCTCGGCCTTGCCCAGGTAGACCTTGTGCTGGCGGCTTCCGGCCGTGCGATAGGCGACCCAGTAGGCGCCGCCGCGCTGCCGGCGCTCCTTGCGGGCGGTGAAGGTGCCGGCCGGTGCCCGGAAGGAGAAGGACCGGGCATCGTCGCCGGCCAGCCATGCGAACCAGGCCGGTGAGCCCACGGCCGGCCCGGCCGCCTCGCCGGCCCTCACCAGCCGCCCGTCGGCCACCGAGGGAATCTGCGTCATCGCCTGTCCCATCACGATCGGGCGCATGACCTACCCAACGTACCCAACATGCTGATGATCGAGAATGCCTCCGGCGACGGCGTCCGGGACGCGCTACCCCGGCCGGGCGCTGGGCTCGCCGGCCTGCCAGGTGCGCGGATGGAAATCTCCCCGGGCCACCTGGTCGGCGCGCAGCACCTGGATACGCCAGGGCCGCAACTGCAGTGGCTGGAACAGCGGATGGCTGATGCCGCCGGGCTGGTAGGCGGACAGGTCCCCCCAGCCGAGCGGCGGCGGGGTCGACCGGAACAAGTCCCACACGTGCTGCTTACCGGCGGTGTCATCGACCCAGGTGGCCACGCAGTCCACAGTGACCGTGTTCTGCGCCGGACTCCAGTAGGAGCAGGCCACGTGCGGGTTGGCCGCCAGGTGGCGGGTCTTGACCGGGCTGCGGTCGGTGACCGCCCATCCCATCGGCTCCGCGTCGGCCACCTCGAAGATCGGGTGCATCACCCGGGAGCGAGGCCGCCCCCGGGCGTCCACGGTGGTGACCGTGCAGTAGACGATGTCGGCGGTGAACCGCAGGAAGTCCTGCTCGATGTCCGCGAACGAGGTGCGCACGGCATCTCCTTTCCGATCGGACCGCAGGTTACCGGTTCGATCCGACGGCGCCGGCCGGGCGCGACACGCACCGGAGCGCCAGCTCGGCGAGGTCCTCCGGGTTGGCCCGCCAGTCGTTGGCGAGCGCCACGATCACCACGTCGTCGTGCGGCACGTACCGCAGGGCGGACCGGAAGCCGGGCAGGGCGCCGCCATGACCCCACGTGGTAGTGCGGTAATCCCGCCGGGTGATCTCCACTCCCAAGCCGTAGTTGGTGTTGCGGGGGTGGTGCGGGCCTTCGGCTAGCATCTGCCGCAGCGAGGCCCGGGCGAGCAGCCGGCCGCGGAACAGGGCGCCGCCGAAGACGGCCAGGTCGGCAGCGGTGGAGACCAGCGCGCCGGCCGGTCCCTGCGCCGTCTCCAGCGACGGCCAGGGACGCCCGGTCTCGATGTTCTCCTGCTCGCCGTCGTTGTCGGCGTCGTAGTAGCCGGGCAGCACGCCGCCGGGGACCGGTTCGGCTCCGGCGACGTAGGTGTGCTTCAGGCCCAGCGGGTCGATGATCCGCCGCCGGACCTGCGCGGCCCAGGTCGAGCCGGTCACCGCCCGGATGACCTCGCCGAGCAGCACGTACCCGGTGTTCGAATAGGCATAGCGGGTGCCCGGTGCGAAGTCCCGCCGGACGCCGGTGACCAGGGCCAGGATCTCGTCGGTGCGCCACCGCCGTTGCCGGTCGGCGAGCAGGGTCTCGCCGAAGCGGTCGGCGAGCTCGAAGTCGGGCACGCCGCTGGTGTGGTTCAGCAACTGCCGCAGCGTGATGCGGTCCCCGCCCGGGAAGGTGGGCAGGTGCCGCGACAGCGGGTCGTCCAGCCGGAGCCGCCCTTCCTCGGCGAGCTGAAGCACCACGGTGGCGACGAACGGCTTGGTGATGCTGGCGACCCGGAACTGGGCGTCGGCGGTCACCGGCGGACCCGCGTCCCGCAGGCCGGTACCACTGGCGGCGAGAACGAGGGGCCGGCCGGGGACGTCCACGGCCAGGGTGGCCGCCGGCACGCCGGCACGGTCGCGCCACCGGTGGAGCACCTGCGGCAGGTCCGTTTCGGCGGTCAGGACGGTGTCCGACCGTACGCGGTAGCCGAGGCCGGCCAGCGCCGCGACGAGGGCGGTCGCGACCGCGACGGCCAGCAGGACGCGCCGGATGGGGGGCATGGGTCAGCTCCGATCAGGTGATGTCGCGGCGGGCGAGACGCGCCGCGCCGAAGGCGAACAGCAGCAGGGCGTAAGCGACCAGGACGGCGCCGCCGGCGGCCGCCGGCAGGACGTCGACCGTGGTCCCGGAATGGGCGAGGGCGGCGGTCACGCTGGTGAGCGACCACGGGACCACCGTCTCCGGCACGAACCGAAGGGTGAAGTCCTCGAGGTAGAGCACCCAGGCCAGCGGCAGCAGCACGGCCACCGGCTGGAAGACGATCAATGCGCCGGCGGCGACGCCGATCAGCCCGTACAGCGGATAGGCCGCCAGCAGGCCGAAGACGTGCAGCGCGACATCGGGATTGACCAGCGGCCACGGCAGCGCACCGGTGGCCAGGCCCACGGCCAGGGCGGCCGCGAGGTCGGCCGCCGCCGCCATCGTGGCTACCGCCACCACCGCGGCGGCCTTGGCGGCCAGCACCCGGACCCGCCGCGGGGTGCGCAGGAAGGTGGCGGTCACCGTGGCGTGCCGGAACTCGGCGGTGACGGCGAGGACGCCCAGCAGCAGGATCACCAGCCGGCCGGGGCCGATGGCGCCCAGCACGGCGAGCATGGCGCCCGCCGTGCCGATCGACGGCGCGCCGTCGACGCCGGCTCCGATCACCGCGTTGGCCGCGAGCACGCCGGTGAGCAGCGGCGCGCCGACGACCAGCAGCCAGGGCAACCGGGTGGTGCGCAGCGCGAGCAGTTCCGTACCGATCATGGCGTGGACTCCCCCCAGCCGTTCAGGTGATGTCCCGGCGGGCGATGGCACGGCCGCCCGGGACGAGCAGGATGGCGGCGTAGCCGAGGAGGACGAGCAGCGCCGCCCAGGCCGGCAGTGCACCGGCCACGTGTCCGCCGGCGAGCGCTGTCGTCGCTCCGCCCGGCAGGAACGGGATCAGCGCGTCCAGCCCGTACGCCGGCATCATCGTCTCGACCAGCAGGAACCACGCCAGCGGCACGAGTACCGCGACCGTCTGGTTGCGCACCGCCGCGCCGACGCCGACGCCGAGCAGTGCCCAGCACGCGGCGATCACCACCGATCGGCCGATCACGGCCAGCAGCCCGGTGTCCAGCGCCGGTTCGATGGCATCCGCGAGCACCCCGAGGACCCATACGGTGGCAAGGAGCCCGATGACCACCAGCACACCGGCGAGGGCGCCGGCCGCGGCCTTGGCGGTGAGCACCCGCCACCGGTTCGGCGTAACGAGGAACGTGGGCGTCACGGTCCGATGGTGGAACTCCGCGGTGACCGAGACGACGCCGAGCACCAGCACCGGGAACAGCCCGATGCCGGTCGCGCCCAGCAGATCGGCGCGCATCTGGTCGCTGCCCGGAACGGAGGCACCGATTCCGCCGACGTTGCCGAGGACCGTCGCCGCCCAGGCGAGGGTCAGGACGAGTCCGGTACCGAGAAGGACCCAGGTCGACCGGGCGGTGCGCAGGCGGAGCAGCTCGGTGCGGACGAGTGCGGTCATCGCCGGCTCCCCTCGTCCGTGGTGAGGCTGAGGAAGGCGTCCTCGAGGGCGGGCCGGTCCGCGCTCATCTCGTACACCACCAGGCCGGCCTCGGCGACCGCCCGGCCCACGACTTCGGTGTCGACTCCCGAGGCGACCACCTGATCCGGCCCGTCGAGGGTGGCCGCGACGCCGCGTGCCTCGAGTACGGCGCGCAGTTGTTCGGCCTGCGGGCTGCGCACGCGCACGGTGGCCGCGCCTCCGGTGATCTCGCCGACCCGGCCCTGGGTCACCAGGCGCCCGTCCTTGATGATCACCACGGAGTCGGCGGCGAGCGCCAGCTCGGCCAGCAGGTGACTGGACACCAGCACGGTGCCGCCGGCATCGACCCTGCGCCGCAGGAACGTGCGCAACCAGTGCACGCCGGCCGGGTCCAGACCGTTGGTGGGCTCGTCCAGGACGAGAATGCCGGGATCGCCGAGCAGCGCCCCGGCCAGGCCCAGCCGCTGGCGCATGCCGAGGGAGAAGCCACCGACCCGGCGCCGCGCCGCGCCGGCCAGGTCCACCTCGCGCAACACCTCGTCGACGCGACCGGCCGGGATGCCGGTCGGACCGGCGAGCAGCCGCAGGTGGTCGCGGGCGGTGCGGCCGGGGTGGAAGCCGGACGACTCCAGCACCGCCCCGACGTGGCGTGCGGGCCGGTCGAGCCGGGCGTACGGGACGCCGTCGACGAGCGCGGTTCCCGCGGTGGGATGGACCAGCCCGAGAATCATCCGGAGCGTGGTGGTCTTGCCGGCCCCGTTCGGGCCGACGAAGCCGGTGAGCGTCCCCGGCTGCACCTCGAAGCTGAGATCGTCGACGGCCAGCACGCCGCCGAACCGTTTGACCAGACCATGGACCGATATCGCGGCCACGGCTTCCTCCTTGAGAGACGTCTGATGTGACGTGCTCGACGGTAGGGAGCGCGGCCGCCCGGTTCGTCGGCCTCAGGATGGCACCTGCCGGCGCCGTACATCCCCGGATGTACGCCGTCAGCCCGACCCGGGCTGCACCAGACCGGACTCGTACGCCAGCACCACCAGTTGGGCGCGATCGCGCGCCTGCAGTTTGCTCAGGATCCGGGCGACGTGGGTCTTGGCGGTGGCATGGCTGATCACCAGCCGGGCCGCGATCTCGGCGTTCGACAGACCGCGGCCGACCAGCGCGAGGACCTCCCGTTCCCGATCGGTCAGCGGCGCCAGCGGGCGGGCCGGGCGAGGGCGGTCGGTCGGCGGCCGGCGGGCGAACTCGGCGATCAGCCGTCGCGTGACGGCCGGGTCGATCAGCGCGTCCCCGGCCGCGACCACCCGCACCGCTTCGAACACCTGCTCGGGTGGCGCGTCCTTGAGCAGGAAGCCGCTGGCACCGGCCCGCAGCGCGCCGTACACGTACTCGTCGGTGTCGAAGGTGGTCAGGACGACCACGCGTACGCCCACGGTGGCCGGGTCGGCGGTGATCCGCCGGGTCGCTTCGATGCCGTCCATCACCGGCATCCGCACGTCCATGAGCAGCACGTGCGGCCGGTACGTGCGGGCCAGCTCCACGGCGGCCCGGCCGTCGCCGGCCTCGCCGACCAGGTCCACGTCGTCCGCGTGGTCGAACATCGCGCGCAACCCGGCCCGGATCAGCGGCTGGTCGTCGGCGACCGCGACGAGGATCATCGCGGCACCGCCGCACAGGGCAGCCAGCCGGCCACCCGCCAGCCGCCGTCCGGCCCGGGCCCGATGCTCAGTTCGCCGCCGTAGAGGCTGGCGCGCTCGCGCATGCCGACGGTGCCGTGCCCGGCGCCGGCCGGCACGGCGGCGGTGCTGACCTGGCGCCCGCCTTCGTCGCTGACCTCCAGCCGAACCCGGTCCTCGCCGACCCCCACGCGCAGCCGCACACGGGTCGGGCCGGCGTGGCGGACGACGTTGGTCAGCGCCTCCTGCACGATCCGGTACGCCGCCAGGGAGACGCCCTCGGGCACCGCGGCGAAGTCGCCCTCGGTCCGCACGTCCACCTGCACACCGGCCGTGACGACCTGCGCGACCAGGCAGGGCAGGTCGGCCAGCCCCGGCGCGGGGGCGAGCTCCGGGTGGTCCTGGTCCACCTCGCGCAGGACGGTCACCAGCCGGCGCATCTCGGCCAGCGCGGTCCGGCTCGACTCCTCCACCACTTCCAGCGCCCGCCGGGCCGCCTCGGGGTCCCGGCCGGCGGCGAGCCGGCCGCTGCCGGCATGCATGGCGATCACGCTCATGCTGTGCGCCACCACGTCGTGCAGCTCGCGGGCGATGCGAACCCGTTCGGCGTTCACCGACATCCGCGCCAGGTCCTCCCGGGCCTGCTCCAGCTCCACCGCACGCTGCGCGTGCTCGGCCGCGGCCCGCTGCCATCGGCGGACGATGTCGCCCAGGAACCAGGCCGCGGCCAGCAACGCGGAGAACTGCAACCACGACGGGACACCCGGGAAGGCGGGCCCGGCCCACAGCAGCACCGCGATCAGCACTTCGGCGAGGCCCAACGACACCAGCGCGGCCCGCCGGGTCAGCCGCACCGCCGCGGTGTACAACGTCACCAGGATCGCCGGGCCGAGCATGAAGACCGGCAGGCCCAGCATGACGTACGCGATCGCGGTCAAGCTCTGCACGGCCAGCACCCCGGGCGGGGTCACCCGCCGCAGCACCAGCGCGCCGCCGTGCACGACGGCCAGCGCCAGCAGGATCATCCGGGCCGACGCGGGCAGCCCCGTGGTGAGCTCGGTGGTCAGCACCACCGCCGCCGCGGCGCCGATGGCCGCGAGGGTGACGTCGAGCAGCCACGCGCGTGCTGTGCTGCCAGTCATAGCTCTGCCGGCCCTCCCGGTGCTCACCGTACGCCCGGCCGGCGCTCTCCGGCAGCAGCTGCACCGCGGCCGGTTGAGCGTCCGGCCGCTTCTCAGAAAGCGGGTCTTCGGGCTGGTTGACGGGGCTTTCCGGCTGGAGTGAGCTGAAGGAGTCGCGCTCCCGGCCGCGAAGCCGGTGGTCGGTGGCAGGAGAGAGGAGGCGCGACGATGACGCCTGATGAGCGCAAGGGCCTGGTCCGGCGGTTGATCGACGAAGTGTGGAACAGCGGCAACCTCGAGGTCTGCGACGAGGTGTTCGCGGCGCACTGTTCGTTCCATGACCCGAACTTCCCGATCGACGGAGTTGCGGGGATGAAGGAGCAGGCGCGCCAGTTGCGGGCGGCCAACGCCGACCTGCATGTGGACGTCCATGACGTTTTGGTCGACGGCGACATGACCGTCGGGCGGTGGACGATGGGCGGCACGTCCCGGGGAGAGTTCCGCGGCCTGCCGGCCACCGGTAAGACGTTCGTCATGACCGGCATGACCATGGACAAGTGGGATGGCGACCGGATCGTCGAGGAGTGGCTCAACTATGACCTGCTGGGCTGTCTGCAGCAGCTCGGCATCATCCCCGAAATGGCCGCGCGGGAATCCACCGCTTAGCCGAAGCGGCGGCGCGTGGGCGGGACGAAGACGGCGGCGCTCTGGCGCGCGCGCCGATTGAGGACGACCATGACGGTATGGAGGAGGCGCCACTGGAGGAGGTCGCCGCCGTGTTGCCGCCACAGCAATGGGCGCGCAGCCCTTTCCCGCCCATCGCCGACTACGCGTTTCTGTCCGACTGCGAGGTGACCTGCCTGGTCGCGCCGAACGGTGCGGTGGAGTGGATGTGCCTGCCGCGCCCCGACTCGCCCAGCGTCTTCACCACCATGCTGGACCGCAGCGCCGGGTCGTTCCGGCTCGGGCCGTACGACGAGATGGTCCCGGCCGCGCGCCGCTACCTGCCGGGCAGCCTGATGCTGGAGACCACCTGGCAGACGCGCAGCGGCTGGCTGATCGTGCGCGACGCGTTGTCCATGGGCCCCTGGCACAACGTCGACGAACGGTCCCGGACCCACCGCCGCTCGCCCACCGACTTCGACGCCGAGCACTGCCTGCTGCGTACGGTCCGGTGCGTCAGCGGGTCGGTGGACGTGTCGATGACCTGCGAGCCGGTGTTCGACTACGGCCGGCACGAGCCGGTCTGGCGGTACGAGGGCACGGGCTACGGCGAGCTGGTGGCCGCGACTGACTCCGACGACGTGGTACTGCGGCTGACCACCGACCTGCGGCCGGGCATCGAGGGCCGGGGCCTCTACGCGCGCACCCGGATGGTCGAGGGCGACACCCATTTCGTGGCGCTGTCCTGGTCGCCGCTGCCGCCACCGCGCACCCTCGAGGAGGCACAGCTGCGGATGGGCCGCACGTCGGAATACTGGCGGCAGTGGATCACGCTCGGCGACTTCCCGGACCATCCGTGGCGTAGCTACCTGCAGCGCAGCGCGCTGACGCTCAAGGGCCTGACGTACGCGCCGACCGGCGCGCTGCTGGCCGCGGCGACCATGGCGTTGCCGGAGACACCGCACGGCGAGCGCAACTGGGACTACCGGTACGCCTGGGTGCGCGACTCCACGTTCGCGTTGTGGGGTCTGTACACGCTGGGTTTCGACCGGGAGGCCAACGACTTCTTCTACTTCATCAACGACGCCTGCCGCGACGGGCACGACCTGCAGGTGATGTACCGGGTCGGCGGCGAACGGGAGATCGAGGAGGAGTCGCTGCCACACCTGTCCGGCTACGAGGGGGCGTTCCCGGTCCGGGTCGGCAACGCTGCGTACAAGCAACGCCAGCACGACGTCTGGGGCGCGGTCCTGGACTCGGTGTACCTGCATGCCCGCTCCCGCGAGCAGCTGCCGGAGTCGTTGTGGCCGGTGCTGAAACGTCAGGTGGACCAGGCCGTCGCGCACTGGGAGGAACCGGACCGCGGCATCTGGGAGGTGCGCGGCGAACCGCAGCACTTCGTGTCCAGCAAGGTGATGTGCTGGGTGGCGCTGGATCGCGGCGCCCGGCTGGCCCGGCTGTACGACGAACCCGAGTACGCCGCGAAGTGGCAGACCCTGGCCGACCAGATCCATGCCGAGGTGTGCGCCAAGGGCGTGGACGACCGCGGGGTGTTCGTGCAGCGGTACGGGTCCGTCGCACTGGACGCCTCCGCGCTGCTGCTCCCGCTGATGCGGTTCCTGCCCGCCGACGACCCGCGGATCCGGGCCACCGTCCGGGCGATCGCCGACGAACTCACCGTCGACGGGCTGGTCCTGCGGTACCGGGTGGACGAGACCGACGACGGTCTCAGCGGCGAGGAGGGTACCTTCACGATCTGCTCGTTCTGGCTGGTGTCCGCACTGGTCGAGATCGGGGAGGTGGACCGGGCGCGCAAGCTGTGCGAGCGACTGCTCGCGTACGCCAGCCCGCTGGAGCTCTACGCCGAGGAGATCGACACCTACAGCGGCCGCCACCTGGGCAACTTCCCCCAGGCGTTCACCCACCTGGCCCTGATCAACGCGGTCATGCACGTGATCCGGGCCGAGCAGAGCCACGATCCCGGTCAGTTCAGCCCGGCCAACGTCGCCGGCGGCTGACCGCCGGGAGGTCCCATGTCCGACATCCGGCACACCGACCTGATGATGGCCCTCGCCGAGGCCGCCCGGCTGGCGCAGCGCGCGCCGTCGATCTTCAACACCCAGCCGTGGCGCTGGCAGGTCGGCGCCCGGCACCTCGACCTGCTCCGCGATCCGGAACGCACGCTGACCGTGACGGACCCGGCCGGACAGCAGCTGCTGCTCAGCTGCGGCGCCGCGCTGCACCACGCCCGGCTGGGCCTGACCGCGGCCGGCCGCCGGATCGTGGTGCACCGGTTCCCCGATCCGGCCACGCCCGACCTGCTGGCACGCATCGAGGCGCGCGGCCGGGCCGAGCCGGATCCGCAGACCCGCCGGCTCCGCGGCGCCATCCCGCGCCGTCGCACCGACCGCCGCCCGTTCGGCTCCACCGCGGTGCCGGCGACCACCCTCGCCCGGCTGCACGACGCCGCCGCGGCCGAGGAGACAGATCTTCACCGGGTACGCCCGGAGCAGGTGGCCGTGCTGGCCACCGCGGCCACGCTCGCGGCCGCGGCCGAACACGCGGATCCGGCCTACCGGCAGTCCCTCGCGGAATGGACGCACCGGCCGGCGGGCAGCGGGGACGGCGTGCCGGCGAGCACGTCCGTCGAGCCCGGCCCGCGCCGGGTGCCGGTCCGGGACTTCACCGCAGGAGAGGACGCCGGTCTGCCGACCGGTCCGGGTGACGACCGCGGCGCGACGTACGCCGTCCTGCACGGAGCGGCCGAAACGCCCGGGAACTGGCTGCGCGCCGGCGAGGCGCTCTCCGCGGTGCTGCTGACCGCGGTCGCCGAGGGGCTGGCCACCTCGCCGATGAGCGATGTCCTCGAGGTGGCCGAAGCCCGCACGCTGGTCCAGGGCCTGCTCCCGCACGGCCGGCCGTACCTGGTGCTGCGCCTCGGCTACCCGGCGGAATCCGAGGCGCCGCCGGCCACTCCCCGCCGGCGGGGGGACACGGTGATCGACTTTCCGCACCGGCGTCCGTGATCGCGGTTACGGTGCCGGCATGAGGCTGTTCGTGGCCGCGTACCCGCCGCCGCCGGTGCGTGATCACCTGCGGGAACGGCTGGCGGGCCTGCAGATCTCGACCGCCGCGGCTCGCGGCGTCAACACCCGGGCGGCACGGCCCGACACCTGGCACATCACGCTGGTTTTCCTGGGCGAGGTGCCCGAGGAGCGCGCCGCCGACGTCCCCGTCGCGATCCAGCGGGCGGTCGGCCGCTGGCGGGCCGTCGGGCCGGGCGTTCCCACGCTCCGGCTGGCCTCCGGAGGGCGGTTCGGGCGCGGCCGGTACACCCTGCTGTGGGTCGGCGTGGACGGCGACCGGGAGCCGTTGGAACAGCTGTCCCGGCAGGTGCGCCGGGAGTTGAAGCGCGACCGCCTTCCGTACGACGACCGGCCGTTCAAGGCCCACCTGACCATCGCCCGTCCCGGTGATCGGCTGGACCGGGCCGCCGTCGACGCGGATCGCGCCGCCCTCGCCGAATACCGCGGCCCGCCATGGGCGCTCGAGACGGTGACGTTGGTCCGCAGTCACCCGGGTCCCCGGCCCCGCTACGACCACCTCGACGAGTGGCCGCTGGCGTGACTCGCACGGCGCACCGTCAGGCCGTTTCGCCGGAGCCGTCGATCGAGGTCACCCAGGCCGCGATCTCGGAACGCCGGCCGGCGCCGAGCTTGGCCCGGATGTGTTCCAGATGGGCCCCGGCCGTGCGCGCGGTGATCCGCAGTTCCTCGGCGATCTCCCGGTTGGTGAGGCCGCGGGCCACCAGGCGGGCGACCTCGAACTCCCGCAGGGTCAGCGGCGACCACGCCTGCGCGGCGTCGTGCTTGTCGAGCCGGGCCGCGATGCCGCCGGCCGCGTCGAGCAGGGGCTTGGCGGCCACGGCGGACGCGGCCGCACGCACCTCTTCCACCAGCGTTGCCGCCTCGGTGCGGCGGTTCGACGCCACGGCGCAGCGGGCCAGGTCGAGGGCGCACCACTGGGCCTCCCACCACCGGCGCCGGGCGGACCAGGCGGCGTGGGCGGCGCGCAGCAGGTCACGCGCCTGGCCGGTGCGGCCGGCTGCCAACCGGAGCAGGCCGGCGGCGTGGTCGAGAGCGGGCAACGTACCGGGGATCCCGCGGGCGAGCAGGTCCGCGCCCACCTGGTCGGCCCACTCCTGCGCCCCGCCGACGTCCTGCTGGGCGAGCCGCGCCCGGGTGCCGGTGACCAGGAAAGGGAACAGGTTCGCCGCGTCGGCGACCGCGTGCGACGCCGCGTACCCGGCCGCGGTGAGGGCGACGGCCTCGGCGTGATCCTGGCGCAGGAGCGCGCACTCGGCGAGGCCCCACAGGGCCGGTGCGAAGCGCTGAAGCTCGCCCATGGCGTCACCGGCGGCGCGAGCCTCGGCCAGCGTGCGGACGGCGGTGTCGACGTTGCCCCGGCCCAGGGCGACGAACCCGGCCACGTGCAGCGCGGTGATCCGCGTGGTGATGCCACCGTCGTCCTCGACGAGCGCCTGCTGCACCGCCCGGTCGGCCTCGTCCCACCGGCCCTGGCACCACCAGACGTGGGCCCGGTGGCCGGCCATGTAGTGGCGGTGGTTCCACTGCTCGGTCCGGTCGGCGTACTCGATGCCCTCGGCCAGCCAGTGCTCGGCGCGGTCGTACTCCACGAGGGTGGAGGCAGAGGAACCGATCATGCGGTAGCCGCGCGCGGCCTCCGCCTCCAGGCCCAGTTCCCGGGCCCGGTCGGTGGCCTGCTCGAGCTGACGCCAGCCCTCGTCCATGCGCCCGGCGAACACCAGGACCGAGCCCAGCGTGGCCGCGGTGTTGAGGCGGGTCCGCTCGTCCTCCGCGCCGGACGCGGCCAGAGCCTGCTCCCCGGCTCTGATGGCGTCGTCGAGGCGGTCGTCGACCAGGTACGCGGCCGCTCGGGCCGCCAGGAGGGCAGCCCGGGCCCGCTGCCGCTGCCCGTCGGCCGCCCCCTCGATGTCCTCGAGTCCCTGCTCGAGCAGCGTGATGCGGGCCGGCAGCGGGTCGCCGAGCAGATGGCGCACGGCGACCAGCCCGGGGAGCAACGTGGCGGCAGCCACCGGGTCGCCGGCCGCGATCAGCAGCTCCCGCGCCCGCGCGTAGTCCCGCGCCGCCTGCGCGTTGTGGTCGGTGGCGGCCGCCTCGGCGGCGCGGCGGGCGAGCAGGTCCGCACGCCGCCGGTCGTCGGACGTGCGCAGGCATCGCACCGCACGGTTCAGCAGGTCGAACGCCTCCTGGTGGGACGACAGCGCGGCGGCCCGCTCGGCCGCGGCCGCGGCGGCGTCCGAGGCTTCGCCGAGTTCACCGGCCGCCTCGTGGTGGGCCGACCGGTAGGCCTCGCCGCCCAGATCCAGGCGATGCCGGGCCACCTCCGCGACGCGCGCGTGCAACGCACGACGCCCGGCCAGCGGAGCGTTGACCTCGATGGCGTCCCGGATGAGGGCATGCCGGAAGCCGAACCACCCCGGCGCTTCCTCGTGCACGAAATGCCGCTCGACCAGCTCGTCCAGGCCGGCCGCCACCTCCGGCGCCGAGCCGCCCCGCACCGCGGTCACCAGGTCCAGGTCGAAGGTACGGCGGACCACCGCGGCGGCCAGCGCGGTGTCCCGGGCCGCCTGCGACAGCGCGGTGAACCGGTGGTGGATCGCCTCGGCCAGCGTCTCCGGGACGTACGACGGGTCCGCGGACAGCCGGCCCTGTGCGGCGGCGTTCACCAGTTCCTCGACGTGCAGCGGCACACCGCCGGACCGCTGATGGACCAGCTCGACCAGGCGCCGCGGCACGGCCCGGTCCGGCAGCAGCTCACCCACCATGGCCTGAATCTGGTCCAGGTCGAGCCGGGAGAGCCGGGCCTCCTCGGCCATCCGCTGCAGGAGCAGCCGGGACCGCCACGACCGCACCGGAGCGTTCTGGTGCAGTTCGTCGGTGCGCAACGTGCCGACCACCAGCAGGGGCAGCGACGGCAACCGGCGGGCCACGTGCGCGACGATCTCCAGGCTCAGCTCGTCGCACCAGTGCAGGTCCTCGAGCGCCAGCAGGGCCGGACCGTCGTCGGTCAGGGCGGCCAGTCGATCCGCCGCGTCCAGCACCAGGAGGCGCCGGCGCCGGTGCGCATCCCCCGAGTCGGTCTGCGCGTCGGCGACCCGGCCCAGGTCCGCCACCAGGGCCCGCCCCCGGTCGGCGACGTCGGCCCGCTCGGACCGGGACATGGCGTGACCGAGGTCCAGCAGCAGGCCGGCCGACAGCTCCACGTCCTGCGGGAAGGCGCCCGCGCTCCACAGCAGGAAGCCCTCGGCCGAGGCGAGCCGCTGGATCGCCTGCAACAGCCGGGTCTTGCCGATGCCGGCCTCGCCCGCGAGCAGCAGCAGGTGACCGGTGCCGGCGCGCACGGCGGCGACCCGACGCGCCGCGAGCGCCAGCAGGTCGTCCCTGCCGTGCATCGCGGAGGTACCGATGTCCCTCGCCACTGCCGACCTGCCCACCCCACGTCCGTGCCCCGATCACCGCCGGCTCGTCGGGCATTCGACCGATGACCGATGCGGCGCGCCCCTGGAGGCTGACCTCCATGGCAAGGTACATCGACATTCACTCCGGGTTCGTCGGCGCGACCGAGGAGCAGCTGCGGGACGCGCATCAGAGCCGGCGCCGCATCGAGGACACCGAAGGCGTGCGCTTCGAGCGGACCTGGCTGGATCCGGAGTACGGCAAGGTCTTCTGCCTGTCCACCGCCCCCAGCAAAGAGGCCGTGCTCCGCGTGCATGAACGATCCGGACATCCGGCCGCAGAAGTGTACGAACTTTCGATCGAGGTCTGCTGATGCCGGCCCTCGCTACCCGCCGCGGCGACGCGGCCGCCGGCGCCCGCGCGATGGTGCCGTGGCTGCTCGGGGTGGCACCGTTCGGCCTGGTGGTCGGCGTCAGCGCCGCCCGGGCCGACATCCCGACGCTGGCCGGCGTGCTCACCGGGCCGGTCATCTTCGCCGGCAGCGCCCAGGTGGCGACCATCGAGCTGCTGGACGCCGGCGCCGCTCCCCTGGTCGTCGTCGGCACCGTACTGATCATCAACCTCCGGCTCGTCCTGTACTCCGCGGGGATGGCGGCCCACTGGCGGGGCACGCCGTGGTGGTGGCGGGCCGGCGCCGCGTACCCGCTGGTCGATCCGTCGTTCGCGGTAGGCACCGAGGGCTACCGGCGGTTCCCGGAACCCGGCCGTGGGCACGCCTACTACCTGGGTGGCGCCGCGGTGTTGTGGGTGTGCTGGCTGGCCGCGATCGTCGCCGGTGCCGTCGCCGGCGCGCAGTTGCCGGGCTGGCTGCACCTGGAATTCGTGATCCCGCTCTACCTGATCGGCGAGATCGTGCCCAAGCTCACGTCACCGGCGGCGCGGAGAACCGTCGGCACCGCGGCGCTCGTCGCGGTCGCCGCCCTTGCCGCACCCCTGCACCTGGGCGTGGCCATCGCCATCGTGGCCGGCCTCACCGCCGGCCGGATCCGGCCGGCCGCAGCGGAGGCCGGCCGATGAACGCCTGGCTCGTCGTGCTGGCCGCCGGTCTCGGCAGCTACCTGTTCCGGATCAGCGTGGTCACGCTGGCCGACCGGTTCACCATGCCGGACTCGCTGGAGCGGGCCACCGAGCTCATCGCTCCGGCCTCGTTCGCGGCCATCGCCGCGACCGGGGTGGCGAACTCGTGCGTCGGGGTGGCCCCGGCCGAGACGCTGCCGCCGCTGGCGGCGGTGGGCGTGGCCGTGGTCGCCGTCGCGCGGACCGGATCGCCGTACGCGGCCATGCTCGCCGGCATGCCGGTGCTCTGGCTCGCTTCCGCACTCGTCCACTGGGGAGGCTGACATGAGGTCGGCAGCACCACGGTTGTCCCGCGGGCAACACGCACGGCCACCGCCTCGGCCGGCCCGCGCTCATCACCGGATCCGCCTCAGACACGACCATTCGAACTGACGAGAAGGAAATGACATGACTACTGCAACGCACACTTCGGAAGCTGACCGCGCGCTCAAGGCCAAGCACCGAGCCATCTGGGCGTCGGGTGACTACGAGAGGATCGTCAACGAGATCGTCTCGCCGCTCGGTCCGGTCCTGGTCCGGGCGGCCGGCGTGAGACCATCCGACCGGGTGCTCGACGTGGCAGCCGGGACCGGCAGCGCCAGCCTTCCCGCCGCGGAGCTCGGCGCTCGGGTGGTCGCGTCCGACCTCACGCCGGAACTGCTCGAGATCGGCCGCCGGGACGCCGAAGCACGCGGGCTCAGCCTGGACTGGCGGACCGCGGACGCCGAGGCACTGCCGTTCGGCGACGACGAGTTCGACGTGGTGCTGTCCTGCATCGGGGTGATGTTCGCCCCGCACCACCGGGCCAGTGCCGACGAGCTGATCCGGGTCTGCCGGCCGGGCGGCACCATCTCGGTGCTCAGCTGGACACCGCAGGGCTTCATCGGCCAGGTGTTCGCGGCCATGAAGCCGTTCGCACCGCCGCCCCCGCCGGGCGCGCAGCCGCCGCCGCTGTGGGGCGACGAGGACCATGTCCGCGAGCTCTTCGGCGACCGGGTGACCGACGTGGAGGTCCGGCGGCAGACGCTCGAGGTGACCCGCTTCAACGCGCCGGAGGACTTCCGCGACGATTTCAAGACCCTCTACGGTCCGACGATCGCCACCTACCGTCACATCGCCGACGACCCCGAGCGGGTGGCCGCTCTGGACAACGCCCTGGCCGAGGTCGGGCGTCGCTTCGACCGTGGCGTGGACAAGACCGTGCTCGATTGGGAATACCTGATCGTCACCGCCCGCAAGCGGTGACCGCGCTCACCTGACCGGGGAGCCCGGGCCATGATCGTCAGATCCGGTCGGGCCCGGGCCTCGCCGGAGCTGCCGTCACCGGCCGGTAACGATGCGTCCGTCCACCGGCGCCAGCCGGATCTGCTCCCCGCCGGGGCCGGGCGCGCTGGCGGTCAGCGTCACCGTGTCGCCATCGGCCAGGAACGTGCGGGTGGAGCCGTCGGCGAGCCGCAGCGGCTCGGCGCCGTTCCAGGTGAGCTCGATGAGGGAGCCGCGGGTCTCCGGGGTGGGACCCGAGACGGTGCCCGAGCCGAACAGGTCGCCGGTGCGCACGGCGGCACCGTTGCTGGTCAGGTGGGCCAGCATCTGGTCGGGTGTCCAGTACATCCCGGCGTAGGGCGGCCGCGAGATCCGCTCGGCGTTGAGCCACACCTCGAGAGCCAGGTCCAGACCCCAGTCCTGCGCGCGGGCGAGGTGCGGCAGCGGCTCCGGATCCTGGCGGCGGCCGGGCACCCGGGCGCTCTCCAGGGCGGCCAGCGGCGTGACCCAGGCGGCGATCGACGTGCCGAACGACTTGCCGAGGAACGGTCCCAGGGGTACGTACTCCCAGGCCTGGATGTCGCGGGCCGACCAGTCGTTGAGCAGCACCACGCCGAAGACGTGCTCGGCGAAGGCGGCCGGCGGAACGGGCGTGTTCGGGGCCGACGGAGCGCCCACGACGAAACCCAGCTCCGCCTCGATGTCGAGCTTTCCGGTCGGCGCGAACGCCGCCCCGCCCGGCATCTGGCCGGAGGGCCGCGGGATCGGGGTCCCGGAGACCACGACGCTGCCGGACCGGCCGTGGTAGCCGACCGGCAGGTGCCGCCAGTTCGGTTTCAGCGGCTCCTCGTCCGGGCGGAACATGCGGCCGAGGTTGCTCGCGTGCTCCAGCGAGGCGTAGAAGTCGACGTAGTCGGCGACCGCAACCGGCAGGTGCAGGGCGACGTCGGTGAGCGGATGGAGGAAGGGCCGGACGGCGTCGGCCTGAGCGGCGGTGGTGAGCAGATCGGTGATGCGCTCGCGGATCCGGTCCCAGTACGCCCTGCCGCCGGCCAGGAAGGCGTTGAGGTGGGGAACCGCGAAGGCCGGCTCCTGCAACGCCGGCGCCAGATCCAGCACATGGCCGTGGACGCGGACGCCCACCCGGGGCTGGGCGGTCCCGGTGGAGAAGACCCCGTAGGGCAGGTGGTTGACGCCGAAGCCCGGGTCGTCACCCTCGAGCCAGGTCATGCCCGATTCCTTCGGCCAGTCCCAGGGCGACGGCATCGGCGATGGGATCTGCGGTGTCGCACGAGCCGTAGGATACGAGCACCCGCCGGGTGCGCGTCACCAGGTCGGCGGGTAGTTGCTTGATCGCCGCCACCGGGTGCGGATCCGACACCGCCGCGTCGACCTCGGCCGCCGGCGCGCCCTCGACGGTCCGCGCGACGGCGAGCAGCACGTTGAGGTAGCCGTAGTGGCGCAGCCCGGTCTGCTGATCGGTGTACGGCAGCGCGTGGTGCAGCCCCGCGGTGGCCTTGACCGGCACGTCCGCCGCCACGCAGGCGCGGAAGAAGGCGACCAGGTCGGCCGGTGCCGGGAAGGCCTGCGCGGTCAGCCCACCGCACCGCACCTTCGCCCCCAGGCCGCGGTTCGCCAGCTCCGGCACCAGGTCCAGCCAGCCGGGTCCGCGAACCGGCTCGACGTAGACCGGCCACGGTAGGCCGGACGGCAGGTCGTCACCCGGGCGTACGGCGATCTCGGCCTGCTCCACCACGCACCGGGCGCCGGCCGTGTCCGGTGCCGGGGCGTCCAGGATCAGGCCGACCCGCAGCCGGTCCGCCGGGTCGAGACAGGCCAGCAGTTCGTCCCACCGGCTCGCCGGGCAGAGGAACCGGTGCGTGAGCATCGGGTGGCCACGGGCCCGGTCGGCCCGGTGCCGGGCCACGGCGGCCGCCATCGGCAGCCGGGCCGGGGGGAAGAGACCGGCGTCGTCGATCAGATCGCGCAGCAGCGGTACGGTCATCGCCTTCACCTCCATGTGTGGTGTCCTGCCGGCAGTCCGGCCGCCCGGTGCAGCGCGGCCGCCAGGCTCGGCGGGTCCGGACGGTCCAGGACGGCGGCGAGGTGCCCGTCGGGGCGGATCACGTAACCGCTCGCCGGCAGCGCCTTGCGCACCTCCCCGCCGTCGTCGATGTCGTCCCGCGTGTACGTCGCACAGGGGAAGCCGACGGCGGGCAGCCGGTCCGGTGGTTCGGCGGTGAGCACCACGAAGGACCGGCCGAAGAGCCGCCGCAGGCGGGTCTGCCGGCCCGCCACGGTGCAGGAAGCGTCCGGACACAGCACGCCCGGCACCGGCGGGCGCAGCGCCCCCGGCTGCCGCGGGAAGTCGTCCACCGGCCCGGCGGGCGTGGTCAACGGCGAGTCCAGATACCAGTACGGCTCGGCCAGCTTGCCCGAATCGATCATCGAGCGGGCGCCGGCGTCGGTCACCGCCCGGTCCAGGGCGGTCCGCCGCCGGGTCCGCTGCGCTTCGGTCTGCGGTGCGAGGAACTCCATGGTCGCCATGGTGACCCGGAGGTTCTCCGCCGCCGCGGCCCGGCGCTCGACGTGGTAGCTGTCCAGCAGGGCGGGCGGCGCCCAGCCATGCCGGACGAAGGCCAGCTTCCAGGCCAGGTTCTCGGCGTCCTGGATGCCGGAGTTGAGCCCGCGCGCCCCGAACGGCGCGTACAGATGTGCGGCGTCACCGGTGAGAAAGGCCCGGCCACGGACCGCGAACCGCTCGGCGCACCGCTCGTGGAACCGGTACGCCGTCGCCCACACCACCTCGTACGGCACGCCCCCGACCACCGTGCGGATGCGCGCGTCCAGCGCACCACCGGCCCGCTCGGCGGCCAGGTCGTAGTCCGCCGGCACCTGCCAGTCGATCCGCCATGTCGACTCCGGGCAGTGGTGCACCAGGACCTGCCGGCCCGGGTTCCACTCCGGGTCGAAGTAGAACCGCCGCTCACTGGGGAACGGCAGCTCCGCCTTGATGTCACAGATCAGGAACTGGTCGGGGAAGGACTGCCCGGGGAAGCCGACGCCGAGCAGTTGCCGGACCGTGCTGCGGGCGCCGTCCGCCCCGACCAGGTGGCTGCCCCGGACGCGCACGCCGGCGTCCACCTCCACCCCGTCCGGCGTGAGACGCACCCCGCTGACCCGGTGCCCGTACCGCAGGTCGATCAGCGGTGTGGCCGCCACCAGATCGAGCAGCCGCCGTTCCAGCACCGCCTGGGAGATGTTGATCCACGGCGGCACGGCGCTGCGCCCCGGGTCGGGGAAGGTGACCGCGTACAGTTCGTGGTCCCGGTAGTAGGTGCGCCCGACGGTCCAGGTGACACCCTCGGCGATGAGGTCCTCCGCGCAGCCCACCCGGTCCAGCACATCCAGCACGTCCCGCTGGAAACAGATCGCCTTCGAGCCCGCCGGGTCCCACCGTGCGGCCGACTCCAGCACCACCGTCGGCACGTCGTAGCGGGCGAGCAGCAGGGCGGTCACCAGGCCGACCGGCCCGGCTCCGGCGATCACCACCGGGGCGGCGTCAGCCCTGGAGCTCATCCCACACCGCGCGGTCGCGTTCGGCGGTCCAGATCACCGGCCGCTCCGCCCCGGACAGCTCGTCCCAGAGCCGGGACACGTTGAACGGCAGGCAGTGCTCGAAGATCGGCCAGCTGCCGTACCGGGGTTCCAGCTCCGCGTGCACCGCCTGGAACGCCGCTTTCACGCTGCCACCCCGCTCACGCGTCGCGGTGACCTCGCGGATCATCACGTCCAGGAAATGCCGGGTCTGATCGATGGCCGCGGCCACCCCCTCGCGTCCCCGCGCGACCGCACCGCGGCCGCCGACCAGGGTCTCCGCGTTCAGCGCCGCCACCCCGTCCAGCGTGCCGCCCACCCAGTCCCGGTGGAACGCGTCGCCGGTGTAGAGCGCCGCCTGGGATTCCACCAGGTCGCCGGCGAACAGGATCCGCTGCCGCGGCAGCCAGGCGACGATGTCGCCCTCGGTGTGCCCGCGCCCGCAGTAGCGCAGCTCCAGCGGTCCCCGGTCACCCCCCAGGTGGATGGTGAAGCGGTCGGAGAACGTCGCGGTCGGCCAGGTCAGCCCGGGGATCGACGACGGGTCGAGGAACAGCCGGGGCATCCGGGCGAGCTCGGACTCCCAGTCCTGGCGCCCCCGCTCGGCGATCAACGCCCGGGTGTTGTCGTGCGCCACGACCACCTCGGCGCCGAACGCGCTCGCGCCGAGCACCCGGACCGCGTGGTAGTGCGACAGCACCAGATAGCGGACCGGCTTGGTGGTGTGCTCGCGCAGCTTGGCCAGCCAACGACCCGCGGCCACCGGCGTGGCCAGCGCCTCGAAGCACACCAGGAAGTCCTCGCCCTCGACGGCGCCCACGTTCGGGTCGCCTTCGGCGGTCAGCGCGTACACGCCGTCGGCGAGCACCTCCAGCCTCTGCTCCCGCTCGGCCAGGTCGGCCGAGGACGCGAACGACTTCATCGAGCCTCCTGCCCGCCGGCCAGCCGGCGGCGTCGATACCGGTGGTCAAGCCCATCTTGTCGCACACCACGGCCAGTGCCCGGGTCGGCGTGTTGCCGGCGCCCAGGCCGCGGGTGCAGCCGTCGACCTGGACGGCACCGGCGCGGCCGGTCAGCGCCTGGCCGCTGACCTCGGCGAGCAGAGCCGCCAGCATCGACAATGCCACGCTCACCCTCGTTCTCGAGGTTGCGGCCCTTCATCTCCTCGACGAACAGAACCATCGGTCGAGGTACCAGCCACCACTCATCCTGGCCCGGACCGCCGGGTCAGAGCCGATAGGCGACCCAGGTGTGCAGGTCGGGCAGGCCTACGACGGCCACCGCGGCGACACCACCGAGGACGTGCATCCAGAGGTTGATCTGTATGCCCAGGTCGGCCAGTCCGGTCCCGATCTGCACCAGCCCGATCACGAACGGGATCACCGCCACCAGGCCGATGATCGCGGACACCAGTGTCACCGGTCCCCACCACGAGTACTGCTTGAACACCGCCCACGCCGCGACGGTGAATCCGGCCACCGCCGCCAGCGCGAAGATGTTGACCAGCGTCCATGCCATCCCGGTCGGCGGTGGTGTCCGGCCGGCGAAGGCGGGCGTCATCCACAGGAACGTCGACCCGAACAGGAACAGGGCGACGGCGAGCAGGTTCTTGAACGTCCACATCAGCTTCTCCCCTACGTGCTACCGCACTCCCTCGCGCGGATCGACGGTTTCCCGGGTATGGGCCCACCGTCTCGCCGGCCGAACCGCCGTACCAGGGCCATCCGGCCCGCTCGTCGCGGACGGACGTCCCCTGACCGCCCGGCCGCGGGCCCGGACGACGAACAGGGCTGGACGCGTCGGGTAACGTGGCGAGCGATCGACGTATCGCCAACCACGGATGGCTGCTGTGGACAATGAAGCGTTACCCCATCGATTGGCCACCGGCCTGGCCAGGGTGGCCTTCGCCATGCACCTCGCCGCCGACGATCCGGCCGCCGGGCTGGAGCGTACGCTCGCCCAGCAGCAGCTGCTGCTCCTGCTCAGCCGGCGCCGGGAGGGGTACACGCTCGCCGATCTGGCTGCCGATGCCGGCATGACCGCGCCCGCGACGGAGTCCTCGATCGACACCCTGGTGCGCGAAGGTCTCGTCGTCGTGGGGCCGGCGGTGGCCTCCCCGTGGGATGTGCCCGTGACGATCACCGACCGGGGCCGGGCGCAGGCGCCGGAGCTGCTGCACTGGGCTTCGGACCTGCTGGCGGAGTTAGGGAGGCTGGACGAGATCGGACAGTACCAGCTGCTGCATGTGGTGACCGGCCACATCCGCCGGCTGCAGGAGCAGGGGCAGATTCCGATCGTCAAGATGTGCGTCACCTGCCGCTTCTTCGACGGGTACGCCCATCCGGGCACCGCGGACCCGCACCACTGCCGACTCGTGGACGCGCCGTTCGGGCACGAGCAGCTGCGACTGCGCTGCCCCGAGCAGGAGCCGGCCACCGGCCTGCCGCAGACGCCATAGTCACCGCAGACACGACGGACCGCTCCCGCACCGGCGAGGCGCGGGAGCGGACGTCCGGTGCGGTCAGCGCTGCAGGGTGAGCAGCCCCGGCCGGTACGGCAGCAGACCGTAGTCACCGCCGGAGTTCGGGGCACGTCCCTGATAGAGCAACTGCAGACTGCACGGGTTGATGGTCATGGTCTGGTCGGCGTTGCTGCGGATCAGTTCGCCGTGGCTGATGTCATTGGTCCAGGTGGCTCCGCTGTTGGCCTTGCCGGCGAAGGGGTTGCTCTCACTTGCCGCCTGCGGCGTCCACGAGCCGCCCAGGCTGGTGGCCGTGAAGGACCGGAAGTAGCGCCCGTTGGCGCCGATCGCCTCGACGAGCATGAGGTATTGGTTCTGGCCTTGGACCTTGTACACCTGAACCGCTTCGAACAGGTTGTTCGTCGTGTCGCTCATCACCACGGTCGATGCCGTGCCGAAATTGCCGGGGAAGTTCCCGATCGGCATGCTGGCCCGGTAGATCCGGCCGTTGTCGCCGGCGAAGAACAGGTACATGGTCGTGCCGTCACCGATCAGCGCCTGGTCGATCGGGCCGGTCGAGGAATTGGAGATGGTGCCGGAGAACAGCGTCTGCGGCGCCGACCATCCGTTCGGGTTGGTGGGGTCGCTGGAGGTCCGGTAGGAGAACGCCGGCCCGCCCCACTGGTAGGCGAGCACCCAGATGTTCCTCGGGGCGAAGTAGAACAGGGTGGGCGCGACGGTGGCCGACGACATCGTGTTCTGGCTGGCCGAGGCCATGTCGGACCAGTTCGTGAAGAGGCTGAAGTTCATCGAGCCCCAGGTCGTTCCGGTGTCGTGCGTCGTGGCGTAGACGAGATGCCGGCCGTTGTAGGGCGCGTAGGTGAAGTCCTTGAGCGAGACCCACCCGGACTTCGGGTTCGCCAGCGGGCCCGTCGATGTCCATCGGTACGTCGACGGAAGCGTGCAGGTGCCGCCGGGCGGCGGGGTGGTGGGTCCGGTGGTGGGCGTGCCGCCGCCTCCGACCCGGACGAGCTGCCACTGCTGGTTGGCGCCGCCCCAGTCGGTGTACTGCACGACGTTCGCGCCGTCGGCGGTGGAACCGCCCTGCACCTC
>DASSAL010000200.1:0-6914 GCA_035685405.1 Actinoplanes sp. | reverse complement strand
GCGGTCTCGGCGAGCAGCGCCAGCTCGGTCAGCGAGTTTTCCGCCTCGGTCACGCTGCCGGAGGTCCAGACGCCGACCAGGACGACACGCTCCAGACGCAGCTGCCGGTATTCGACCTCGGTGATGTCGGTGAGCTCGGTGGACAGGCCGGCGACCCGTCGCAGCGACTGCCGTTCCTCGAGTTCCAGCTCGCCGGTGGTGACGTCGGGTTCGAAAAGCTCGGTACGCAAAAGGTGACCTCCTCGGCACCGATCGTGGCACGCCGCCGGGACGGGCGCATCCAGATAACCGGCCGGGCGTTGTCGGAGACGTGTCTGACCTTGTTACAACCCCCGGAGTGGATGCGGGTATTCCGGAAGCGCGACAATGCGGTGACCCAACCCTTGACGACGGAGGGCACACCGTGGTGACCACCCGCCTGCCGAGCGCAGGATTCTCGATCACGATCCGCATCGCCGTGACCGCCGACGCATCGTCCATCGGCCGGCTCACCACGTGTGTCGGCGAGGCCGGCGCGATCGTGACCGCGCTCGACGTGGTGGACTCCAATCCCACTCAGGTGCTCGTCGACCTCACCTGTGACACCGCCGACTCCGCCCACGCCGACCTGGTCGTCAAGGCGCTGGAGGAGCAGGACGGCGTGGACGTCCGCAAGGTCTCCGACCGGACCTTCCTGCTGCACCTGGGCGGCAAGATCGAGGTATCGTCGAAGGTGGCGCTGCGCAACCGCGACGAGCTGAGCCGGGCGTACACGCCGGGGGTGGCGCGGGTGTGCATGGCGATCGCGGAGAACCCGGCCGACGCCCGCCGGCTGACCATCAAGCGCAACACCGTGGCCGTGGTGTCCGACGGGTCCGCGGTGCTCGGCCTGGGCAACATCGGGCCGGCCGCGGCGATGCCGGTGATGGAGGGCAAGGCCGCGCTGTTCAAGCGGTTCGGCGGGGTGGACGCCTGGCCGGTGGTGCTGGACACCCAGGACACCGACGAGATCGTCCGCATCGTCAAGGCGATCGCGCCGGCGTACGGCGGGATCAACCTCGAGGACATCGCCGCGCCGCGCTGTTTCGAGATCGAGATGCGGCTGCGCGAACTGCTGGACATCCCGGTCTTCCACGACGACCAGCACGGCACCGCGATCTGTGTGCTGGCCGCGCTGACCAACGCGCTGCGGGTGGTCGGCAAGGATCTGGCCGACGTCAAGGTGGTGGTCTCCGGTGCCGGCGCGGCCGGCACGGCGATCATGAAACTGCTGCTGCGCCAGGGCGTGGGCGACATCATCGCGTACGACCGGGAGGGTGCCCTGCACCGCGGCATGGACGGCCTCAACCCGACCTGGCAGTGGCTGGCCGAGAACACCAACAAGGACAACTTCGCCGGCGACCTGCCCGGCGCGATCGTGGGCGCGGACGTGTTCATCGGTGTCAGCGCGCCGAACCTGCTGACCGGCGCGGACATCGCCCGGATGGCGGAGAAGTCGATCGTGTTCGCGCTGGCCAACCCGGACCCGGAGGTGGACCCGCGGCAGGCCCGGCAGCACGCCGCGGTGGTCGCCACCGGCCGCTCCGACCAGCCCAACCAGATCAACAACGTGCTGGCCTTCCCGGGCGTGTTCCGGGGCATGCTGGACGCCGCCGCCCACGAGTTCACCGAGGAGATGGCGCTGGCCGCCGCGCGGGCCATCGCCGACGTGGTCGGTGAGGACAAGGTGAACCCGACGGTGATCGTGCCGAGTGTGTTCGACCAGCGCGTCACCCCGGCGGTGGCGGCCGCGATCCGGGACGTGGTCCGCGGTGCACCGGCCCCGGCCAACCCGGCCGCGGCGCCGGAGGCCCAGCTGGAGAAGGCCCCGCGCGAGACCTTCTAACCGGCGGCGATCGCCGCGGAGCCGGCCATTTCCACCCAGCCGGTCAGCTCGCCGGTGCGGTCGCTGATCAGACCGGCGACGCCGGCCCCCACCAACTCCGGCCACTCGGCCATGTCGTTGGCCGTCCACGGCATCACGTCGATGCCGGCGCCGGTCAGTTCGGCGACGGTGGCCGCGTCACCCAGCACGTCGGCCACCGACGGGTTGCAGCACACCACGTCCAGCTCCTTGGCCAGCGGTACGGTGTCCGCCTCGAACCGCAGCCGCAACAGCCCGCGCCGCACGTCCGGCGCCGCCTCCCGGACCAGCCGGACGACCTCCGGATCGAAACTCTGCACGATGGTGCGCTCCAGCAGGCCGCGGTCGGCGACCATGCTCAGAATCCGCTTGACCTCCTCGCGCGAGGCCGGCGGCTTGATCTCCAGCAGCAACGCCGGCGAGGGCAGATCGAGGACCTCGGCGAGCAGCGGGACGCGGGTGCCGGCGTACGCCGGGGAGAACCAGGAACCGGCGTCCAGCGCCCGCACCTCGTCGAGGGTGAGATCCCAGACGTGCCCGCTGCCGTCGGTGGTGCGGTCCACGGTCCGGTCGTGGATCACCACCGGTACGCCGTCGGCGGTGGTCCGCACGTCGAACTCGACGTACGTGGCACCGGCGCGCCCGGCAGCCGCCAGCGCGGGCAGGGTGTTCTCCGGCGCGACGTACGAATACCCGCGGTGAGCCACGTTGTGCACCGGCATCAGAGCGCCGTCACATCCACCTCGCCGGTGGCCACCAGCACCGCCGGCCCGGTCAGCCACCACTCGCCGTCGGCGGTGACGGTGACGGTGAGCCGGCCACCGGGCAGGTCGACGGTCACCTCGCCGGTGGTCAGCCCGGCGTCGCGCAACGCCACCGCGCCGACGGCCAGCGCACCGGAGCCGCAGGACAGCGTCTCGCCGGAACCGCGTTCGTGGACGCGCATCCGGACGTGCCGTTCGCCGACCGGCGCGACGAACTCGAGGTTCACGCCGGACCGGAAGAGCGCCCGGTCGTAGCCCGGCTCGACGTGCAGGTCGAGCGTGTCGAGGGTGGCGGGGACGGCGCAGACCAGGTGCGGGTTGCCGCAGTCCACGGCCACCCCGGGCAGGGTCAGCGAACCGACGGTTGCGGTGCTCGCGTCGTACAGCCGGGGCGTGGTCATCCGCACCGCGATGGTCTCCGGTCCGGGCACCGCGCGCACCACCCCGGCCCGGGTCGCGATCGGCAGGCCGTCCCCGGCCGGTATGGCCAGCCCGGAGGTGAGCAGGTACCGGGTGAAGACCCGGACGCCGTTGCCGCACATCTCGGCGAAGGAGCCGTCCGAGTTCCAGTAGTCCATGAACCACTCGGCGTCGGCGGCGTACCCGGCGGCGTCCGGATGCTTGGCGCTGCGCACCACCCGGAGCACGCCGTCGGCGCCGATCCCGCGGTGCCGGTCGCAGAGCGCCGCCACCAGCGACGGGGTGAGCTCCAGCGACCCGTCCGGGTCGGGAAGCACGACGAAGTCGTTGCCGGTGCCGTGGCCTTTCACGAAGTGCACGCCGTCCATCATCGCGTAACCGCCAGCGCGTCCGCCAACAGCGTCGGTGATGTCCCGTCCAGCCAGGTGATCCGGGGGTCGCGCCGGAACCAGGACCGTTGCCGGCGGACGAACCGGCGGGTCAGCCGGGTGGTCTCGGCGCGTGCCTGCGCGCCGGTGAGGTGACCGTCGAGTTCAGCGAGCGCCTGCTGGTATCCCAGCGCCCGGCCGGCCGTCCGCCCCTCGCGGAGCCCGCGAGCCGCCAGCCCCCGCACCTCGTCGAGCAGCCCGGCGGCCCACATCAGGTCCACCCGGCGGGCGATCCGATCGTCCAGGTCGTCGCGGTCCACCGCGATCTGCACCGAGTCGTAGAACGGTATCTCCGCCGGCAGGGAGGCGGTGAACGGCTGCCCGGTCATCTCGATCACTTCGAGCGCCCGCACGATCCGGCGGCCGTTGGACGGCAGGATCTTGGCGGCGGCGACCGGGTCGAGGGCGCGCAGCCGGTCGTGGAGGGGTACGCCCGCGGCCAGCTCGCCCTCCAACCGGGCGCGGATCGCCGGGTCGGTGCCCGGGAACTCGAAATCCTCCAGCACCGCCCGCACGTACAGGCCCGAACCGCCGACCAGCATCGGCACCCGGCCCCGGGCGGCGATGTCCTCGACCGCGGCGCGGGCCAGCTTCTGGTATTCCGCCACACTGGCCGGTCGGGTGACGTCCCAGACGTCGAGGACGTGGTGCGGGATGCCGCGTCGTTGCGCCTCGGTCAGTTTTGCGGTACCGATGTCCATCCCGCGGTACAGCTGCATCGCGTCCGCGTTCACCACCTCGCCGCCCAGCTCACGGGCCAGATCCAGGCTCAGCGCCGACTTGCCGGCGGCGGTCGGCCCGACGACGGCGATCACCCGGGGATGGGGGCGGAACGGCACGGAGCAACGGTAGGACACCGTATGGTCACGGTCATCGGCGGGCACTTGGTCGTAACCGGGTTGGACCTGTGACAATGCGCGAGAAAGAATGCCCGGTAGAAGACGGCATGCTTTTCTGCGCTTGTGGCGGTGGCCGGGGGCAGCGCAGCCCCGGGCGCCGGAATAACGAGGATGGGCTGATGAACGACTGGACTACCTTCGGGCGTGTCGATGCCGACGGCACCGTGTACGTCAAGACCGCCGAGGGCGACCGGGTGGTCGGCTCATGGCAGGCGGGAACCCCGGAGGAGGGCCTGGCCCATTTCGCCCGGCGGTTCGCCGACCTGGTCACCGAGGTCGACCTGATCGAAGCCCGGTTGAAGTCCGGCGCGGCCGACGCGGCCCACTCGCTGTCCAGCATCAAGCGGATCCGGAGCGGCCTGGACGAGGCGCACGTGGTCGGCGACATCGACGGCCTGGCCGCCCGCCTGGACCGGCTGGCCACGATGGCCGACGAGAAGGCGGGCGAGGCGCGGGTCGCCCGCGAGGCCGCCCGCACCGAGGCGCTGGCCCGCAAGACCGCTCTGGTCGAGGAGGCGGAGAAGATCGCCGCCGAGTCCACCGGCTGGAAGTCGGCCGGCGACCGGCTCAAGGAGATCCTCGACGAGTGGAAGACCATCCGCGGGGTGGACAAGAAGAGCGACGGTGAGCTGTGGCGGCGCTTCGCCGCCGCGCGGGACGCGTTCACCCGGCGCCGCGGCGCCCACTTCGCCACCCTGGACGGTCAGCGCAAGCAGGCGCAGGCGGCCAAGGAGGAGCTGGTCAAGGAGGCGGAGAGCCTGTCCGACTCCACCGAGTGGGGACCGACCGCGGCCCGACTCAAGGAGCTAATGGCCGAGTGGAAGGCCGCGCCGCGCGCGGCGAAGGAGGCCGAACAGCGCCTCTGGGAACGCTTCCGGGCCGCGCAGGACGCCTTCTTCACCCGCCGCAGCGCGGTCTTCTCCGCCCGGGACGCCGAATACCAGGGCAACCTGGAGAAGAAGCAGGCGATCCTGGCCGAGGTCGAGGCGCTGGACGTGGATGCGGACCCGCGGGCGGCGCAGAACAAGCTGCGCGACGCGCAGGCCGCCTGGCACGACGCCGGCCGGGTGCCGCGCGAGGCGGCCGCCGGGCTGGACCGCCGCTGGCGGGCCGCGGAGGAGCGGATCCGGGTGGCGATGGACTCGGCGTGGCGCAAGACCACGCCGCAGGACAACCCGCTGCTGCAGCAGATGCGCGAGCAGGTGGCCGAGGCCGAGCAGCGACTGGCCCGGGCACAGGCGGCCGGCGACAACCGCCGGATCAAGGAAGCCGAGCAGGCGCTGGCGTCCAAGCGGCAGTTCCTCGCCCTCGCCGAGCAGGCGGGATAGATCCTTCTCAAAGGTCGAGATCATTTGAGGTACGGCGGCGCGACGCCCCAGCCCCAGCGCGGCACTGGGGCCTGCCGCACCACGTCCGCGCCGGGTTGTGAGTTCTGCCGGGCCAGCCGGGTGCCCCATTCGATGTAGCCGAGGAACGCCGCCCGGAACTCCGGGTCCTCCGGCAACCCGGCCTCGTCGGCGGCGTCCTGGATCAGGTTCACCCAGCGCCGCCGCTGCGGTTCGTTGATCGCCAGGCCGATGTGCTTGGCCAGCATGTGCGGATAGCCGCCGTGCGAAACGGTGTACTCCGCCGGGCCGCCGAAGACCTCGGCCAGCCAGGTGGCCACGTGCTCGGGGTGGTGCGGGTCCATCCCGGCGAACAGCTCGGCGAGCAGGTCGTCCTTGACCACCTTGGCGTAGAACACGTCGCTCAGCCGGCGGAACGCGTCGATCCCGCCGGCCCACTCGTACAACGTCGGGGTGTCGCTCATCGGGCCAGCCCAGCACCGGGCCGCCGGCCGCGCAAGTACGCACATAATGGGGCGGCCCGCACCGGGGTCAGCTTCTAGAGCGCACAGCTCGGCTCGGTGACCGGCAGCGGCGCCGGCCGGCCGATGGCCGGCATGCCCAGCGACACCCCGGGAGTGCGGGGGCCGCGGCCGGCCTCGGCCGTGTCACCGGCCCGGGTGCGGCGGTGGCTCAGCGGCGCGCCGTCGGCGTTCAGGTGGTGCGGCGCCGCGTACGTCACCACGGTCTCGACCACGTCGCCCGGCCGCGGGGCCGTGTCGCCAGTGGCGAAGTGCACCAGCCGACCGTCCCGGGCGCGGCCGCTCATCCGGCCGGTCCGCTCGTCCTTACGGCCCTCACCGACCGCGACGAGCACCTCCACCTTCTCGCCCACCAGCCGCTTGTTCTCCGCCCACGTCACGTCCTCGAGCAGCGCCACCAGGCGCTGGTACCGCTCCTGCACCACCGCCTTGGGCAGCTGCCCGTCCATCACCGCGGCCGGGGTGCCCGGCCGTTTGGAGTACTGGAACGTGAAGGCGCTGGCGAACCGGGCCTGCCGGACCACCTCGAGGGTCTGCTCGAAGTCCTCGTCGGTCTCGCCGGGGAAGCCGACGATGATGTCGGTGGTGATCGCCGGCCGGTCGAACGTCTCGTTCACCAACTGCGCCATCTCCAGGAACTGCGTCCGGTCGTAC
>DASSAL010000199.1:0-15510 GCA_035685405.1 Actinoplanes sp. | reverse complement strand
GATCACCGCCATGGTGAAGTCGGTGTCCTCGGCCAGCGTCTCGCCGGAGAGGTGGCCGGCAGTGTGCACGGCGGCGCGCCGGAACGCGCCGATGGCGCCGGGCACGGTGGGCATGCAGCGGCCCACGTCGAACATCCGGCGGTCCAGGTTGAAGCCGATCACATATTCCAGGTGCTGCCAGCGGCCCAGCAGCCCGCGCCGGTTGGCCACCTTCGTGTTGCCGGAGACCGCACCCACCGCGGGGTCGCGCAGCGGCTGGATCAGCCGTCCGATCGCGTCCGGCTCGAACACCGTGTCGCCGTCGACCAGGATGAGGATGTCGCCGCGGGCGTACCGGATCCCGTTGTTCAGCGCGGCCGGCTTGCCGGCGTTGGGCTGCCGCAGCACGAACACGCCGAGCAGGCCGAGGCCCTCGACGATGTCGGCGGTGCCGTCGGTGGAGCCGTCGTCGACGACGATCACCTCGATCGCCGGGTAGTCGCTGCGGGCCAGCGAGCGGACGGTGGCGGCGATGTTGGCGGCCTCGTTGTACGCCGGTACGACGACCGAGACCAGGCCGAGGTGCTGCAGCGGCGCCCGGTGCGCGCGGCGGACCAGGCGGCGGTGCCGGCGGGCGCCGAGGACCTGCAGCAGCAGGCGCAGCCCGCCGAGGGCCAGCGCGACCACCATCAGCACGGTCATCGCCCGGGCCAGCCATCCGGCGCCGATCTGTGCGATCCGGACGGCGTGGCCGCGCCACCGCTCGCCGGGGGACGCCGCCGCGGCGGCCGGCAGACCGAGGCCCGCCGACACCGTGACGAACCGGTAGTCCTGCGCCTTCAGCCGCGGAATCAGCGCATCGAGCGCGGCGACCGTCTGCGCCCGGTCGCCGCCGGAGTCGTGCATCATCACGATCGCCCCGGCGCCGCGGGCCGGCTGGGCGGCCCGCACGATGGCCGGCACGCCGGCCCGGGCCCAGTCCCGGGTGTCCAGGTCGGTGAGCACCACCAGATGACCGCTGCGGGCCGCGTGGCGCAGGCCGGCGTACGCCGCGCCGGTGACCGCGTCGGCCGTGGCGGAATACGGCGGCCGCAGCAGCACCGGCCGCACGCCGGTGGCGGCGGCGACGGCGTTGCGAGTCAGCGACACCTCGGCCGACCGGCGCCAGGCCGGCAGCACGGCCAGGTCGGCGTGGGCGAACGTGTGCGAGCCGATCTCGTGCCCCTCGGCGAGCACCCGGCGGGCCAGCGCGGGATGCTCGTTCACCCGAGCACCGACCTGGAAGAACGTGGCGTGCACCCGGTGCCGGGCCAGCACGTCGAGGATGCGCGGCGTCCAGACCGGGTCGGGGCCGTCGTCGAAGGTCAAGGCGATGGTGCGCGGTGGCATGGCCCGGGTCCGTACCGTCCCGTCCGGCTCGAACCGCTGAACCGCGGCCCCGCGGGTTACCGCGGCCGGTGCGCTGCCGGACCGGTCGGGCGCCGGCCGGCTGCCCTCGGCACCCACGTGGCCGACGTAGCCGTGCAGCGACAGCCCGGCCAGCACGACGAGCAGGCCGACGGCGAGCAGCAGCCAGTGTGCCCGTGGTTCGGGGCGGAGGACCCGGCGGCCCACGTCAGGATTTCCCGGCCGGGTGTGCCGAGGGGGTGTGGGTGGGCACGCGCCGCCGCTCCGGTCCCTTGCCCTTGCCCTTGCTCGTGGGGCTGGGTGTCGCCGTGGTGGCCGGCGCGGACGGGGACGGCGTGCCGGACGCCCGGACGGCCGGCGACGGCGGCGTGGCGGGCGGCGCCGGGGACCGGCGGGTCGTCGTGCGTTCCGCCGCCGGTGCCGATGTGGCAGCGGCCGCACCGCGGCCCGGGCGCCCGGCCGGTGGGGCCGTCGTGGTGTCGTCCCATCCGGGCAGTGCGGCCGGGCCGGTGCCGGTGATCGCGGCGATCACCACCAGGACGGCGGCGGCCAGAGCCAGGCCGCCGGCCGTCCCGGCGAGCGTGATGAGCCGGCGCCGCCGTCCGGTGCGGTCGGCGAAGACCGGGTCGGCGAACTGGTGCGGGGTCAATCGAGGTCTCCGGTTGCGCTGACGTCACCGACGGGGGGTGTGGGTGGGCGTCGGGCCCGGGCCGGCTCCGCCCTCGTTATCCGGGGCGTCGCCGTTGCCCTGTTTGTTCCCGTTGCCGTGGTCGTTGCCGGTGCCCGGCTCGTCGCCGTTGGCCGGCCCGTTGCCGTTGCCGTTGTTGGTGCCCGGCCCGTTGCCGTTGTTCTGGCCCGGCCCGTTGCCGTTGCCGGTTGATCCGGGTGCCGGGCTGCCCTTGCCCCGCGACGACGGGGAGTCGCTGGGCAGCGGCGTGCCGGTGTCCGCACGCGAGGCGCAGAAGGCCGCGATCCGCCCGGTGCCGCCGGCCAGGGCGGCCAGCTCGCGGCGCGCTTCGGCGGTCATCGCCCGGTTGTGCGGCTGGCGCTGGGCGCGCCACGCCTGGCAGAGCCGGCGGGCGCGGATCTCACCGGAGTCCGGTGCGGCGCCCGATGCGGTGGCCGCCGGTGCAGGCGCCCCGGCGGCCGACGGCGCTGGGGAGGCCGCCGGCCGGTCCGAGGTGTCCGGCGCGGGCACGCCCAGCCGGCCGAACAGGTCGTGCGCCTGGCGCTGGGCCGCGGCGGGGAGGCGCCCGGCCTCCGCCGCCACGGCCGTGCCGCCGACCGCCAGGACGGCCACCGAGGCCGCCACCTTCATCATGGCCACCCTGGCGGGCGACGGTCTGCGTACACGGTTGCGTCCCTTCGGCAGGCTGGTCGTCGGACCATCCCGGTACGCCGCCACGAACCGGGCCACCGCCGCCCGCTCACCGGCCAGCTCCTCGGGGGTGGGAGACGATCTGGCCGCGTCCAGCAGGGCGGCCAGGGCCCGGTGATCGGGACCGGCCGGGTCGCCGGCCACCAGCCGGTCGACGTCGTCCGGACCGAGCCGGGGTGTCCGTCGTGTACGCATCGCACCCCGAAGAGCGCGCCACCATCCCATCGCGTTACACCTCACTCGTCAGGTCCGGTGCCGAGGTCACGGACCTGCGGGTGCGCGGCCAGCCGGCGGAGCCCCCGCATGGTCGCCACCCGCACCGCCCCGGGCCGCTTGCCCAGTACCCGCGCGGTGGTGGCAACGTCCAGGCCGGCCACCACGCGCAGCATCACCGCCTCGGCCTGGTCCGGCGGAAGCGTGGCGATCAGCGCGATCGCCCGGTCGGTGCCGGACCGTTCGAGCGCCTCGGCGGCGGCGTCACGCGCGGGGCTGAGGTCGCCCTCCAGCGTCTCGGCGGGCTGTTCGGGGCGGCGGGCGAGCCGGCGGCGCTCGTCGATCGCCCGGTGCCGGGCGATCCGGAACAGCCAGCCCCGGAACGCCGCCCCGTCGCCGGAGAAGCGGTGCAGGTCGCGCGAGGCCTGCAGCCACGTCTCGGACGCCACGTCCTCGGCCGCCGCACCCACCACGACCCGCAGGTACCGCAGGACGGCCGGCTGCAGGGAGCGCCACAGGACGGCGAAACCCTCCGGATCACCCGCCGCTGCCGCCTTCACCGCGGCGGTGAGATCGTTGTCGTCCCACACGCTGATCCGCTGACTCCTCACCGGTCACACCGGTGCGACCAGGGGCAGCACGCTACACCCGGACCGGCACCGGCCGGTCGCACGGGACGGCCGCCGACCCCGCGTCACGACGGCTTTTTCGCGGGAACAGCCGATTTGCTCCGTCCGTGAGTGTTGTCATGGCAGGAAGCAGCGCTGTGGGAGGCACCATGTCGTGGTCCGGCTCGTCACCCCTGGCCGTCCTCCGGGACGGCATGTGGGGCCTGCTCCTGTTCGCCGGGGTGGCCTGGCTGGCCCTCGGGTGGACCGTGCTGCGCCTGGAACCGGCCGACATCGCGCCGGCGGCCGCGGCGGTGATCCTGTTCGGGGCGCTGGCCGAGGGGCTGCGGGCCGGCGCGGGCACGCGCACCTGGTGGCTGAACGCCGGCATGGCGGCGCTGTTCCTCGCCACCGGCGTGGTGCTGCTCGCCGACCAGGACTCGTCGTACGCCACGCCGGTCGCGCTGGTGGGCTGGTACCTGATGGTGCGCGGTGCGGTGGACGTCGCGGTGGCCATGCTGACCCGGGACCACGACCGGGTGTGGGGCCTGCTGATGGTGGTCGGCGTGCTGGAGGCCGGGCTCGGCTTCGTCGCGGCCGGCCCGCTGGCGCGGACCGCCGGCCTGGCCGTGATGGCGGTCGGCGGCGTGGGCCTGCTGCGCGGCGTGGCCGACCTGGTGACCGGGCTGCGGTTGCGGGAGGTCCGGGCGGCGCGCGCCGAGGTGCTCGAGTTGACGCCGGAGCGGGCGCTGGGACTGACCGGGTACACCGCCGGCATGACCGACTACGAGTCGGCGCCGGCACGGAGCCGGGCGCGGCACCGGGCGCCGTCGAAGGGCGGCGGCCGGGACGGGGCCGATGGCGCGCCGATCGGGCGGAGCGGCCGGTCCACCGGGAGCGCCGCCGGCGGCGGGACCGCGGTCGACGCGGTGGCCGGCGGGGTGCCGGCGGCGGGTGGCATGGCGGCGGCCGGGTACGTCGCCGCGGACCGGACCGGGCCGGCCGCCGAGTCGTTCCACCAGGAGGTGCTTCGCACCACGGCCGACCTGGACGCGATGCTGGCGCTGGCCGGCGTGACCGGCGCCGGCGTCGGGGCCAGGACCGCCGACTACGAGACGCCCGAGGTGCCGGACACCCCGGAGGGCGCCGAGCGGCCGGACGAGGAGTTGTCGGCGCATGAGCACGCGGACCGGACCGCCGGCGAGGCGCGGCAAGCGGCCGGCGCGGAAGCCCGCTCGGACTGAGCGCCGGCTTAGCCGCCGACGCGGCGGAGCAGGCCCTCCTGGACCGCGCTGGCGACGTGCCGGCCGTCCCGGGTGAACATCCGGCCGCTGGCCAGACCGCGGCTGCCGCTCGCCGACGGGCTGGTGCAGTCGTACAGCAGCCACTCGTCGGCCCGGAACGGGCGGTGGAACCACAGCGCGTGGTCGAGGCTCGCGCCGATCACGCCGCCCGGGCCCCACACCTCGCCGTGCGTGGCCAGCACGGTGTCCAGCAGCGACAGGTCGGACAGGTAGGCCAGCGCGCACGCGTGCAGCAGTGGCTCGTCGGGCAGCTTGCCGGCGATCCGCATCCACACCCGCTGTTCGGCGCTGGCCGCCCGGTCGCCCGGTGGCACCCAGCCCGGCACGCCCACGTACCGCAGGTCGATCGCCTGCGGTGCGGCGTTGAAGATCTTCTCGCGCTCCGGGTATCGGGCCACCCAGTCCCGCATGGTCGGCAGCTCGTCCGGACCGGGTACGCCGGCCGGCGCCGGCGAGTGGTGGTCCAGGCCCTGCTCGGCCACCTGGAACGACGCCGACATGAAGAAGATGGTCTTGCCGTGCTGCTTGGCGAGGGACCGGCGCACCGAGAAGGACCGGCCGTCGCGGATGGTCTCGACGGAGAACTCGATCGGTACGGTGGGGTCGCCCGGCCGGACGAAGTAACCGTGCAGCGAGTGCACGACCCGGGACGGGTGCACCGTGCGGCCGGCCGCCACCAGCGCCTGGCCGGCGACCTGGCCGCCGAAGACCCGCTGCGCGCCGACCTGCGGGCTCTCCCCGACGAAGGTGGCGTCGTCCTGCTGTTTGAGGTCGAGCACGGCGAGCAGTTGGTCGACCGCGGCCTGGCCGCGCAGCCGTTCGGTCATGTGGTGCTCGGATCGGCCAGCGAACCCAGCTGGTGCACCCGCAGCGTGTTGGTGGAGCCGGGCGCGTTCGGCGGGCTGCCGGCCACCACCACCACGTAGTCGCCGGGTCTGGCCAGCCCGAGGCCGAGCACCATGCCGTCGACCTGGCGGAACATGTCGTCGGTGTGCTGGACGAAGTCGGTGAGGAAGGTCTCCACGCCCCAGGAGAGGGCGAGCTGGTCGCGGACCTCGGGGACCGGGGTGAAGGCGTACAGCGGCAGCTCGCAGTGCAGGCGGGACAGCCGGCGCACGGTGTCACCGGTCTGCGAGAACGCCACCAAGGCCTTGGCCCCGATGTTGCGGGCGATCTGCGAGGCGGCGACGGTGAGCGCGCCGCTGTGCGTACGCGGGTCGTGCTGCAGCCGGGGCACCCCGAAGTCGCCCGCCTCGGTGGTGGTGATGATCCGGGCCATGGTGCTGACCGTCAGGACCGGGTACTTGCCCACGCTGGTCTCGCCGGACAGCATCACCGCGTCGGTGCCGTCGAGCACCGCGTTCGCCACGTCGGAGGCCTCCGCCCGGGTGGGCCGGCTGTTCTCGATCATCGAATCGAGCATCTGGGTGGCCACGATGACCGGTTTCGCGTTCTCCCGGCACAGCTGCACGGCCCGCTTCTGCACCAGCGGCACCTGGTCGAGCGGCAGCTCCACGCCGAGGTCGCCGCGGGCCACCATGACCCCGTCGAAGGCCAGCACGATCTGCTCGAGGTGCTCGACCGCCTCGGGCTTCTCCACCTTGGCGAGCACCGGGCGGGTCACACCGGTCTCGTCCATGATCTTGCGCACCAGCCTGACGTCGTCCGGCGAGCGCACGAACGACAGGGCCACCAGGTCGACGCCGAGCTGGAGGGCGAACCGCAGATCCTCTTCGTCCTTGTCGCTCATCGCCGGCACGCTCACCGCGACGTTGGGCAGGGAGACGCCCTTGTTGTTGGACACCGGACCGCCCTCGACCACCAGGCAGCTGATGTCGTTGCTCTCGACGTGGGACACCTCGACGGCCACCTTGCCGTCGTCGATCAGCAGGCGGTCGCCGACCTTGACCTCCTGCGGCAGCTTCCGGTAGGTGCAGGAGACCCGGTCCGGCGTACCGAGGATGTCGTCGCTGGTGATCGTGACGCAGTCACCGGTGCGCCATTCGTGCGGCCCGTTGGCGAATTTGCCCAGCCGGATCTTGGGGCCCTGCAGGTCGGCGAGCACGGCGACGGCCCGCCCGGCATCGTGCGCGGCCCGCCGGATGAGAGCGAAGGTCTCCTGGTGGTCGGCGTGGCTGCCGTGGCTGAAGTTGAGCCGGGCCACGTCCATCCCCGCCTCGATCAGCCCCCGGATGCGCTCGGCGGTGGCCGTGGCGGGGCCCATGGTGCAGACGATCTTTGCGCGGCGTGTCACGCCCATCAGGCTAGTCCTTCGTTCGGATCGGCCGGGCGGCCGACTCCCCGCCGGGGTGGAAACGATTACGGGCGACGACGACCGCGGGCCTCAGCTTATCGGGCGGCCCGGTACGACCGGCGTGCGGTCAGGATTCCCGGCAGATTTCGGGCACTAAGCTGCCGTCGTCGCGGGGGGCCGGCACCGCTACCGCGCACAGCCCGGCAGATCGGTCTGAACGCGCTGCGCCCGGCCCTGCTCGGCGAGCTGCTGCTGGATCGCCACCAGGGCCGCGGCGGTGTCCTCGGCCAGGCCGCCGAGCGCCGTGAACGCCTCGGCGAGTTCCTGCCGGCCGCGCGCGGGGCGACGTCCACCGCGTCGACCGCTCAGCGGGCGGCCGCCAGCGGCTGCGTTCCCGGGTGCACCGGCGCCGGCAGGTCTCCGTGCGCGCCGAGATACCGGTGGATCGCCGCGGCGGCGGCCCGGCCCTCGGCGATCGCCCAGACGATCAGGGACGCGCCGCGGTGCATGTCGCCGGCCACGAAGACGCCCTCGGCGCCGGTCTGCCAGTGGTCACCGGCGTCGACGGCGCCCCGGGCGTTGCGGGTCACCCCGAACTGGTCGAGCAGCGGCTGCGGCTCGGTGCCGTCGAAGCCGATTGCCAGCAGCACCAGGTCGGCGGGCAGGTCGCGCTCGGTGCCGGGGCTGACGGTGACCGTGCGCCGGCCGTTGATCCGGTCCACCACCACGTCGGCGATCCGCACGCCCGCCACGTTGCCGTCGCCGTCGTCGACGAACTCCAGCACGGCCACGCCGAAGATCCGCTCGCCGCCCTCCTCGTGCGCCGGGTAGTTGCGCAGGACGACCGGCCAGGTCGGCCACGGGTGCCGTTCGGCCGCCCGCACCTCCGGGGGCAGCGGGTACTGGTCGAGCTGGACCACCGAGGCCGCGCCCTGCCGGTGGGCGACGCCCAGGCAGTCGGCGCCGGTGTCGCCGCCGCCGATGATGACGACCCGCTTGCCCCGGGCGTCGATCGGGGTGGACTCCTGCAGCCCGGCCACCACCCGGTTGGCCGGGACCAGATGACGCATGGCCAGGTGTACGCCGGCCAGAGGGCGACCGGGGGTCTCCGGGGTGTCCCGTCCGGCCAGGGCGCCGCAGGCCAGCAGCACCGCGTCGTACCGGTCCCGCAGGTCCTCGGCGGTGACGTCCACACCCACGTTGACCGAGGTGCGGAAGTCGACGCCCTCGGCGGCCATCTGCGCCAGCCGGGCGTCCACCACGTGCTTCTCGATCTTGAAGTCCGGGATGCCGTACCGCAGCAGGCCGCCGATCCGGTCGTCCCGCTCGTACACGGTGACCTGGTGGCCGGCGCGGGCCAGTTGCTGGGCGGCGGCCAGCCCGGCCGGGCCGGAGCCGACCACGGCCACCCGCCGGCCGGACATCGCCGCGGGCGGCTGCGGTCGCACGTACCCCAGATCGAAGGCGTGGTTGGCGATCTCCACCTCGACCTGTTTGATGGCCACCGGGTCGTCGCCGATGGCCAGCACGCAGGCCGCCTCACAGGGCGCCGGACACAGCCGGCCGGTGAACTCGGGGAAGTTGTTGGTGGCGTGCAGCGACTCCGCGGCCGCCGCCCACGCGCCGGTCCGGACCAGGTCGTTCCAGTCCGGGATGCGGTTGCCCAGCGGGCAGCCGTCGTGGCAGAACGGGATGCCGCAGTCCATGCACCGGGTGGCCTGATCGCGGATCAGCTCCTCCCCGGCCGGCGGGTACACCTCGTGCCAGTCCTGGATGCGTACCGGCACCGGACGCCGCTTGGGCAGCTGCCGCTCGTACCGCAGGAAACCGTTCGGATCAGGCACGCTGAACCCCCATGACCGCCTCGTCGACGTTGCGACCGGCGGCTTCGGCGGTCCTGATCAGTTCCATCACGCGCTTGTAGTCGCGCGGCACCACGGCGGTGAACTGCTCGGCCGCCGCCGGCCAGTCCTTGAGCAGCCGCTCGGCCACCGCCGAGTCGGTCTCCGCGTAGTGCTTCTGCACCAGGTCGTGCAGGGTCGCCTGTTCCTCCTCGGTGAGCGGGGCCAGGTCGACCAGCTCCGGGTTGACCCGGGACTGGTCGAGGTGCAGCACGAACGCCGTGCCGCCGCTCATGCCGGCCGCGAAGTTGCGCCCGGTCGGCCCGAGCACGACGACCACGCCGCCGGTCATGTACTCGCAACCGTGGTCGCCGACACCCTCCACGACGGCGTGCGCGCCGGAGTTGCGCACCGCGAACCGCTCGCCGGCCCGGCCGCGGAGGAACACCTCGCCGGCGGTGGCGCCGTACAGGATGGTGTTGCCGGCGATGATGTTCGACTCGGCCACGAACGGCGCGCGCTCGTCCGGGCGGACCACCACCCGGCCGCCGGACAGCCCCTTGGCGACGTAGTCGTTGGTGTCGCCGTACAGCCGCAACGTCACGCCGCGGGGCAGGAACGCGCCGAACGACTGGCCACCGGTGCCGCGCAGGGTGAACACGACGGTGTCCTCGGGCAGGCCGTTGCCGCCGTACCGCCGGACCACCTCACCGCCCAGCATGGCGCCGACGCTGCGCTGGTCGTTGTGGATGTCCAGCTCGGCGTACACGGCCGAGCCGTCGGACAGCGCCGGGCCGGCCAGCTCGATCAGCTTGTTGTCCAGCGCCTTGTCCAGGCCGTGGTCCTGGGCCACCACGCCGCGCCGCGCGGCGCCGGGCGGCAGGTCCGGCACGTGCAGGATCGGCGTCAGGTCCAGGCCCTTGGCCTTCCAGTGGTGCACGGCCGGCTGGACGTCGAGCACCTCGGCGTGCCCGATCGCCTCGTCGACGGACCGGAAGCCCAGCTCGGCCAGGTACCCGCGGACCTCCTCGGCCAGGAACAGGAAGAAGTTCTCCACGAACTCCGGCGTGCCGGTGAACCGCTCGCGCAGCACCGGATTCTGGGTGGCGATGCCGACCGGGCAGGTGTCCAGGTGACAGACCCGCATCATGATGCAGCCCGAGACGATCAGCGGCGCGGTGGCGAAGCCGAACTCCTCGGCGCCCAGCAGCGCCGCGATCACCACGTCCCGGCCGGTCTTGAGCTGGCCGTCGACCTGCACGGTGACCCGGTCCCGCAGCTTGTTCAGCAGCAGCGTCTGCTGCGCCTCGGCCAGGCCCAGCTCCCACGGCGAGCCGGCGTGCTTGAGCGAGTTGAGCGGCGACGCGCCGGTGCCACCGTCGTGCCCGGAGATCAGGATGACGTCGGCCTTGAGCTTGGCCACGCCCGCGGCCACCGTGCCGACGCCGATCTCGGAGACCAGCTTGACGTGGACGCGGGCCGCCGGGTTGACGTTCTTCAGGTCGTGGACCAACTGCGCCAGGTCCTCGATGGAGTAGATGTCGTGGTGCGGCGGCGGGGAGATCAGGCCGACGCCCGGCGTGGCGTGCCGGGTCTTGGCGATCCACGGCCACACCTTGTTGCCGGGCAGCTGGCCGCCCTCGCCGGGCTTGGCGCCCTGAGCCATCTTGATCTGCAGGTCGTCCGCGTTGACCAGGTATTCGGTAGTGACGCCGAACCGGCCGGAGGCGATCTGCTTGACCGCGGAACGGCGCTGCGGGTCGTACAGCCGCTCGACGTCCTCGCCACCCTCGCCGGTGTTCGACTTGCCGCCGAGGCGGTTCATCGCGATCGCCAGGGCCTCGTGGGACTCGGCGGAGATCGAGCCGTAGCTCATCGCTCCGGTGGCGAACCGCCTGACGATCTCGCTGGCCGGCTCGACCTCGTCGAGGGACACCGGCCGGCGCTCCTTGAACCTGAACAGCCCCCGCAGCGAGCCGGCGTCCGCCGCCTGCTGATCGACCTTCTCGGTGTACCTGCGGAAGACGTCGTACTGCTTGCTCCGCGTCGCGTGCTGCAGCAGGAACACCGTCTCCGGGTTGAACAGGTGCACCTCCCCCTCGCGCCGCCACTGGTACTCGCCGCCCACCTCGAGCCGGCGGTGGGTGCGTTCGGCCGGGTTGCGCGGGTACGCCTTGGCATGCCGCGCCGCGACCTCGGCGTGGATCTCGGCCAGTCCGGCCCCGCCGATCCGCCCGGAGGTGCCGACGAAGTAGCGCTGCAACAGCTCGTGGTCCAGGCCGACAGCCTCGAAGACCTGGGCGCCGCAGTACGAGGACACCGTCGAGATGCCCATCTTGGACATGATCTTCAGCACGCCCTTGCCGAGCGCCTTCACGTAGTTGCGGACCGCCGTCGGCGGGTCCATCCCGGCCAGCGGCCCGGTGGCGATCAGGTCCTCGACCGTCTCGAAGGCCAGGTACGGGTTCACCGCGGCGGCGCCGTAGCCGAGCAGCACCGCGGCGTGGTGCACCTCGCGGGCGTCGCCGGACTCCACCACCAGCGCCACCTGCGTGCGGGTCTGCTCACGCACCAGGTGCTGGTGCACGGCCGCGGTGAGCAGCAGCGACGGGATGGGCGCCAGGTCGGCGGTGGAGTCGCGGTCGGAGAGCACCAGGATCCGGACGCCGTCCTCGATCGCCTCCGACACGTGCCGGCAGATCTGGGTCAGCCGCGCCTTGATGCCCTCGGCGCCGTCCCGCAGCGGGTACAGCCCGGACACCCGGACCGCCTTGAACCCGGGCAGGTTGCCGTCCTCGTCGATGGACAGCACCTTGGCCAGCTCGTCGTTGTCGATGACCGGGTACGGCAGCACGATCTGCCGGCAGCTGGCCGGTCCCGGGTCGAGCAGGTTGCCCTCCGGGCCGATGGTGGACTGCAGGCTGGTCACCAGCTCTTCCCGGATGGCGTCCAGCGGCGGGTTGGTGACCTGGGCGAACAACTGGTGAAAGTAGTCGAACAGCAGTCGCGGCCGCTGCGACAGCGGGGAGATCGGGGTGTCCGTACCCATCGACCCGAGCGGCTCGGCACCGGACCGCGCCATCGGCGCCGCCAGGATCTTCAGCTCCTCCTCGGTGTAGCCGAACACCTGCTGGCGCCGGGTCACCGAGTCGTGGGTGTAGACGATGTGCTCGCGCGGCGGCAGGTCCTCCAGCTTCATCAGGCCGGCGTGCAGCCACTCGTCGTACGGCAGCGCGCCGGACAGCTCGGCCTTGATCTCGTCGTCGTGCACGATCCGGCCGGCCGCGGTGTCGACCAGGAACATCTTGCCCGGCTGCAGCCGGCCCTTGGCGACCACGGTGGCCGGGTCCAGGTCGAGCACGCCGGCCTCGGAGCCGAGCACCACCAGGCCGTCGCTGGTGTGCCACCAGCGGCCCGGGCGCAGGCCGTTGCGGTCCAGCACGGCGCCGATCAGCGAACCGTCGGTGAACGCCACGCTGGCCGGGCCGTCCCACGGCTCCATCAGGCTGGCGTGGAAGCGGTAGAACGCCTTTCGTTCCGGCGTCATGTCCGGGTCGTTCTCCCAGGCCTCCGGGATCATCATCAGCACCGCGTGCGGCAGGCTGCGGCCGGCCAGGTGCAGCAGCTCCAGCACCTCGTCGAAGCCGGCCGAGTCGGACGCCTCGGGGGTGACGATCGGGAACAGCCGCTTGATCGTGCCGGGCAGCACCGTCGACCGGATCAGCGCCTCCCGGGCCTGCATCCAGTTCCGGTTGCCGCGGATGGTGTTGATCTCGCCGTTGTGCGCGATGAACCGATACGGGTGGGCCAGCGGCCAGCTCGGGAAGGTGTTCGTGGAGAACCGGGAGTGCACCAGCGCGATGGCGCTGGAGATCCGCTCGTCGGTCAGGTCCGGGAAGAACGCCGGCAGCTGGTCCGGGGTGAGCATGCCCTTGTACGTGATGGTCCGCGCGGACAGCGAGGGCAGGTACGCCCCGATGCCGCGCTGACTGGTCTCCCGCTCCGCCTGCTTGCGGATGCAGAACGCCACCCGGTCCAGCTCGATGCCGGTCAGCGGCTCGCCCGCCCGGTCGCCGGTGAGCCGGCTCGCCGACACGAACACCTGCCGGATGTGCGGGCGGGCCTCCTCGGCGGTGGCGCCCAGCCCGTCCGGGCGGACCGGCACGTCCCGCCAGCCGAGGATCTCGCCGCCCTCGACCAGCGTGTACTTCTCAAGGATCTTGCAGGAGCGGGCCCGCGCCTTCGGGTCGTGGGGCAGGAACACCAGGCCGGTGGCGTAGCTGCCGGCCGGCGGCAGCTCGAAGTCCACGACGGCCCGGTAGAGCGCGTCCGGCACCTGCAACAGGATGCCGGCGCCGTCGCCGGTGGTGGGCTCGGCGCCGCGGGCACCCCGATGGTCCAGGCGGATCAGCGCGGACAGGCCCTGGGCCACCACATCATGGGAGCGGCGGCCGTGCAGGTCGGCCACGAAGGCCACCCCGCAGGAGTCCTTCTCCTGCGCCGGGTCGTACAACCCCTGGGGGTGCGGAAGAGCCACCGGGCCTCCTGTCGTCACTCATCTCAATTCCAGGTCGGGACGACGTCGGCCCTGCAAAGTCTCTCGATCCTACGGTAGGCACTACCGATCTCCGCCAGGTGCGGATGGATCACACTTCCCGGCCCGAGCCAGGTTCGCCGGTATTGGGTAGTCTCGCGCGGTGGCACAAGCAGATGTCGACATCTTCGTCCGGCTCGAACGGTTCTACGATGCCGTGCCCCGCGACGCCGCTGTAGCGGAGGACATCGGGGACTTTGTGCTGTTCGTCCGTGCGGCCCCAGAGGGTCAGAGCTCTGGGTGGCCGTTTTACGCCCGCCCCCGGCTGGGCGCGGGAACCCCGTCTGCGGCTGATATTACTGCGGTGCGCCGCCGACAACGAGAGCTGGGCGCGCCGGAAGCTTTCGAATGGGTGCACGAGACCACTCCCGATCTGCTGGCGGTGGCCCGCTCGGCCGGCCTGGACGTGCTGCTCGCCCCGCTCATGGTGCTGGAGATCCCGGCCCTGGTCCCGGACCTGCCGCTGCCCGGCGCCACCATCCGGTTCCTGAACCCGGCGGCGCCCGGCTTCCCCGCCGACCTGTACGCCGCCCGAGCGGTCAGCCAGCTCGGCTTCGGCGCCCCCGCCACCGCCGGCGCGCTCAGCGGCACCCTTCCGGTGAGCCCGGCCGGCCCGCGCGAGCGGGATGCGCTGCCCCCGCTGAGCGAGGCCACCGTCGAGGCCGAGCGCCGCCGCCTGCTCACCGGCCGGCTCACCGCCGCGGTCGCCGAGTCCCCGGCCGACGGGATCCTGGCCAGCGGCTTCGCCCAGCGGGTCGACGAGGTCACGGAGATCGCCGGGGTGGCCACGCTGCCGTCCGCCCGGCGCCGCGGGTACGCCTCCCAGCTGACCGCCAGCCTGGCCCGGGACGCGCTGGAGAACGGCTCGAACCTGGTGTTCCTCTCCGCCGGTGACGACGACACCGCACGTCTCTACTCCAAGGTCGGCTTCCGCCGCATCGGCACCGCCTGCATCGGCGGACCGGCCCCCGTCCCCCTCTGATCAACTCCGGACCCGCGCCGGGCCGGCGCGGGTTCGCGCGCCGCCTTTGCTCTGGAGCACCTCCGGTAATCAGGCACGCTCCGTCACCGGACGCCCCGCCGAGGTCCCGCACCCTCTCATCTGGACCCGCAGGTCACGGCGTGATTACCCCAGGTACTCAGAGCAAAGTGTTGTGCGGGCGATGCCGGCTCCGGCGAGGTGGTTACCGTGGGTGTTCGGGCCGGACCACCGGATCAGCCGGCGGCCGCAGACGGCCTGGCGCCCCGCGGCGCTGCGCGACGGCCACGGGACCTCAGGTCGCGCGTACGTCGAACGGGGTTTCAGTCCGGCGGGGTCCAGTCCGCGGCCAGGCCGTGGGCGTGGCCGAGGATGCGCGGGCGCAGCTGGTTGAGCGCGGCGTCGCGGGCGCGCAGCGCGAGCCGGCCGCGGGCCTGGACCACCGCGGACATCCGCCGGGTCTGCCGGACCACGCTGGTGGTGCGGGGGCGGCTTGTGCGGCTGAACGCCTCGACCGCGGCGGTCAACCGCGGGCCGGGGGCGGCGTCGGCGGTGAGCGCGCGCAGCGTGGCCGCGTCCTCGAAGGCCAGGCAGGCGCCCTGGCCGAGGTGGTGCGGCATGGCGTGGGCGGCGTCGCCGAGCAGGACCACACCGCCGGGTCCGGAGCAGAAACCGTACGCGCGGGGCAGCGGCCGCAGCTCGCGGACCTCCTGCGGGACCAGGTCGCCGGGCTGCGTGGCGGCCAGCAGCTCGCCGATCGGGGGGTGCCAGCCGGCGAACCAGCGGCGCAGCAGGGCGAGCTGGGTGGCCGGTGGTTCGGGGCGGGCGGCGCCGGCCGCGGTGGCCACCCAGTAGACGCCGCCCCGGCCGGCCGCGCGCTCGCCGAGCGGGATGGCGACGAAGCGGTAGCCGGCGCCCAGAGTCTCGCCGCCGGCGGCGAGCGTGGGCGCCCG
>DASSAL010000198.1:0-10047 GCA_035685405.1 Actinoplanes sp. | reverse complement strand
CGCCGACCGCCGGCCCCGGGCCGTGGCCGCGGGCGTTCCACCGGTTCGCCGCGGCGGCCGGCCTGGCCACGGCCGGCCTGGTCACCTTCGGGCTGATCTCGTTCCACGCCAGCCGGCTCGGCGTGCTGCCGCTGGCCGCGGTTCCGGTGGTGTACGCCGCCGCGATGGCCGCCGGCGCGGTCGCCGCGCTTGGCAGCGGCTGGCTGTTCGACCGCTGGCACGCCCGGGTGCTGTACGCGCTGCCGGTGCTCGGCGCGGCGGTGCCGGCGCTCGCGTTCGCCACCGTCCCGGCCGCGATCGTGGCCGGCGCGCTGCTCTGGGGCGCCGCCACCGGGGTGCAGGACTCCACGGTCAAGGCGCTGGTCGCCGACCTGGTGCCGGCCCCGCGGCGGGCCACCGCGTACGGCGTCTTCGCGGCCGTGCAGGGCGTCGCCGCGCTGGGTGGCGGCGCTCTGGCCGGCGCCCTGTACGAACGGTCCCGCACCGCGCTGATCGTGGTGTTCGCGGTGCTGCAACTGCTCGCCCTGATCCTGCTGGCCCGCACCGTCGCCGGGCGGTCCCGGGAGCTGTCAGACCAACCGGCTAGCCTCTAGTCCATGCCGCGTCGCTCCCGCTTGGTCGCGCTGCTCACCGCCGTCGCCGTCGCCACCGCCGGGTGCACGCTGCCGGTGATCGCGCCGGACGAGTCCGACCCGTCCGGGCCCGGCGCCGGTTCCGGCCGCAGCCAGGCGCCGTCGGTGCCGGGCACGGTCGCGTCCTGGCGGCCCTGCCCGGAGGTGCCGCGCGCGCTGGTCGGCCGCGGTGCCACCGGCATGCGGTACGACTGCGCCTCGGTGGCCGTGCCGCGGGACTGGAACGCGCCGCAGAGCGGGCAGACCTACGAGGTCGCGATGATCCGGGTCCGGTCCCAGCGGCAGTCCGACCGGATCGGCTCGCTGCTGCTCAACCCGGGCGGCCCGGGCGCCTCCGGCATCGACACGGCCATCTACCTGTCCTTCGGCCAGCAGCTCGGCGGCCTGCCGACGGAGATCACCGACCGTTTCGACATCGTCGGTTTCGACCCGCGCGGCGTGGGCCGGTCGGATCCGGTGCGGTGCATCACCAGCGACGAGCAGGACCAGGCCATCGCGGCCGACCCCGACCCGGTGCGCCAGGCGGAGTTCGACGAGATCGTGGCGCTCAACCGCCGGATCGGCGAGAACTGCGGCCGTAAGTACGGCGATCAGTTGCCGCTGTTCGCCACCGAGCAAGCGGCCCGCGACATCGACGCGCTCCGCGCCGCGGTGGGCGACCCCAAGCTGACCTACCTGGGATATTCCTACGGCACCCTGCTCGGCGCTACGTACGCCCAGCTGTTCCCGAAAAACATCCGGGCCATGGTGCTGGACGGCGCGGTCAACCCGATACCGGGCTTCGTGGCGCGCTCCGAGACCCAGGCGAAGGGCTTCGAGCGGGCGTTCGCCAACTTCACCACCTGGTGTTCGGGCACGCCGCAGCGATGCCCGATCGGCCCGGACGCCCGCGAGGCGATCACCGACGCGATGGCGAAGGCGGAGGTCTCTCCGGTCCGGGCGACGGACGGGCGGGCGGCCACGAACGGCTGGATCTTCCTCGGGGTGATCTCCTCGCTCTACAACGAGGCGGGCTGGCAGATGCTGGCCAAGGCGATCGACTCCCTGCAGGCCGGCAACGCCGAGGGCATCCTGGACCTGGCCGACCAATATGCGCACCGGGAGCCGGACGGGTCATACTCCAACCTGTTCGACGCCAACGCGGCGGTGAACTGTGCCGACGCCGCCGACGTGCCGACCGTCGAGCAGATCCGGCAGCTGCAGAGCCAGTGGCGCACGAAATACCCGATGTTCGGCGCGTCGCAGGCGATCACCTTGTTGTCGTGCGCGCTGTGGCCGGGCAAGCGCGACCCGTACCCGACCGGGCCGGCGACGGGTGCGCCGCCGATCGTGGTGGTGGGCACCACCGGCGACCCGGCGACCCCGTACGAGAACACCGCCGAACTGGCCGGCATGCTCGGCACCGGGCAGGTGCTCACCTGGGAGGGCGAGGGCCACACCGCCTATCCGAACACCGGCTGCATCACCACCGCGGTTGATCGCTACCTGATTGATCTGACGGTGCCACCGGCCGGCCAACGCTGTCCGGCACGCTGATCCCCTCCCGCTCGGCGAGCGCCATCACCAGGTCCCGGACGTCGCGCAGGTTGCCCTTGAGCTCCTCCTGCTCCTCGTGCCGGAAGGCGTCGGCGTCCACGATCAGCTTGCTGGCGAAGTGCGCGGTGATCAACGGCACCACGATCAGCACCATCAGCGAGATGAGCAGCGCCGCCATCACGCGCGCCTGCCAGGTGTCCGGCGAGATGTCGCCGTACCCGACGGTGGAGGCGGTCACCACCGCCCACCACAGGGCGTCGCCGAACGTCACCTCCGCCTCGAAGATGCGATACAGCCCCGCACAGATGACGATCAGGGCCGCATAGGACAAAATCAACGTCCGTGGTGAGTTGGCCAGATAGATCAGGCCTCGATAAGCCGCCTTGACCGGCTTCCACAGCGTGTGCATGACGACATCGTGCCGGGTCCCCGCCACCGCCTAGGTCAACCGACCAGGCGTGTCAGGATGGCCGCGTGCTGACCTTCCGCCTCGCCACCCGCTCGGACGTGCCCGCCATCCTGGACCTGCTCGCCGATGACGAGGTAAGCCGGGCCCGCGACGGCGCGGTGTCCGAGACGGCCGACACCCAGCACTGGAAAGCCTTCGAGGCGATCGACGCCGATCCCCGCAACGAGCTGGTCGGGGTGGAGCGGGACGGCGTGGTGGCCGGCACCTTCCAGCTCACCTTCACGCCGTCGCTGAGCCGTGGCGGCAGCGAGCGGATGACCATCGAGGCCGTCCGGGTGCGCAGCGACCTGCGCGGCCAGGGCGTGGGCCGGCGGATGATGCGGTGGGCGCTGGACCGCGGCCGCGAGCGCGGGTGCCGGCTGGCCCAGCTCACCACGGACAAACGGCGGGCCGACGCGCACCGGTTCTACGAGTCGCTCGGCTTCGCGGCCACCCACGAGGGCATGAAGCTACCCCTCTGAGCGCTGCCGCGACCGGTACGACCGGGTCTTGTTGCGGTTGCCGCAGACCCGCATCGAGCACCAGGTCTTGGACTGGTTCTTGGACCGGTCGAAGAACACCCACTGACAGGTGTCCTCGCGGCAGATCTTGAGCCGCTGCCAGGAGCCCTCCCGCTCGGCGATCACCACGGCGGCCAGCACCTCGCCGAGCAGCGCGCCGACGCCGGTGCCGACCGGAACGAAGGTGGCCGGCCCGGCGCCGAACGCCGCCCGCATCGGGATCCGCGCGGCGTACTCGTCCATCCGGCTCCGGGCCGCCGCCGCGTCGGCGTGGCCGTGGTGGGCCGTCAACTCGTCGCGCAGTGCGCCGCGCAGCCCGATGGCCAGGGCCAGCTCGTCGGCGGTCGGCGTGACGCCGGGGAACCCGTGGTCGGCGAGCCACCGGCCGAACCGCGCGGGCGAGTCCAGGTCGTCCTGCCCGAGGTCCACGTCGACGGAGTTGGCGAACGACTCGACCAGTCGCAAGGACATCGGCACGTCTTCGGCAGCCACGGAAATCCCTCCGACACCAGTAAAGCGGTTTGACTGGTCACTGCCAGCGTACTACACTGGCTGCAACACCATCAAAATCGTTTAGCTAGTGTCGCAAGGGAGTGCGTCATGGACTCGTACCTGACCAGCACCGTCGCCGAGCTGCACCGGGAAGACCTGCTCCGCGCGGCCGAGCACCAGCGCGTTGCGATGCTGGCGGGCCCGGCGCATCCGTGGCGCAACCGGATGGGCGCCGCGCTCATCCGCGTCGGCCGTCGCCTGCTCGACGAGCCCGAACCGGCCCGCCGGCCGCGCGCCCGGGTGGCCTGACCCGGCTAGGCCCTGTCTGGGAACCCGGCCAGGGCCTACTCGCCGTCCGCCCAGTTGGCCGGGTTCTTGCGGCTCGGCTGCACCCGTGGCGGCTCGCCCGGCATCTTGGGATGGTCCGGCGGGTAGGGCATGTCGCCCTGGCCCGCGGACTCGTCCCGGGCCGACCACTCGAGCAGCGGCGTCAGGTCGTGCGCCACGTCGTCGATCGCGGCGTGCGGGTCGCCGACCTCGGCGAAGCGCTTCGGCACCGTCCGCAGGTCGAAGTCGTCCGGCTCCACCTCGGCGAGCTCGTCCCAGGTGACCGGGGTGGAGACGGTGGCGCGGGCGTTGGCGCGCAGCGAGTAGGCGCAGGCGATGGTGCGGTCCCGGGCCATCTGGTTGTAGTCGATGAACACCCGCTGCCCGCGCTCCTCCTTCCACCAGGCCGTGGTGATCGCGTCCGGGCGGCGGCGTTCCGCCTCGCGGCCCAGCGCGATCGCCGCCCGGCGCACCTCCACGAACGACCACTCCGGCTTGATCCGGATGTAGACGTGCACGCCGCGGCCGCCGGAGGTCTTCGGATAGCCCACCCAGCCGAGGTCGGCGAGCACCTCGCGGACCACGCCGGCGGTGCGCACCACGTCGTCGAAGTCGGTGCCGGGCTGCGGGTCGAGGTCGATGCGCAGCTCGTCCGGGTGGTCCACGGCGGTCCGCCGCACCGGCCACGGGTGGAACACCACGGTGCCCATCTGGGCCGCCCAGGCGACGTGCGCGAGGTCGGCGGGACACAACTCGTCCGCCGTACGCAGGCTGGGGAATGTGATCTCAGCTTTTTGTATCCAGGGCGGGACGCCTCGGGTGGAGATGCGCTTCTGGAAGAACATCTCCCCCTCGATGCCGTCGGGAAAGCGTTGCAGGGTGGTCGGCCGGTTTCCCAGCGCCCGCATGATCCCGTCGCCGACCGCCAGGTAGTACTCGAAGACGTCCCGCTTGGTGTAGCCGGGTCGCGGGAACATCACCTTGTCCGGGCTGGTCAGCCGCACGGTGTGGCCGGCCACCTCGATCTCTTCCGCGTTGCGCGTCGCCGCCATGCGCCGACCCTATGCCAACGGCCGCCCGGATAGATCCGGACGGCCGTTCGGCGTTGCACGGCGTTCGATCAGGCGCGGCGGCGGGTGTACCACATCGCCGCGGCGCCACCGGCCACCAGCACGGCGCCCAGCGTGATGGTGGCGCCCATCGGCGCGCCGGTCAGCGGCAGCGTCCCACCGGCGCTGACCCCGCCACCCGGCGTGGTCGACGCGCGCGGCGTGGTGTCCGGGCTCTCGCCACCCGGCGGGACGGTGTTCGGGCCGCCGGTCGGCGTGGTCTCCGACGGGGCCGGCGTCGGGCTCTGGCCGCCGTACCCCGGGGTGCCGCGGTCGTCGTCGTTGCCGGCGCCGTCGTCGTCCGCCGAGTCGTTGTCGGCGCCGTTCGAGTTGTCGTTCGGGATGTCGTCGTCATCGCCGTAGCCGTATCCCCCGGCGGCACCGTCGACGCACCTGGTGCGGGCGTCGTCCGAGCACGGCGTGGCCATCACGGCGGGCCGGCCGGCGTCCCCCGGTTCGGCGCTGGCGGGCGCCCCGGCGAAGGCCAGAGCGGCGAGAGCGGTGACGCCGACCGCGGGCAGTCCAGCGGCCAACCGGCGCGAGAAACTCATGAGGAGTATCCGTTCTGTTGCTGAAGGTCCGTTTCCGTCCGGGGGAGTTTAGCGGCAAATGTCGGATTCTGCGACATGCGGCTCCGCGCGTCGATCACGGCAGGCCACCGAACCGGTGGCTCCGCCACACCTGGGCCAGCGTGAAGACCTTCAGCTCGAACCGGGGGTCGGCGGCGATCCACCCCCCGCTGTACGGCGCGGCCAGTTGCATGCTCGCGCCGCTGTCCAGGTAGACCGAGACGACGGTACGCCCGCCGCGGCGCTCCGCCCGCAGGTCGACCACCCGGCTCCACGGCGCCTCCGAGTGCGCGGCGGTCCGGATCCCACCGGCGCTGACCTCGGTGCCGAACCGGCGGCCGAGCAGCACCCCGGCGAGCGCACCGACCAGCGGTGGTCCGGTCACCAGCAGCAGCCAGAGTCGCAGCGGCGGGGCCGCGAAGACGGCGACCAGCACCGCCACGGCCAGGCCCAGCACCGAGGTGAGGGCGCCGAAGTAGAGGCCCCGGGCGAGGGCCTGTTGCCAGGTGGGCCGGAATGATGCAGCTCCCATGGGGAGGTCAACGCGGGGGGACGCCGCGGACGCCGCACCGCCCGTGCGACCGACGTACGGTGGTACCCATGGCAACCGACGAGTCCACCCTGCCCACCACCGAGGACGAGTGGCGGATCCGGCTCAGCCCGGACGAGTTCCGGGTGCTGCGCCAGGCCGGCACCGAGGCGCCGTGGTCCGGCGAGTACGTCGACACCAAGACCCCGGGCATGTACCACTGCCGCGCGTGCGGCGCCCAGCTCTACCCGAGCGACACCAAGTTCGACAGCCACTGCGGTTGGCCGTCTTTCGACGACGCCATCCCCGGCGCGGTGAAGGAGATCGACGATCACAGCCACGGCATGGTGCGTACGGAGATCCGCTGCGCCCGCTGCGACTCGCACCTGGGGCACGTCTTCCGCGGCGAGGGCTTCACGCCGAAGAACACCCGGCACTGCGTGAACAGCCTGTCGATCCGCCTCGACCCGCGCACCTGAGCGACACCGGCCGGCTCCGCGGAGGTCACCCCGCGGAGCCCCGCCCCATCAACACATCTATCCGGCCCAGGACTCGCTCATCTCGTGCGGCCGGTTCAGCACGGCCATGTTGCCGTTGTGCTGCTGCTGCATCGAGCCGGAGAAGCCCAGTTCGGCCCCCAGCTGCTGCCAGCGCTCGAAGAGCACGTTGTCCAGCAGGAGTTCCTTGACATCCTGGTGGGCGGCCCGCAGCTCGTCGACCGCCGCTTCGTAACGCTCCACCCTTTTGTGCAGGTCGGCACCCTCGTGAATGGTCATGTCCTCAGGCTAGCCAGAAGTGAACCATTCTCGGGTTGATATGTAGAAAGTCCTATCCCTGCACGCTACGCCCGGTTCGCCCTTTCGGCGGACCAAGCTCGATTTGTCCCCATAGTCCGACCAGACTCGAAAGCGTGCCGACCTTATTGATCGTCGCCGCCCTGGTCGTCAACGCGATCACCGGGCCGGCACCCGCGCCACCCGCCCAGGTCACCGAGATCGTCCTCCAGGGCCCGGCCGCGGCCCCACTCAAGACGGTTGCGCTCACCTTCGACGACGGCCCGTCCCGGCATACCGCGCCGATTCTCGACATCCTCTACCGCCACCGGGTGCCGGCCACCTTCTGCCTGCTGGGCGACAACGCCGAGGCGCAACCGCACCTCGCCCGGCGGATCGCCCGCGAAGGCCACCAGATCTGCAATCACAGCCGGTCGCACCCCGATCTCGCGCGCGCCTCCGCCGACCGGGTCCGCGGCGAGGTGGCGGTCGCCCAATGGCAGATCACCCGGGCCACCGGGGTCAGACCGCGGACCTTCCGGTTCCCGTACGGATCCTCCGATGCCCGGGCCGAGCGGATCGTGCGGCGGTACGGCCTGCGCCCGCTCGACTGGGACGTCGATCCGCAGGACTGGACCCGGCCGCGGTCCGGCACCATCACCGCCCGGGTGGTGCGCCAGGTCCGGCCCGGTTCGGTGGTGCTGCTGCACGACGGCGGCGGGGACCGTCGCCACACCGTCGCGGCGCTCGAGACCATCGTCGGCACGCTGCGGGCGCAGGGATACCGGTTCGTCCTGCCGCCGACATGAAAGAACGCGTGGTACCGGTATTCGAACCGTCAGAGACGCAGTTCACTGCCGTGCGGGCCGACCGCGTCGGCGTGCTCGTCGTCCAGCCAGACGCCGCCGGTGCCGAGGTACCGGAACGAGTAGGTGCCGGGCTCCAGCTGGACGCTGATCGTCCGGGTGCCGTCGCGCCGGGTCTTCAGCTCGTGCTTGCCCGGCTGCCAGTCGTTGAACGTGCCCACCACGCTGACCGGGCCGGCGGGCTGGTCCGCGGGCAGGCTGAAGGTGACCCGGGTCTTGTTCCCGAAGAGCTTGCTTCGCTTGATCATGATTCCTCCCACACAGAGCCGGACCCTATGCTGACAACGCCGCGGCCCGAACGGGTGACGGCGCGCCGTTAGGATGACGCGGATGCACCACCAAGCCCGTGAAGAGGTACGGGTGGCGGCGTTCCGCGACCTCGACGCCCCCACCCTGTACGCGATCCTGAAGCTACGCTGCGACGTGTTCGTGGTGGAGCAGAAGTGCTTCTACGCCGACCTGGACGGGCGGGACACCGAACCCGGCACGCGGCACGTGTGGCTTTCCCGGCGCGGCGAGGTCATCGCGTACCTCCGCATCCTGGACAACGGCGACGTCTGCCGCATCGGCCGTGTGGTGACCGCGCCGGCCGCTCGCGGTGCCGGTCACGCGCAGCGCCTGATGGCCGAGGCGTTGACGGTGATCGGCGACCGGCCGAGCGAGCTGCACGCGCAGGCGTACCTGGTCGATTTCTACACCCGCTTCGGCTTCGAACAGTCCGGGCCGGAGTATCTCGAGGACGGCATTCCGCACGTGCCGATGGTCAGGGCAGCGCCGCAACCAGCTCGGTGACCGACCGCCGGCGGCCGGTGTAGAACGGGACCTCCTCGCGGACGTGCCGCCGGGCGGCGGAGGCCCGCAGGTCGCGCATCAGGTCGACGACCCGGTGCAGCTCGTCGGCCTCGAACGCCAGCATCCACTCATAGTCACCGAGCGCGAACGAGGCCACCGTGTTGGCCCGCACGTCCGGATATCCGCGCGCCATCCGGCCGTGCTCGGCCAGCATGGCCCGGCGCTCCTCGTCGGGCAGCAGGTACCACTCGTACGAGCGGACGAACGGATAGACGCAGAGGTAGGTCCGCGGCTCCTCGCCGGCCAGGAAGGCCGGCAGGTGACTCTTGTTGAACTCGGCCGGCCGGTGCAGCGCCATCTGCGACCAGACCGGTGCCAGGTGCCGGCCCAGCGCGGTGCGGCGGAGCAGGCCGTACGCGTCCTGCAACGCGTCCGACGACCCGGAGTGCCACCAGACCAGCACGTCGGCGTCGGCGCGCAGGCCGGCGACGTCGTACGTGCCGCGCACCACCACGTCCTTACCGGCCAGCTGCTCGACCAGCGCCTCCACCTCACCGGCCACGTCCTCGCGCAACGTGGGCAGCGGTGACGCCACCTTGAACACCGACCACATGGTGTAGCGGATCGTCGCGTTCAGCTCGTTGATCCGGGCCGCGTTGGTCTGCTCGGTCATCGCTCCTCCAGGGTCTTGCAGACGTCTTCCGCGGCGGTCTCGCCGCTGGCCACGCAGGCCGGGATGCCGACACCGTCGTATGCGGCGCCGGCCAGCGCCAGGCCGGGCAGCCCGGCCAGCGCGGTGCGCGCGGCGGTCACCCGGCCGGGGTGCCCGGGCCGGTACTGCGGCAACCCGCCACCCCAGCGCTGCACCCAGCCGCCCACCGGCGGCGGCAGCGACCCGCCGATCAGCCGGCCCAGCTCGGCGTGCGCGAGGGCGAGCAGGCCGGCGTCGTCGAGGTGCAGCCGTTCCCCCTCGCCGGACCGACCCAGCGAGGCCCGGACGATCACCGGCCCGCCGTCGGCGCGCAGATGTGCCCACTTGCGGGTGACGAAGGTGGCCGCCTTCACCAGCGTGCCCTCGGCCGCCGGCACCAGGAAGCCGGACAGGTCGGGCAGTGGCGTGCCGGGCGGCAGCGCGAACGCGGCCAGCGCGACGCTCGCGTAGTCGAGCGCGCCGACCGCGGCCGCGGCCTCCGGATCCACGCCGGCCAGTAGCCGGGACGCCGGCTTCGCCGGCACGGCCAGCACCACCGCGTCCACGTCGTCGGTCGGCACGGTGCCGCCTCCGACGCCGGCCTCTCCGGGCGGCCAGGCGCCGGGTGCTGCGGAGGCGCGGGCGAACCCCGGGGGCGAGGCCGGGCCGAGCAGCAGCCGCCAGCCGTGCGCGGTGCGGGCCAGCTCGCGGACCGGAAGGCCGAGGCTGATCCGGGCACCGGCGGCGGCCGCGGCCGCGGCC
>DASSAL010000197.1:0-34026 GCA_035685405.1 Actinoplanes sp. | reverse complement strand
CGAGTTCTGGCGTACCGAGACCTGCACGTCCCCGTCGTCCACCTTGCGGACGGACGGCTCGGTGCGCGCCGGCTGGGCCGCCTTTTCCGGCACCGGGGCCAGCACGTGATCCATGCCCTCGGCGAGCGCGAGTGTGTCGCTCACCTCACCCAGCACCTCGGACAGGCGGGCGCCCAGAGCGTCGCAGATCGCGGCGAGCAGCTCACTGGACGCTTCCTTCTGGCCGCGTTCGATCTCGGACAAATAACCCAGACTGACGTTCGCGGCGGTCGAGACTTCGCGCAGCGTGCGGTGCTGTCCCTGCCGGCGCGCCCGAAGTGCGTCACCGATAACCCGGCGTAGCAGGACCATGGCACCTCCTCCTGCGGCGAGGGCCCCCGGACATCCGCCGAAGGCTTCCCGCAACGGTACCCGGTGCCGGCGACACCGACATCCCGCCCCGCCGAATTCCGCGTTGCGCGCCGCACGGATACCGTCAGGCCGGGGCGGGCGCTTTACGCAGCTCGTCGACCAGGAGGTTGAGCACCGCCGTCCCGCTGGCCGTGCGCACGTGGTCGCGGTTGCCGTCCAGCCGCAGCTCCCGGACGGCGCGGCCGGCCGGCCCGGCGACCGCCACGTAGACCAGCCCGACCGGTACGCCGTCCTGCGGCTCCGGACCGGCGACACCGGTGGTGGCCAGCCCCCAGTCGGCGCCGCACCGCTCCCGGGCGCCGGCCGCCAGGTCGCCGGCCACGTCCGGGTCCACCGGACCGCGGTCGGCGAGCAACTGCTCGGGTACGCCGGCGAGCGAGTGCTTGAGGTCGGTGGCGTAGACCACCAGCCCGCCGCGGTACACCGCGCTCACCCCGGGGATCTCCACCACGGTGGCGGCGACCAGGCCGCCGGTCAGCGACTCCGCCGTGGCGAGGGTCTCCCGGCGCTCCACCAGCGCATGCACCGCCGCCGCGGCGGCGACCTGAATCTCCATGCCGGTCACTCTAGTGAGCCCGCCGCAGGCGTATCGCTTGGATCAGGTAGTCCGCCCCGGTCACCACGGTGACGGCCAGCGCGGCGCCGATCAACCAGGGGCCGATCGAATCCCACGGGGACGGCACCGGCCACAGGTACCACGCGATGGCGGCGATCTGCAGGGCGGTCTTGAGCTTGCCGCCCCGGCTGGCCGGGATGATCCCGTACCGGATCACCCATATCCGCAGCGCCGTCACGCCCCACTCGCGCAGCAGGATCAGGCCGGTCACCCACCACGGCAGATAGCCGTACGCGGACAGCACTACCAGCGCCGCACCGGTCAGCGCCTTGTCCGCGATCGGGTCGGCCACCTTACCGAACGAGGTGACCAGCTGATAACGCCGGGCGATCCAGCCGTCGACGAAGTCGGTGGCCGAGGCCACGCAGAACGCGACGCAGGCGGCCATCCGCCAGCCGGGCGAGCTCATCCCCGAGACGATGACCATCCCGAGAAAGACCGGTACCAGGACGATGCGCACTCCGGTCAGCACGTTCGCCGGATTGAGCAGCGGCACCACCCGAGCCGCGGGAACCGGTGCCGGCTCGTCGCTCACGGCGCGGGAACCGCCGCCGGCGACATCATCTCGACCGGTTCGGCCACCAGGTCCACGCCCTCGGTGGCGACGACCTTGGCACGGACCAGGTCGCCCGGCCGCAGTCCGGCCAGATCGCCGCCGGCCAGCGTGGTGGAGCCGTCCACCTCGGGCGCCTGGTGGGCGGCCCGGCCCTCGACCTCACCACCGGTCACCGAATCGATCAGCACGTCGACGGTCGAGCCCATCCGGTCCTCGGCCCGCTGCGCGCACAGCTCGTCGGCGAGTGCGCTGATCCGGTCGTACCGCCGCTTGACGGTGTCCCGGCGCACTTTGCCGGACATGCCCGCGGCCTCGGTGCCGTCCTCGTCGCTGTAGTCGAACACGCCGACCGCGTCCAGCCGGGCGGCGGTCAGGAAGCGGACCAGCTCGTCCAGGTCGGCCCGGGTCTCGCCCGGGAAGCCGACGATGAAGTTGCTGCGGGCACCGGCCTCCGGAGCCAGCTGGCGGGCCGAGTCCAGCAGGTTCAGGAACTTCTCGGTGGAGCCGAACCGGCGCATCCGGCGCAGCACCGGCTCGCTGGCGTGCTGGAACGAGAGGTCGAAGTAGGCGGCCACGCCGGGGGTGGTGGCGATCGCCTCGATCAGGCCGGGCCGGGTCTCGGCGGGCTGCAGATAGCTGGCCCGCACCCGGACGATGCCCGGTACGGCGGCCAGTTGCGGCAGCAGCTTCTCCAGTGCCCGCGGATCGCCCAGGTCCTTGCCGTAGGACGTGCTGTTCTCGCTGACCAGCACCAGCTCGCGGACCCCGGTGCCGGCCAGCCACTCCGCCTCGGCGAGCAGCTCCTGCGGGTGGCGGGAGACGAACGCGCCGCGGAACGCCGGGATGGCACAGAACGCGCAGCGCCGGTCGCAGCCGCTGGCCAGCTTCAGCGAGGCCACCGGTCCGGTGGCCAGCCGGCGACGCAGCACCGGCCGCAGGTGGGCCGGGGTGTGTGCGTCGACGATGGCGTGCCCGGGCACCACCACCGGGGCGGCCGGCCGCTGGACCGGGGTGAGCGGCAGCAGTTCCCGGCGGTCCCGCGGAACGTGCGCGTCGAGCCGCTGACCGGCCAGCACGCCGTCCAGCCGGGCGGCGATGTCGGTGTAGTCGTCGAAGCCGAGCACCGCCTGCGCCTCGGGCAGCGACTCGGCCAGCTCACGGCCGTACCGCTCGGCCATGCACCCGGCGGCGACCACCTTGGCGCCGGTGTCGGCCGCGGCCAGCAGCGTCTCAATCGAGTCCTGCTTGGCCTTCTCGACGAAGCCGCAGGTGTTCACCACCACCACGTCGGCGCCCTCGGCGTCGGTGCTGACCTGCCACCCACCGGCGTCCAGCCGGGCCGCCAGCTCCTCGGAGTCCACCTCGTTACGGGCACAGCCGAGGGTCAACAGGGCAACGCGGCGGGATTCAGGCACGGACACCTCGCCAAGGCTACCGGCGTCAGTCGGTGCGGAGCTGTGCCAGGGTCTCCTCGAGTTCGTCCGGCTTGACCAGCACGTCGCGCGCCTTGGACCCCTCGGACGGCCCGACGATGCCGCGGGTCTCCATCAGATCCATCAGCCGGCCCGCCTTGGCGAAGCCGACGCGGAGCTTGCGCTGCAGCATCGAGGTGGAGCCGAACTGGGACGTGACGACCAGCTCGATGGCCTGCACCAGCAGCTGCAGGTCCTCGCCGATCTCCTCGTCGATCTCCTTCTTCTTGCCCGGCGGCGGTTCGGTGACGTCCGGCCGGAACTCCGGCTGCCGCTGGTCCTTGCAGAACTTGACGACCGCGTGGATCTCCTTCTCGTCGACCCACGCGCCCTGGATGCGGATCGGCTTGGAGGCGCCCATCGGCAGGTACAGGCCGTCGCCGCGGCCCAGCAGCTTCTCGGCGCCCGGCTGGTCGAGGATGACCCGCGAGTCGGCCAGCGAGCTGGTGGCGAACGCCAGGCGGGACGGCACGTTGGCCTTGATCAGGCCGGTCACCACGTCCACCGACGGCCGCTGGGTGGCGAGCACCAGGTGGATGCCGGCCGCCCGGGCAAGCTGGGTGATCCGGACCACCGAGTCCTCCACGTCGCGCGGCGCGACCATCATCAGGTCGGCCAGCTCGTCGACGATGACCAGCAGATAGGGGTACGGCTTCATGACCCGCTCGCTGCCCGGCGGCGCGGTGATCTCGCCGTTGCGGACCTTGCGGTTGAAGTCGTCGATGTGGCGTACCCCGTTGGCGGCCAGGTCGTCGTACCGCATGTCCATCTCGCGGACCACCCATTCGAGGGCGTCGGCCGCCTTCTTCGGGTTGGTCACGATCGGCGTCACCAGGTGCGGGATGCCCTCGTACGCGGTCATCTCGACGCGCTTGGGGTCGACCAGCAGCAGCCGCACCTCGTCCGGGGTGGCCCGGGTCAGAATCGACACCAGCAGCGAGTTCAGGCAGGAGCTCTTGCCCGCGCCGGTGGCGCCGGCGATCAGGATGTGCGGCATCTTGGCCAGGTTCGCCACCACGAACCCGCCCTCGATGTCCTTGCCCAGCGCGGCCAGCATCGGGTGGTGGTCGGCGGTGGCCGCCCGGGAGCGAAGCACGTCGCCGAGCGAGACGTTCTCCGGGTCGGTGTTCGGGATCTCCACGCCGACCGCGCTCTTGCCCGGGATCGGGCTGAGGATGCGGACGTCCGGGCTCTTCACCGAGTACGCGATGTTGCGGGACAGCTGGGTGATCCGCTCCACCTTGACACCCGGGCCGACCTCGACCTCGTACCGGGTCACGGTCGGGCCGCGGGTGAAGCCGACCACCTGGGCGTCGATGTTGAACTGGTCGAACACGCCGGTGAGCGCGTTCATCACCTCGTCGTTGGCGCGGCTGCGGGTCTTCGGCGCGGTGCCCTTGCCGAGCAGGGTCGGCGGGGGCAGCCGGTAGTCGCCCGGCACCGCGGAGATGTCGAGCTGCTCGGCGCGGGTGGGCAGCGGCGAGTGCTCGGGCGGCTCCGGCGGCGCCTTGCGCGCCTTGGGCAGCAGGACCGTGTCGTGGACGATCGTGTCCTCGTCGTCGGCGGCCAGACTGCCCTGGCGGCGCCGGGCCGGCCGGCGGATCTGGACCGGCTCCTCCTCCTCGTCGTCGTCCGGAGTGAACTCCTCGCCGAGTGGAGGCGGCGGCAGCGGCGCCCGGGCGGTGGACCGGCCGAGCAGCACGTCGCCCAGCAGCATCAGGCGCTCGGGGATCTTGTTGATCGGCGTCGCGGTGATCACCAGCAGGCCGAAGAGCAGGAGCAGGACCAGCAGCGGTACGGCGACCCACGCGGTGACCGCGCGTTCCAGCAGGGCGCCGACGCCATACCCGATCAGGCCGCCCGAGGTGGTCATCTCGACGTCGTCGACCGGCTGCTGGGCCACGTGCAGCAGGCTCGCCGTGGCGATGATGATCGCCGTCCAGCCGACCACCGTCCGGCCGCGGTGTTCCGGATCGGCCGGCTTGCGCATCAGCCGGACCGCCCCGTAGAGCAGCAGCAACGGCAGCAGCACGGCGAGCCCGCCGAAGAACAGCCGGACCGCGTCGGCGATCCAGGTGCCGACCGGGCCGGCGCTGCCCACCCAGACCGCCACCCCGACCAGGATGGCCAAGCCGAGCATGAGCAGTCCGGCGCCGTCGCGACGGTGCTCCGGATCGATCTCCTTGGCGGTGGCCGCCTGCCGGCCGACACCCCGGGCCACCCAGCCGACGCTGTGCGCCAGGCCCATCCACAGCGCGCCGACCCCGCGGCCGATGCCGCCGGCCACCACCGAACCGACACCGGACCGGCGCGCCGACCGCCGGGCCGACGGGGATCTGCGGGCACGCGTCGACCCGGCGCCGCGCGTCGTGGACGCGGTGCGGCCCCGGCTCGCCGGAGGAGTGCGGCCCGCCATGCGAACACCGTATCGGTGCGGCGCCCGTCCTCAGTGGCGGCTCACCGATCGGGCTCTCTCGAACTGTCGCCGCCGGGCGAAGCCGAGCCAGGAGATCAGCACCACCGTACCGGCCACGGCGGCGGCGGTGAGCTGGTGTCCGGCCGGGTAGAAGACGCCTTCGACGTAGTTGTCGATGAACCCGCCCGGTATCGGCGCCATGGCCGCGCGCTCGCGGGCCCGGTCTTCGATCCAGGTCAGCGGGCAGCCCAGGTCGGCGACCGCCACCAGCACCATCCACGCGGCGCCGGCCGCCTGGACCCAGATCAGCCGGGGCCAGCGCCAGGCCAGGAAGCCGCCGAACACGCTGAAGGCCAGGAACGCGAAGTGCGCCCCGGCGGCGGCGTAGGCGAGGAGGCGATAACCCACCCCTCCAGGGTACGGAGACGGCGCTGCCCCGTGCCGGACGGAGGAGGACCGGCACGGGGCAGCGCGGATCAGGGGTTACGGGACGGAGAAGCCCAGCGTGTAGTCGCCGCTGCCGCTGCGCGAGATGATCGCGTACCGGTAGGTGCCGGCCCGGCCGGTGAAGGTCAGCTGCCGGTCGCCGTCACCGGTGCCTTCCGCGACGGTCCGGAAGCCGCGCAGGGTGAGCCGCTGCAGGATCAGGTCGAAGTCGGCGCCGTCCGGCGCGTCCAGGCAGGCGGTCTGCTGGCCGGCACCGGCCCGGAAGGCAGCGCCGTTCGGCTGGATCTGCGCCCGGCCGGCCCCGGACAGCGCACCCTCGCGCTGGATCGGCAGGTCGGCGCAGGCCGAGGCGGCCGGCGGCGCGGTGGTCGGCGGCGGCTGTTCTTCCTCCGCCGGCGGCGGCGCCTGACCACCGGTGGTGACCAGGGTGAGGTTGTTGACCGCGAGGACCTCGTTCAACGGCTGGAAGAAGGTGATGCCGCCGGTCGTGCAGTTCCCGGACCCGCCGGAGGTGACGCCCTGCGCCTGGTCACCGGAGAGCCACGGGCCGCCGGAGTCGCCGCCCTCGGCGCACACGTTGGTCCGGGTCAGGCCGGTGACCGCACCCTCGGGGTAGTTCACCGTCTGGTTCTTCGCCTGGACCACGCCGCAGCGGGTTCCGGTGGTGGACCCGGACCGGCAGATCGCCGCGCCCACCGGCGCCTCGGTGTTGCCGGCCACCGGCAGCTCGTTGCCCTCGAAATCGTTGACCACCGGGCGCGGGGTGAAGTTCGCGTTGGTGGCGACGAAGCCCATGTCCGCGCTGCCCGGGAACACCGACGCCTGGACGGTGCCCTGCGCGACGCCGTTGGTGTTCGCGGTACGCGCGCCGACCCGCCCGCAGTGCCCGGCGGTGACGAAGCCGCCCTGCACCGAGAACCCGATCGAGCAGCGGGCGGTGCCGTTGATGATGTACGGGTCGGCGCCCCGGATGTCGATCAGCGGCCGGGGCCGTTCGGCGGTCCGCACCGCCACGGCGTCGGAGTCCAGCCCGGCGTCCGCGGCGAACTCCCAGGCGTCCGCGGCGTCGCCGGGCTGGGCGACCACGACCACCTTGTTGCTGGCCACGTCGACGTACCAGCCGGTCAGGTCGCCGGCCAGCGAGCGGGCCGCGTCCAGCCGCTCCTTGGCCTGGTCCAGCGTCTGCTCGCTGCGCTCCACCAGGACCGGCCGGGCACCGGCCGCCACGACCTGCTCGGCGGCGTCGGAGTCGGTCACCGCGACCTTCAGCGTGGTGCCGTCGTCGGCCAGCCACGCGCCACCGAAGTTCCCAGCGGTCCGGGCGGCCAGGGTGGACGAGACCCGGCTGGCCCATTCCGCACGCTGCAGACGGACGCGCGCCTGACCGGCGTCCACGCCGAGGTCCCGCCGCATCGCCGCGAGCAGCTGGGGGGCGACGTCGTCACCGGCGGCCCGCTGGACCGCGCCGCGGGACGGGCCGGTGCCCGCCACCGAAGGCAGAGTGAAGGCCACCGCCGCTGACGTGGCGGCCACCGCCACCGCCGCTATGGCGATCCGTCTGCGCTGCATACTCGACAACCCCTCTCGACACAGGCGCCGTGGGGGCGGCGCCGTGCCCGGGTGTACGCAACGCGATCGACAACGGTTCAGGACTTAAGCGGAGCTTCAGACTTCCACCACGGTCGGTACGATCATCGGCCTGCGTCGATACGCATCGTTCACCCAGCGACCCACCGTACGGCGGACCACCTGCTGCAACTGGTGCGGATCGGTGATGCCGTCCTCGGCCGACCGGTCCAGCGCCGCGGTCAGCAGCGGGATCACCGGGTTGAATGCGTCCGGGTCCTCGGAGAAGCCCTTGGCGGAGACGCTCGGCTCGCCGACCACCTTGCCGGTGACCGAGTCGATCACCACGGTGGCCGAGATGAAACCGCCGTCGCCGAGGATCCGGCGCTCGGTGAGCAGGCTCTCGCTGACGTCGCCCACGGCCAGGCCGTCCACGTACACGTACCGGCTCTTCACCCGGCCGACGTGCCGGGCGTGCCCCTCGACCAGGTCGACCACGTCGCCGTCCTCGCAGAGCACCACGTTCTCCGGCGGCACCCCGGACTCGATGCCGAGCTGGGCGTGCGCGCGCAAGTGCCGCCACTCGCCGTGCACCGGCATCAGGTTGCTGGGCCGGGTGACGTTCAGCAGGTAGAGCAGCTCGCCGGCCGGCGCGTGGCCGGAGACGTGCACCTTGGCGGTGTCCTTGTGCACCACGGTGGCACCGGCCCGGGCCAGCTGGTTGATCACCCGGTACACCGAGGTCTCGTTGCCCGGCACCAGCGAGCTGGCCAGCACCACGGTGTCGCCGGGCGCGATGGTGATGTGCCGGTGGTCGCCGGTGGACATCCGGCCCAGCGCGCTCATCGGCTCGCCCTGCGAACCGGTGGACATGAACACGATCTCGTCCGACGGCAGCGCGGTGGCCTCGTCCAGCGACACCAGCAACGTTTCCGGGATGCGCAGCAATCCGAGATCGCGGGCGATGCCCATGTTGCGGACCATGGACCGGCCGATCAGCGCCACCTTGCGGTCGAACTCGAACGCCGCGTCCATCACCTGCTGCACCCGGTGCACGTGCGAGGCGAAGCTGGCCACGATGATCCGGCCCTTCGCCTTGCCGAAGATCGCGCCGAGCACCGGGCCGATGTCGCGTTCCGGGGTGACGAAGCCCGGGATCTCGGCGTTGGTGGAGTCGCTGAGCAACAGGTCGATGCCCTCGCCGCCGAGCCGGGCGAAGCCGGCCAGGTCGGTGATCCGGCCGTCCAGCGGCACCTGGTCCATCTTGAAGTCGCCGGTGTGCAGGACCAGACCCGCCGGGGTACGCACGGCCACCGCCAGCGCGTCCGGGATGGAGTGGTTGACCGCGAAGAACTCGCACTCGAACGGGCCGAGCCGCTCCCGCCCGCCTTCCTTGACGGTCAGCGTGTACGGATCCAGCCGGCGCTCGGCCAGCTTCGCCTCGACCAGCGCCAGGGTGAACTCCGAGCCGACCAACGGGATGTCCGGCTTGTGGGCGAGCAGGTACGGCACCGCGCCGATGTGGTCCTCGTGCCCGTGGGTGAGCACGATCGCCTGCACGTCGTCCAGCCGGTCCAGGATCGGCGCGAAGTCCGGCAGGATCAGGTCGACGCCGGGCTGCTCGACGTCGGGGAAGAGCACCCCGCAGTCGACGATCAGCAGCTTGCCGTCGAACTCGAAGACCGTCATGTTGCGGCCGATGGCGCCGAGGCCGCCCAGCGGTGTGACGCGCAGGGCGCCGTCCGGCAGGGGCGGTGGTGGCTCCAGCTCTGCGTGAGCTTGACTCATGTATTTCTTTCTGCCTGTCGTGTGTCAGAGGACGATGCCGCAGGCAGCGGCGTCCTTGCGCAGTTGGTCCAGTTGTTCCGGGGTGGCGTCGACCAGGGGCAGCCGCACCCCGCCGCCGGGCAGGCCGAGAGCGCGCAGGCCGGCCTTCACCAGGATGGTGCCGGGAGCCCGGAAGATGCCGGTGAACAGCGGCAATGCCTTGCGATGCAGCTCCAGCGCCCGGGCCACGTCGCCAGTCTCGTACGCCAGGATCATGTCCTTGGTGATCGGCCCGGTGAAGTGCGTCGAGGTGCCCACCACGCCGACCGCCCCGATGGACAGCCAGGGCAGCGTGGCCGCGTCCTCACCGGAATAGAACGCGAGGTCGGTGCGGGCCAGCACCGCAGAGGTGGCGGCCAGGTCACCCTTGGCGTCCTTGACCGCGACGATGTTCGGATGCTCGGCCACCCGGAGCAGCGTCTCGGTGGCGATCGGGATGCCGGACCGGTGCGGGATGTCGTAGAGCATGACCGGCAGCCCGGTGGTGTCGGCGACGGTGGTGAAGTGCTTCGCCAGGCCGGCCTGCGGCGGCTTGTTGTAGTACGGCGTGACCACCAGCAGACCGTGCGCGCCGGCCTTCTCGGCGGCGCGGGCCAGCTCGATGGTGTGGGCGGTGTTGTTGGTGCCCACCCCGGCCACGATCCGGGCCCGGTCGCCCACCGCCTCGGCCACCGCGCGCAGCAACGTCTCCTTCTCGGCGTCCGTGGTGGTCGGCGACTCACCGCCGGTCCCGCTGATCACCAGCGCGTCGTTGCGCTGCACGTCGACCAGGTATGCGGCCAGCTGCTGGGCGCCGTCGACATCCAGAGAGCCGTCCGGGGCGAACGGGGTCATCATGGCCGTCAGCAGCCGTCCGAAGGGCCGCGGGTCCTGCGTCATGCCCCCAACTTATCGGACGGCCGTCACGGATTTCCGCGCCGGTAATCGACGACCCGGTACTTCACACCGTTGGCCGCGGTCCGCCATGCCGTCTCGGTCGCCGCACGCCACTCGGATCCCAGCTCGGGTGCGAAGGTGTCGCCCACCACCTCAAGATCGATCTCGGTGCGCACGACGTGGTCGGCATACCGAAGAAAGGCCGCATAGACGGCGGCCCCGCCGATCACCCAGACGTCGTCGTACCGCTCCAGGACCTCCTCGACCGACCCCGCCCGCTCGGCGCCGTCGGCGCGCCAGGCGGGATCGCGGGTCAGCACCACGTTGCGCCGGCCGGGCAGCGGGCGCCGGGGCAGGGAATCCCAGGTGGCCCGGCCCATCACCACGGTCGTGCCGATCGTGCGCTGCTTGAACAGGGCCTGCTCGCCGGGCACGTGCCACGGGATGCCGCCGTGCGCGCCGATCACCCGGTGGCGGGCTTCGGCCCAGATCAGGTGAACCGTCATACCCGGCCCATCTCCGGCATCCCCTCCTGGCCCTTCGTGTCCGCCGCGCATCCTCCGGTGCGGTCGGTCATACCGCGACGGGGGCGCGCAAGGCCGGGTGGTGCTGGTAATCGAGCAGCTTGAAATGGTCGTACGTGTAGTCGAACAGCGTGTCGGCCGGCGCGATCTCCAGCCGCGGGAACGGGTACGCCGCCCGGGTCAGCTGCTCGCGGACCTGGTCGAGGTGGTTCCGGTAGATGTGGCAGTCACCGCCGACCCAGATGAACTCGCCCGGCTGCAGCCCGACCTGGTCGGCGATCATCCGGGTGAGCAGGGCGTAACTGGCGATGTTGAACGGCACGCCCAGGAACAGGTCGGCGCTGCGCTGGTAGAGCTGGCAGGACAGCCGGCCCTGGGCCACGTAGAACTGGAACAGCGCGTGGCACGGCTCCAACGCCATCCGCGGCAGGTCGGCCACGTTCCAAGCGGAGACGATCATCCGGCGCGAGTCCGGGTTGGTGCGCAGCGTGTGCAGCAGGTTGGTGATCTGGTCGATGCTGCCGCCGTCCGGCGTAGGCCAGGTGCGCCACTGGTATCCGTACACCGGGCCGAGGTCGCCGTTCTCGTCGGCCCACTCGTCCCAGATCGTTACGCCGTTCTCCCGCAGATAGGCGGTGTTGCTGTCGCCACGCAGGAACCAGAGCAGCTCGACGGCGACCGACTTGAAATGCACCCGCTTGGTGGTGATCAGCGGGAATTCCTCGGTCAGGTCGTACCGCAGCCGCTCACCGAACCGGCTGATCGTCCCGGTGCCGGTGCGGTCGTCCTTGGCGACCCCGGTCTCCAGCACCCGGCGCAGCAGGTCCTCGTACTGCGTGTCGACGGCCATGCGGTCTCCTCGGTCGTGGGCTCACACGTAGAACGAGGTGAACGGCGCCCAGGGCAGGTTTCGTGCCACGGACCACAGGCCCCAGGCGGCCAGCACCCAGCCGATCACCTTGGGGCTCAGGCGCAGCTGGGGCACGTTCCAGCCGAACATCCGCTTGGCCGCCCAGGCCACGTAGAGATACAGCAGGAACGGCACCGCGAACACGAACACGGCGTGGTGCCGGGCGGCGGCCGGGAGGTCACCGTGCAGCAGGTACCACGCCGCGCGGGTGCCGCCGCAGCCCGGACAGACGAACCCGGTCGTGTATTTGAGCAGGCAGGTCGGTGCGTCCCCGGCGGCCGCCTCGGTCGGGTGGGTCACCTCGGTGTACGCCACCGCGCCGGCCATGCAGACCAGCAGCGCGGCGGGGGCGGCCCAGACCGGCGAGCCGTACCAGATCTTGTGCACGAACCGGGTGAACCGGTCCTGCCGGACCACCGCATAGCCGTACGGGTGCGGCCCGTAGGGCTGCGGAACCGGCCCGCCGGATTCGTCCGGCTGCGGAACCGGCGCGCCGAACCGGTCGGGCTGCGGGGGCGCGCTGGTCATGCCGGCCACGGTACACCGCCGCTGCCCGCCTTCAGGGCGGCCGCCAGCGGCTCGGCCAGGTCGCCGCGATCCGGTGGGGCGATCTCGGTCAGCCCCAGCCACCCGGCCAGCCGGGCCAGCTCGGCGGCCAGCGCCACCGAGGTCTCCTCCCGGTCGGCGGCCGGCTCGATCCAGGCCGCCGGGATCTGCAGCACGCCGGCCTTGCGGTCGGCCTTGAGGTCGACCCGGGCGGCGAACCGGTCGCCGAGCAGGAACGGCAGCACGTAATACCCGTACCGCCGCTGCGCGGCCGGTACGTAGATCTCGATCCGGTAGGACATGTCGAACAGCCGCTCGGTGCGGGATCGCTCCCAGATCAGCGGGTCGAACGGGCTGACCAGGGTGGCCGCGCGCACCCAACGGGGCAGCTTCGCCTGGTGGTGCAGATAGGCCGGCTGCTTCCAGCCCGGCACGGTGACCGGCTGGAGCACCCGGTCGTCCACCAGCTCGGCCACCGCCTGCTTGAACCCGGCCACCGGCAACCGGAAGTAGTCGCGCAGCTCCGTCTCGGCGGCCACGCCCAGCGCGCGGGCGGACAGCGCCACCAGGGCCCGGATCGCGTCCTCGTACGCCGGGGTGGGCGCGTCCAGCACCGCCCGGGGCAGCACCCGCTCGGTCAGGTCGTACCGCCGGGCGAACGACGTGGTGCGGTCGGCGGCGGTCACCTGGCCGGTGTAGAACAGCCACTCCAGCGCCTGTTTCACCACCGACCAGTTCCAGCCCCAGTTGTCCGTGCTGCGTGGCGCGTCGTGTTCGATCTCGGCGGCGGTGATCGGCCCGCGTTCGCGGACCTCGTCGAGCACCCATGCGATCAGGCCCGGCTGCTCGGTCGCGATCCGGATCATGTTGCCCCAGGCGAAGTCGCGCGCCCGGGCCATCCGCCAGCGGAACAGCGGCTGCAGGTCGACCCGGATCAGCGACGCCTCGTGGCCCCAGAACTCGAACAGCTCCCGGGGGTTGCGGTAGGCGGCCCGCTCGACCAGCCCGGTCGGATATGGCCCGAGCCGGCTGTAGAGCGGCATGAAGTGGGCACGCTGCAGCACGTTCACCGAATCCATCTGGATCAGGTGCAGCCGGCGCAGCACCCGGCGCAGGTGGCGCAGGTCGGTGCCACCGGGTGCGGCGTCGGTGAACCCCTGCGCGGCCAGCGTGATGCGGCGGGCCTGCGCGAGCGAGAGCGTCTCCATCGCGCACGACCGTAGACGACGGGTACGACATTTTCCGCGTCGGTAGGCTGCCTCCCATGGCACTCGGCTACGTCCGTCCCGCCCGTCCGGAGGACGCCGGGGAGATCGCCCGCATCCAGTTGGTCACCTGGCGCACCGCGTACCGGCGGCTGTTCCCGGCGCACGTGCTGGCCAACGTCGACCAGGCATATCTGGAGCGCGGCTGGACCGAAGCGATCACCGGTGCCCCGTCGGCACGGCACCGGGTGCTGATCGCGGTCGAGCAGGGTGAGTCCAGCACCACGACGGTCGGGTTCGCGGCCGCCGGTCCGGCCGACGAGCAGGCGCTGGCGCCCGAGGAGCCGCCGCTGGCCGCGGACATCGCGGCGGTCACCGACCTGCTGGTCGAGCCACGGTGGGGCCGGCGCGGCCACGGCAGCCGGCTGCTGGCGGCCACCGTGGACCTGTGGCGCGAGGACGATTTCGCCGGTGCGGTGGCCTGGGCGTACGACGCGGACGCCGCGATGAAGAAGTTCCTCACCTCGACCGGCTGGGAGTTCGACGGCGCCACCCGGGCGCTGGACGTCGACGACATGCTGGTGCCCCAAGTGCGCTTCCACGTCGCCCTCGGCTGAGGCCACGATCGGTGTCAGCCCGGCTTGACCTCACCGAGCAGCACCAGCAGCTGCACCACGTCGTAGGCCTCCGCGACGTCCCGGCCGCGGAACACCACGGTGCGCGCCCCGGTGGCACGCTCGACGCCGGGAATCAGGGTCGCCGAGTCCACGGTCGACGAGCTGTAGAGATCAACCTCCACGGTCACCGGCCGAGTGGTCGGCATCGGTGCCACCTGCGCCCGCGTCCCGATCGCCGCCGCGGCGGCCTCGCGGAGGCGCTCGCGGGCGACCGCCGGGTGCAGTGCAACCGCGGCCGCCTGACCGAGCGCCCGCTTCACCGCCACCGTGGTCGCCTCCGGCACCAGCTCACGCATCTCGGCGCAGGCCGCGTCATCGCCGCTGAGCAGCACCACCGGTGCGCCGTGGTGTCCGGCCAGCGCGGTGTTCAGGCCGATCTCGCCGACCGGCCGGCCGTTGAGGCGTACGCCCAGCACCGCATCGCTCTTGGTGTGCGCGAGCACCGCCGGCCCGGCACCCGCCCGGGCGTGGTAGCCGACGAACAGCACGGCGTCCACGCCGTCAGCGAGACCCGCCATCATCCCGTACCGGCGCGGCCGTCCCCGGACCAGCAGCGCCCGCGCGTCCAGCTCCTCCGGCAGCACGTTGCGGAACGGCCCGTGCGCGTCCGCCACCAGCACCTCGGCCGCGGGCTCGGCGTCCAGTACCCCGGCCACGACGGCGTTCACCTCGGCGGTCATCAGGGCCCGGCCGCGCTCGTAGTCGTACCGATCGGGGTTGGTCTCGGTGGGGTGGACGATGCTCGAGACGCCTTCCATGTCGGCGGAGACCAGAATCGTAGGCATGGCGCGACCCTAGGCCGCGCGGTCAACGGACGGAGTGCGCGTGGTGAGCCGGCAACCTCTGGTGCACGACCTGGTGGCGACCGTGGCGGCACCGACCTCGGCGCTGTCCGGTGCGGACGGGCAGATCCGGGCCCGCGGCGTTCAGGGCGTGTTCCACGCGGACGCCCGGGTGCTCTCCGAGGCGGTGCTGCGGGTGGACGGCCGCGAGCCGGAACCGATCGGGTACGCCGCTGACGGCCCGCACACCTCGTTCGTCTCCGTGGCCGGCGGGACGATGCACCTGAAACGCCACCGGCATCTGCGGCCCGGCGCGCTGATCGAGGAGATCGAGGTGGTTTCGACCGCCGACCGGCCGGTGTCCGCCACCGTCACCGTGGACGTGGCGGCCGACCTTGCCGAGCTCGAGACGGTGCGGTCCGGCGGCACGAGCGAGCCGCTGGCGGCCGAGCGGTCCGGCGACCGGCTCGGCTGGTCCAGGGGTGCCGTGTCGGTTGTCGTCGCCGCCTCCGGCGGCGGCGTCGGCAGCGGATCGGCGGGCCGGTTGCGGTGGGAGACCGCGCTCGCCCCGCGGGGCCGCGTGGTCGTGCACTGGGAACTGGGGGTGACCGACACCGGTGCGGTGGTGCACCCGCCGGCGACCGGTGAGCCGGAGTGGTCCCGGCTCACCGTCCGGGCCGGCGACCACCGGTTCGCCCGGCTGGTGGACCGCTCGCTGGCCGACCTGGCGACGCTGCGGCTGACCGACGGGCACCAGGACACGTTCCTCGGCGCCGGGGTGCCGTGGTTCCTCACGCTGTTCGGCCGGGACAGCCTCTGGGCGGCGCGGATGCTGCTGCCGGCCGGCACCGACCTGGCCGCCGGCACGCTCCGGGTACTGGCCCGCCGCCAGGGCACCCGGGTGGACCGGGTCACCGGAGAGGCGCCCGGCAAGATCCTGCACGAGCTGCGCCGCGACGAGTTCGTGGTGCGGCACGAGGGCCTGCGGCTGCCGGCCCTGTACTACGGCACCATCGACGCCACCCTGCTGTGGATCAGCCTGCTGCACGACGCCTGGCGCTGGGGCCATCCGGACGCCGAGGTGGCGGCGCTGCTGCCGCACCTGGAGGCCGCGCTGGGCTGGCTCGCCGGCCACGCCGACCCGGACGGCGACGGTTTCGTCGAGTACCTCGACACCAGCGGGCACGGGCTGGCCCATCAGGGCTGGAAGGACTCCGGCGACGCGGTGCGGGACGCCCGCGGCCGGCCGGCCGAGCCGCCGATCGCGCTGGCCGAGGTGCAGGGGTACGCGTACCGCGCGGCGATGGACGGCGCGGCGCTGCTGGACGCGTTCGGCCGGCCCGGCGGTGACCGATGGCGGGCGTACGCGTCGGCGCTGGCCGACCGGTTCCGGGCCCGGTTCTGGGTGCCGGCCGGCCACCCGGCGCTGGCCCTCGACCGGGACAAGCGTCCGGTGGACTCGCTGACCAGCAACATCGGTCACCTGCTCGGCACCGGGCTGCTCTCCGCGGACGAGGAGTCGGCGGTGGCCGCCGCGCTGGCCGGTGACACCATGTCCGGCGGGTACGGCCTGCGCACCATGTCCACCGCCGACCACGGGTACGCGCCGCTGTCGTACCACTGCGGGTCGGTGTGGACGCACGACACCGCGATCGTCGCGGCCGGGCTGGCCCGCGCCGGCTTCCACGCCCCGGCAGCCACCCTGATCGACGAGCTGCTCGCGGCCGCCGAGGCGTTCGACTACCGGATGCCGGAGCTGCACGCCGGGTTCGGCCGCACCGAGCTGAGCCGGCCGATGCCGTACCCGGCGGCGTGCCGGCCGCAGGCCTGGTCGGCGGCCGCCGCGGTGCTTCTGGTGCAGGCGTCGCTGGGCCTGGACCCGGACGTGCCGAACGGGACGGTGCGGCTCCGGCCGCTGCGCCCGATCGCGGTGGACGGGCTGCGCGTCGGCGGGCGGCCGGTGGCGGTCGCCATGGACGGCAGCATCACCGGCCTGCCGGCCGGAATATCGGTCGAGCAGCTCGGCGACCGGTCAGTCGAGCAGTGAGTCCAGGCCGACGGTCAGGCCCGGGCGGTGCAGGATGGACCGCACGGCGAGCAGCACACCCGGCATGAAGGACGCCCGGTCCAGCGAGTCGTGCCGGATGGTCAGCGTCTCGCCGCTGGTGCCGAACAGCACCTCCTGGTGGGCGACCAGCCCGGCGGCTCGCACCGAGTGCACCCGTACCCCGTTGATGTCGGTGCCCCGCGCGCCGGACATCTCCTCCTTGGTGGCGTCCGGCATCGGACCGCGACCGGCCTCGGCCCGCGCGCCGGCGATCAGCCGCGCGGTGTGCACGGCCGTGCCGCTGGGGGCGTCGAGCTTGCGCGGGTGGTGCAGCTCGATGATCTCGACCGACTCGAAGTAGCGGGCCGCGCGGGCCGCGAACTGCATCATCAGCACCGCGCCGATGCCGAAGTTGGGCGCGATCAGCACGCCGATCTCCGGCCGGTGGGTGAGCCAATTGCGAACCCGGTCGAGCCGCTGCTCGGTGAACCCGGTGGTGCCCACCACCATGTTGATGCCCTGGTCGACGGCCCAGTGCAGGTTGTCCATGACCACGTCGGGCGTGGTGAAGTCGACGAGCACCTGGGCGCCCGCGTCGGAGGCGTTGAACAGCCAGTCCCCCTGATCGATCATCGCGACCAGCTCGAGGTCGTCGGCGGCGTCGACCGCCTTGCACACCTCGAGGCCCATGCGGCCCCGCGCGCCCAGTACACCGACACGAATGGGTTCAGCCTGGTCTGTCACGTCGTCAACTTAACCCATCGCCCCGGGCGCGCCGCCACCACCGCTCCGCAAGACCCACCACCACGAACACCACACCGACGTACGCCCAGCCGACCAGCACGTCGATCACGTAGTGCTCGCCGGTGTAGACCAGCGTGAACGTCATCGCCAGCGGATATGCCAGCAGCAGCGGCCACCAGCGCTTCGCCACCATCGGCAGGAAGAAGGCGACCGCCATCATGGCCCACGCGGTGTGCAGCGACGGCATCGCCGCGACCGGGTTGGACGCCTCCACCTGGAGCGCGTTGAGGGTGTTGCCGGCGCCGTGCAGGCCGACCGCATCCCACCCGTTCGTGGAGATCCGCTCGACCGGTTCGGACAGGTACCCGTACTCCCGCGCCCACCACGGCGGGGCCGCCGGATAGAGGAAGTAGGTGATCAGTCCGGCCACGCACAAGGTGAACCAGCGGCGGACGAACCGCGCCCACTGCGGCCGGGACCGCACCCAGAGCACCACGGCCACGGTCGGCACGGTGAGGAAGTGCGAGACGTAGACCAGGGTGACCACGACCTCCCACCACTGCACCACACCGGGCTGGTACAGGTGCTGCTGCAACCAGACGGTCGGGATGTGCCCGCCGAACAGCGCCCGGTCGGCGTCGATCAGCTCGGTCACGTGCGGCCGGAACAACCCGTCGGCATAACCGCGGGAGATGTTGTAGAGCATCAGCAGCAACGCGATCGGCAGCCAGTCCCGCAGGAAGCGCAGGTGTTCGCGCCACGGCAGCCAGTTGCGCCAGGCGATGGTGGCCAGCCAGAGCCAGCCGAACGCGATCAGCGGGTCGCTGGTGGGCACGCCGACGAAGTACACGCCGACCGCGAACACCACCGCCCAGATCGTCATGCCGATGATCCGGCGCCTGCGCTGATCCGGAGTGGGCGGCGCCGGTGCGGCCGGCGGGGTCTGCAGGGTGGTCATTACCGTCCCGGAAACGCCGACTCGTCGAACGGGCCCACCACCGCCATCGACATGGGCGCCGACAGCAGCTCGTGGGCCAGGTCATTGACCTCGTCCAGGGTGACCTGGTCGACCCGGGCGAGCAACTCGTCCACGGTCATCAGGTCGTCGTAGAGCAGCTCGGACTTGGCCAGCCGGCTCATCCGCGAGCCGGTGTCCTCCAGGCCCAGGACGTACGAGCCCTTCACCATGCCCTTGCCCCGGGCGATCTCCTCGGGGGTGACGCCCCCGGCGGCCACCGCGGCCAGTTCCGCCCGGGTCAGCTCCAGCACCTCGTCCAGCTTGCCCGGCGCGCAGCCGGCGTAGACGCCCCACACCCCGGCGTCGGCGTACTGGCTGCTGTACGAGTAGACCGAGTAGGCCAGGCCGCGCTTCTCCCGGATCTCCTGGAACAACCGGCTGGACATGCCGCCGCCCAGCACGTTGTTCAGCACGCTCAACGCGAAGCGGCGCTCGTCCAGCCGTCCGATCCCGGTGCCGCCCAGCACCACGTGGGCCTGCTCGGTGTCCCGGTTGCGGACCAGCGTCTGCGCAGTCCGGACGCGGATCCGGTGGCCCGGGTCCCGCCTGCCCTCCGGCGCCGCCGGATCGCTGTCCAGCGCGGTGCCGGCGAGCGCCCGGCGGACCAGCCGGACCACCGTGGCGTGGTCGAGGTTGCCGGCCGCGGCGATGACGATCCGCGGCGCGGTGTAGCGGCGGCGGTAGAAGCCGTGGATCCGGTTGCGGGTCATCGGCGAGATGGACTCTTCGGTCCCGGAGACCAGCCGGCCGAGCGGGGTGCCCGGCCCGAACACCGCCTCGGTGAAGACGTCGTGCACCTCGTCGCCGGGCTCGTCCTCGTGCATGGCGATCTCTTCGAGGATGACGCCGCGTTCGGTCTCCACGTCGGCCGGGTCGAGGAGCGAGTCGGCGACCGCGTCACACAGCACGTCCACCGCCAGCGCCAGGTCGGCGTCCAGCACCCGCGCGTAGTAGCAGGTGTACTCCTTGGTGGTGAAGGCGTTGGTCTCGCCGCCGACCGCCTCGATGTCCGCCGAGATGTCCAGCGCGGTGCGCCGGTGCGTGCCCTTGAACAGCAGGTGCTCGAGGAAGTGCGAGGCACCGGACATGGCCGGGGACTCGTCGCGGGAGCCGACGTTCACCCACACGCCGACCGCGGCGCTGCGGGTGGTGGGAATCGACTCGGTGACGATCCGCAGTCCGCTGGGCAGGACGGTCCCCCGGACGCCGTCCTGGAGGGTGCGGGTAACGACGCGGGCCGGCCGACTGCCGGCCGGCCCGCGATCTGGTGCTGGCATGTCAGCCTTCGCGCGGCCCGCGGTCACCACGGTCACCGCCGGACCGGGACCGCCGGCGGCGCGGCTCGCCACCCTCGCGCGGGCCCCGGTCGTCGCGGGGACCGCGGTCCTCGCGCGGCGGGCGGGACTCGCCCGACGCCTCCGGCGCCGGGGTGCCCTCCGGGCGGACCTTGTCCAGGTAGATCTTCCCGCGCTGGTCGATGTCCGCGATCTGCACCTCGACCTTGTCGCCGACGTTCAGGTAGTCCTCGACCTTCTCCACCCGCTTGCCGTCGCCCACCTTGGAGATGTGCAGCAAGCCGTCGCGGCCGGGCAGCAGCGAGATGAACGCGCCGAACGCGGCCGTCTTCACCACCGTGCCGAGGAACTTGTCGCCCATCTTGGGCAGCGTCGGGTTGGCGATCGCGTTGATCCGCTCGACCGCGGCCTCGGCGGCCGGGCCGTTGGTCGCGCCCACGTAGATGGTGCCGTCGTCCTCGATCGAGATGTCCGCGCCGGTCTCGTCCTGGATCGCGTTGATGGTCTGGCCCTTCGGCCCGATCACCATGCCGATCTTGTCGACCGGGATCTTGACCGAGGTGACCCGCGGGGCGTACTCGGACATCTCGGCCGGGGCGGCGATCGCCTGCTCCATCACCCCGAGGATGGTGGCGCGGGCGTCGTGGGCCTGCTGCAGCGCACCGGCCAGCACGTCCGACGGGATGCCGTCGAGCTTGGTGTCCAGCTGCAGCGCGGTGACGAACTCGCTGGTGCCGGCGACCTTGAAGTCCATGTCGCCGAACGCGTCCTCGGCGCCCAGGATGTCGGTCAGCGCGACGTACTGGGTCTTGCCGTCCACCTCGTCGGAGATCAGGCCCATGGCGATGCCGGCCACCGGCGCCTTGAGCGGCACACCGGCCGACAGCAGCGCCAGCGTGGAGGCGCAGACCGAGCCCATCGAGGTGGAGCCGTTCGAGCTCAGCGCCTCGGAGACCTGGCGGATGGCGTACGGGAACTCCTCGCGCGCCGGCAGCACCGGCACCAGGGCCCGCTCGGCCAGCGCGCCGTGCCCGATCTCCCGGCGCTTCGGCGAGCCGACCCGGCCGGTCTCGCCGGTGGAGAACGGCGGGAAGTTGTAGTTGTGCATGTAGCGCTTGGACTTGTCCGGCGACAGGGTGTCCAGGGCCTGCTCCATGCGCAGCATGTTGAGCGTGGTGACGCCGAGGATCTGGGTCTCGCCGCGCTCGAACAGCGCCGAGCCGTGCACCCGGGGCAGCACGCCCACCTGGGCGGTCAGCGGGCGGATGTCCCGCGGCCCGCGGCCGTCGATGCGGACCTGGTCGCGCAGCACACGCTGGCGCACCTCGGCCTTGGTCAGCGACCGGAACGCGGCGCTGATCTCCTTCTCACGGCCCTCGAACTGCGCCGCCAGCGACTCCTGCGCCTTGGCTTTGATCCGGTCCAGAGCCTCCTCGCGCTCGGCCTTGCCGGCGATCTTGAGCGCCTCGGCGGTCTCGTCGCGGACCAGGTCGGTGACGGCCTGCAGCACGTCGTCCTGGTAGTCCAGGAAGACCGGGAACTCGGTCACCGGCTTCGCGGCGATCTCGGCCAGCTCGCTCTGCGCCCGGCACAACTCGCGGATGGCCGGCTTGGCAGCCTCCAAGCCACCGGCCACGATCTCCTCGGTCGGCGCGGTGGCGCCGGCCTGGATCAGCTTGACCGCATGCGGGGTGGCCTCGGCCTCGACCATCATGATCGCGACATCGCCGTCAGCCGTGACCCGGCCGGCCACCACCATGTCGAAGGTGGCGCGCTCGAGCTCTTCGAGGGTCGGAAAGGCGACCCACTGGCCCTCGACGTGCGCGATGCGGGTCGAGCCGACCGGGCCGCTGAACGGCAGGCCGGACAGCTTGGTCGACATCGAGGCGCCGTTCATGGCCACCACGTCGTACGGGTGCTGCGGGTCGAGCGTGAGAATCGTCTCCACGACCTGGACCTCGTTGCGCAGGCCCTTGGTGAACGACGGGCGCAGCGGGCGGTCGATCAGCCGGCAGGTGAGGATGGCGTCTTCGCTGGGCCGGCCCTCGCGGCGGAAGAACGAGCCGGGGATGCGGCCGACGGAGTACATCCGCTCCTCGACGTCCACGGTGAGCGGGAAGAAGTCGAAGTGCTCCTTCGGCTGCTTGCTGGCCGTGGTCGCGGACAGGACGGTGGTGTCGCCGAGCTGGACGACCACCGAGCCGGCGGCCTGCCGGGCAAGTCGGCCGGTGGAGAAGGTGATCTCGCGGGTGCCGAACGACCCGTTGTCGATGACGGCGGTGCGAGACTCGTTGCCCAGAACGTTCTGGTCTGTCATGTGGTTCGAATACTCCTTCGTCGAGGACCCGGCGATCTGCAACGCCGGTCTTCGATCGAAGCGCCCGAGAGCCGATCCAGCTGAGGATCGCTGTGCTCGGGAACCACTACCGAGGACCGGTGGCCGCGCGGGTCCGTGGGATGCAAGTCGGGGGAGCGACCGGACGGCCACTCCCCCGTGTGGGTCACCTGCGCAGACCGAGGCGTTCGATGAGCGACCGGTAGCGCTGGATGTCCTTCTTCTGGACGTAGTTGAGCAGGCGGCGGCGCCGGCCGACCAGCAGCAGCAGGCCACGCCGGCTGTGGTGGTCGTGCTTGTGCACCTTCAGGTGCTCGGTCAGGTCGGCGATCCGCTTGGTCAGCATCGCGACCTGCACCTCGGGCGACCCGGTGTCGCCGTCCTTGGCCTTGTACTCGTCGATGATCTTGGTCTTGGTGTCCTGGTCGAGCGCCATCTTCTCCGGAATTCTGGGTTGCCGTGAATGAGGCCTGCTTCCGCACCCGCGGCGTCGGGCAGGCAGGCGAAAGCCGGCGTCGGACAAGCCGACAGCGTCAACTTTACCAGCACGCCATGGGAGCCTTTACCGGCAGGTCATTGGAGCAGCGCGCGGGTCTGCTCGACGTCCTCCCGGATCTGCGCGACCAGCGGCTCGATGCCCTCGTACCGGCGTTGTTCCCGCAGGTGACCGATGAAGTCCAGGCTGACCCGCTCGCCGTAGAGGTCGCCGGCGAAGTCCAGCACGTACGCCTCCACCCGGCGCTCGCGGCCGGAGAAGGTGGGGTTGGTGCCGACCGAGACCGAGGCCATCAGCCGGCCGGCGTGCGGACCGCCGCGCACCAGCCAGGCCGCGTAGATCCCGTCGGCGGGGATCGCCGCGTACCGGTGGCACATCAGGTTGGCGGTCGGGAAGCCGAGCTCGCGACCACGCTGGTCGCCGCGGACCACCACCCCGGCCACCCGGTGCGGCCGGCCCAGGGCGGCGGCCGCGGCGCGCACGTCACCGGCGTCGACACAACTGCGGATGTAGGTGGAGCTGAACACCAGCCCACCCTCGGTGACCAGCGGCGCCTCATCCACAGTGAAGCCGAACGAGCGGCCCAGCCGGTCCAGCAGGGCCACGTCACCAGCGGCCCGATGTCCGAACCGGAAGTTGTCACCGACCACGACGACCGCGGCGTGCAGCGCCTCGACCAGCACGTCGTGCACGAAGACTTCCGGGCTGAGCTGGGAGAACGCCGGGGTGAACGGCACCACGCAGAGTGCGTCCACCCCGAGGTGCTCGATCAGCTCGGCCTTGCGGACCGGCTCGGTCAGCACCGCCGGGTGGGACCCCGGCCGGACCACCTCGGCCGGGTGCGGGTCGAAGGTCATCACGACCGACTGCAGGCCCAGGTCCCGCGCATGCTTCACGGCGTGCCCGATGATCGCCTGGTGGCCGCGGTGCACGCCGTCGAACACCCCGATGGTCACCACCGACCGGCCCCAGCCGCCGGGCACCGCCTCGTACCCCCGCCACCGTTGCATCCGCGCCTCCCCCTCGATGCTCCGCTCCCCGGTTTTCTGTTTCGGTTTCCGCCGCGGGCTGGCCCAGCGTATCGGTCAGGATCGGCGTCTTAAACGCTACGATTAGTCCCGGTATGCACCATGACTGGAGCCTCCCCGTCCTGCTCGCTGCGGAGTTCACCTTCGCCGCGCTCTTCTGCCGTGCACTGGCCGGCTATCTGCGTCGGCGGGACCCGCTGCAGCGCGACATCACCTGGGTCTTCCTGCCGCCCGCGATGCTCTTCGCCGCCAACGTGTCCGACCTGCTGCCCGGACCGATGCCGGACTGGGTCCGGCAGGCCGCGGCGATCGTCATCCTGGCCCAGCCGTACCTGACCGTGCGGCTGGCCGCCCGGCTGCGCTCGGTGCCCCGGTGGGTCGAGGCCGCCGGCCTGCTGGCGTCGGTGTTCATGGTGGCCATCGTGCTGTCCGCGGGGACACCGTTGCCCACCCCCGTGCTGGTCACCGGCACGGTGTTGTTCCTGACCGGCGAGGCGGTCGCGGCCGCGCTGCTGCTCGGCAAGGCGCGTACCCGCACCGGCGCCAACCGGGCCCGGCTCAGCATCGCGGCCGGCGCCACGGTGGCGTTCGGCTGCATGATCGTGCTGCTCGGCCTGGGCGGGCAGCCGGGCGCGGATCCGGCCATCGTCATCGCCGCCCGGTTGCTCGCCGTGGTCTGCGGCCTCGGTTACCTGGTGGCGTTCGCGCCGCCGCGGTGGCTACGGCGGGTGTTTTCGGCGAACGCGGCACAGTCGGTCACCGAACGGCTGCTGCGCGCCCCGGTCGACTCGCCGGAGCAGGTGTGGCAGATCTACGCGGAGATCATGCGGGTGCAGACCGGCACCGATGCGGTGGCGGTGCTGATGCCCCGGCCGGACGGGCTGCTGGCGCCGATCGCGTACGCCGGCCCGGCGATCGCGCCGCCCGAGGAGCTCAACTTCGCCGACATCACCGCGCTGATCCGGGCCGGTACGCCGGCCCGCCTTCGCGAGGGTGACCCGGCTCTGGTCGCGCACTTCGGCGACGACCTGAGCGACGACTTCGTGACCGTGCTCAGCATGCCGGTGCCGCCCGACATCGAGGGCGCGGTGCTGCTGTTCAACCGGCACCGCACCCTGTTCAGCGACGACGACCTGCGGTTGCTCGCCGCGCTCGGCGGCCAGGCCGGCATCCTGGCCGAACGGCAGGCGGTGATGGCCGCCCACCGCCGGATGGCCACCGAGCTGAGCGCGTCGGTGGACGCCCTGACCCGGGCGAGCCAGGCGAAGAGCACCTTTCTGGCCAACATGAGCCACGAGCTGCGAACGCCGCTGAACGCGATCATCGGGTTCAGCGACCTGATGCGGCTGGAGGAACCGGACGGAGACCGCCGCCGGGTACCGGCGGAATGGGTCGAGCACATCCACACCAGCGGCCGGCACCTGCTCGGCCTGATCAACGACATCCTGGACCTGGCCAAGGTGGAGGCCGGCCGGCTCGACCTGCGGTTGGCCCCGCTGCGGGTGGACACCGCGGTGGACGAGGTGCTGACCGGCCTGGCCCCGCTGATCGCCACCAAGCGGCTGACCCTCGAGCAGCACCTGCCGGAGGCGGTGGCGATGGCCGACCGGGTCCGGTTGCGACAGATCGTGGAGAACCTGCTGTCCAACGCGATCAAGTTCACCCCGGAGGGCGGGCGCATCACGGTGTCCGTGCAGGCGGATGCCGACTCGGTGTCGGTGACCGTCGCGGACACCGGCGTCGGCATCGCCCCGGCCGACCAGCGGCGGGTGTTCGAGGAGTTTCAGCAGGTCGGCGACGATGAGGGACGCCGGGCCGGCACCGGCCTCGGGCTGGCGCTGACCAAGCGACTGGTGGCGGCCCACGAGGGCGACATCACGCTGGTCTCGGCGCCGGGCGAGGGCAGTTCGTTCACCGTACGACTGCCCGCCGCGCCGGTGATCCGTACCGTGGGTGAGGCCGAACCCGGTCCGCGGGTGCTGCTCATCGAGGACGACCCGCAGTCCGCTGAACTGCTGCGCACCCAGCTGACCAACGCCGGGTACGCGGTCGACGTCGCGTCGTCCGGCGAGGCCGGCCTGAGCAGTGCGGGTGAGCACCCGCCGGACGCCATCGTGCTGGACGTGTCGCTGCCCGGCATCGACGGCTGGGAGGTGATCCGCCGGCTCAAGTCGGACGAGCGGCTGGCCGGCATCCCGGTGTTCTTCGCCACCATCGTGGACGAGCGCCAGGTCGGGCTGGCGCTGGGGGCCAGCGACTACTTCGTCAAGCCGATCGAACCGGCCGCGCTGCTGGGCGCGCTGGCCCGGACGGTGGCTGCCCGGCCCACTCCCCGGGTGCTGGTGGTGGACCGCGACGACGAGGTTCGCCGGGCCATCGAGCACGGGCTGCGGGCCGGTGGCGCGGACGTGGTGGCCTGCGCGGACGGCCGCGACGGCCTGGCGCTGAGCCGCCGCGACCACTTCGACCTGATCGTCTGCGACCTGCAGACCACCGACGTGGACGGCTTCAGCCTGCTCGCCGCGATCGAGGAGAATCCGGCCACCCAGCACACGCCGGTGCTGGGCCTGACCGCGCCGGCCGGTGCCGACCCGTGCACCGCGGCCCCGCTGGTGGCCACCGCGATGGCCGGTGGGGTGCTGGCCGAGGCGATGGCCGGCGGCGCCGGCTGGGAGACGTTGGCACCGCTGCTGGGCACCCGTCCGGTGCCGGAACAGGACGAGACATGACGAAGATCCTCCTGGTCGAGGACGAAGACCTGAACCGCACGCTGGTCAAGGCGGTGCTGGCCCGGGCCCAGATCGCAGCGGTACGGAACGCAAAGGTGCTGGACGCCGGCAGCCTGGCCGCCGCCCGCACCACGCTGGCCGGCGAGGAGGTCGACCTGATCCTGTTGGACATGAACCTGCCGGACGGCCACGGGCTGGTGCTGGCCCGGGAGCTGGCGTCCGGCGGCATGCCGGGTGGCCGGGCCAAGCCGGCCGTGGTGGCGGTGACGGCGAGCGTGCTGCCGCAGGACCGGGCGGCGGCGCTGGACGCCGGCTGCGACGGCTTCCTGGACAAGCCGTACGCCGCGGCCGACCTGGTCAACGTGGTCGCCGACCACCTGCCAGCGGACCGTTAGGCCGGAGCCAGCACGATCTCCGGGCGGGCCCGGCCATCCCGCTCGCTGACGATCGCGAGCAGGGTGCCGGCCGGGTCGAACACCGCGTACGGGCCCGGAATGCCGGCCGGCGCCAGCGGCCCGCCGTGGCTCAGCACCCGGGCCTCCTCGGCCGTCGCCACGCGTTCCGGAAAGGCCCGCCGCGCCGCGTCCGCCAGCGGCAGCCCGACCACGTCCGGCGCGCGCTGCTCCAGTTCCTCGAGCGTGACCGCCTCGGCCAGCGTGAGCCCGCCGACCGCGGTCCGCCGCAGCGCCGTGAGGTGCCCGCCCACCCCGAGCGCGGTGCCCAGGTCGCGGGCGATGGCCCGGATGTACGTGCCGGACGAACAGGTCACGTCGATGTCCAGGTCCACCCGGTCGCCGGCGCGCCGGATGTCCAGCACGTCCAGCCGGTGCACGGTGACCCGGCGGGCCGGCAGCACCACCTCGGCACCCTCGCGCACCCGCCGGTACGCCCGCTGCCCGTCGACCTTGATCGCCGACACCGAGCTGGGCACCTGGTCGATCTCGCCGACCTGCGCGGCCAGCCCGGCCCGGATCGCGTCGTCGGTGACCCCGCCGGCGGAGACCCGCGCGGTCACCTCGCCCTCGGCGTCGTCGGTCACCGTGGCTTCGCCGAGCCGGATGGTCGCGGTGTAGCTCTTCGCCGACCCGATCACGTAGGTGAGCAGCCGGGTGGCCCGGTTCACTCCGACGATCAGCACGCCGGTCGCCATCGGGTCCAGGGTGCCGCCATGGCCCACCCGGCGGGTCTTCGCCAGGCGCCGCACCCGGGCCACCACGTCGTGCGAGGTCATGCCGGCGGGCTTGTCCACCACGATCAGTCCGTCCGTTGTCACCCGGTCACCCTATGGCGCGCGCACTCCGGCGCCGGCACCGCCAGCCCCGCGCCACCGGACGCCGGCACCGCCAGCCCCGCGCCACCGGACGCCGGGACCGCCAGCCCCGCGCCACCGGACGCCGGCACCGCCGGGCGGGATCAGCGGGCGGCGCCGAGCACCGCCCACCGGGCCGACCGCCACCGCTGGATCAGCATGCCGAACCGGACCAGGGTGAACAGGCCCAGCCCGGCCCAGACCCCACCGAGGCCGAGGTCGAGCGCGTGGGCCAGCCAGGTCATCGGCAGGAAGCCGCCCAACGCCGCGACGATGGTGACGTTGCGCAGGAAAGCCACGTCGCCGGCGCCGATCAGCACACCGTCCAGCGCGTACACCACGCCGGCGAACGGGAGCAGGCCGACGAACCACGGCCACACGACCGCCGCCTGGTCGCGAACCGCCGGGTCGCCGGTGAACACCGCCGGGATCACCCCGGCGCCGGCCGCGACCAGCACCGCGAAGCCGACCCCGGCGACACCGCCGGCAACGGCCACCCGGCGGGCCACGTCCCGGGCCGCCCGGTCGTCCGAGGCGCCCAGCGCCGCGCCGACCAGCGACTGCGCGGCGATCGCGACCGCGTCCAGGGCGAGTGCGGCGAAGAACCAGAGCTGCAGGGCGATCTGGTGGGCGCCCACCGCGGCCACCCCGAACCGGGCTGCCACCGCGGTCGCGGACAGCCAGCAGACCTGGAAGGCGCCGCCGCGGATGAGCAGGTCCCGGCCGAGCACCAGCTGGTTGACGATGACCCGGACGACCGGGCGCAGCGGCGCCCGCTCGCTCACCAGAGCGCGGAGGAAGAACAGGCCGGCGGTGGTCTGGGCGACCACGTTGGCGATCGCCGAGCCGGTCAGGCCCAGGCCCGCCGGGTAGACCAGCAGCGGGCAGAGGATCGCGGAGAGCACGTTCGCGCCGAGCACGTAGTACAGCGGCCGGCGGGTGTCCTGCACCCCGCGCATCCAGCCGTTCCCGGCCGCGGCCAGCAGCAGCCCGGGCGCACCGAGCACGGCGATGCGCAACCAGTCGGCGGCGGCGCCGGCCGCGGCGGGGTCGCTGGCCAGGACCCGCGCCACCGGGTCGGCGACGATCTGGCCCACCACGGCGAGCAGGACGCCGGTGCCCAGGGCCAGCCAGGATGCCTGCACCCCCTCGCCGACCGCGGCGGCGCTGTCGCCGGCACCGAACCGGCGGGCCGCGCGTCCGGTGGTGCCGTACGCCATCAGCGTGCCGAACCACACGGCCACCGACATGACCGTGCCACCGACCGCGACGGCGGCCAGGGGCACCGGGCCGAGGTGGCCCACCACCGCCGTGTCGACCAGGACGTAGAGCGGCTCAGCGGCGAGAACGACCAGTGCCGGCAGGGCCAGCTGCGCGATGCGGCGCGCGCCGGCGGTGGTCGGCTCGGACGGCTCGGCAGTCGGGCTCATGAAACCTCATGATGCCCGCCGAACCGTAAGGCTACAAATGCGGAAGCGGTCCTTACTACTGACGGGTGTCCATGGACGTCTGCAGCGCGCGGCGAGCCTGCTCGCGGGCGTCGTCGGACGGCTGGGGCTTGGGCTTGGCAGCCATGATCGTGGTCCTCCACGGTGGGATCGGGTGCGAACACCGAACGCACCCTCGGATGCGTCGAGCGGGCGTCACAGGTGCCGGCTCCGGGATCGCCGGAGACATGGCGGGCGACGCGGCCCGGATCGGTGGACCCGGGAGGCTCGAGGAATCGCTGCGTACCAATGATCACGGCCGCTGCAGAAACCAAATCACCGTTCAGACCAAACTAGCGTTCAGTCCCGTCTTGTGCGTTCCACATCCCGCAGAGCGGGACAGTCGGTCAACGACCACCACACCGGAAAGGACCGGCCCATGGGCCGGTCCTTCGTCACGTGAAACCGTCAGATGAGATGGCGGTCGAGCTGCTCGCGCACCGCCACCACCACGTCGCCGGGGTTCCCGTAACCGGTGAAGCCGGCCGCCAGCCGATGCCCGCCGCCGCCCATCGCGATCGCCACCAGGCTCACGTCGACCGCGCCCTTGCTGCGCAGCGACACCGCCCATTCCGTCGCGCCGACCTGCTTGACCAGCACCGCCACGTCCGCCTCGGCCACGGTGCGGACCGGGTCGATCAGGGCGTCCATCACGTACGGCCGCTGACCGTGCCGCCGCAGATCTTCCAGCGTGGCGTACGTCCACACCATGCCGTGTCCGCCCGCCGCGGTGGGATCGAGCGCGGCCCGGGCCAGCACCTCGGCGAACAGCTTGATCGCGCCGAACGGGCGGGTGTCGAAGATGCGCCGGGAGATCTCGCCCGGGCGGATGCCGGTGGCGATCAGCCGGGCGGCCATCTCGTGCACCCGGGGGGTGGTCATGTCGAACCGGAAGGAGCCGGTGTCGGTGGCCAGGGCGACGTAGAGGCATTCGGCGATCTCGGCGTCCAGCGGCACGTCCAGCCGGGCCAGCAGCTGCTCGGCGACCACCGAGGTGGCCGCCGCCTGCGGGTCGACCAGGTTGATGCCGCCGAAGCCGGTGTTCGACGCGTGGTGGTCGAGCACGATCGTCTGACGGGCCCGGGCCAGCCGGTCGACCAGGCCGCCGAGCCGGGACTCCGCGGCCACGTCGAACACCATCACCAGGTCTGGGTCGGGGTAAGCGCGCTCCTCCGGCACCAGCAGGCCGATGCCGGGCAGCTCGGCGAACGGCTCCGGCACGTCGAACTCGCCGGCGAAGGTCGCCTGCACCTCCGGCGCTGAGCCGTCAAGGCGACTTCGCCGCACTGCAGACAAGCGGCGGAGCCGCTGCAGCCCGAGCGCGACGGCGAGCATGCTGCCCAGCGCGTCGCCGTCCGGGTTGACGTGGCAGATCAGCAGGACCCGGCCGGTCGGCGCCAGCTCGCGGACCGCCGCCACCGCCGCCGACCAGTCGGATTCACGCGGCCCCGAGGCCGCGCGGCGGGTAACGACCGCGGTCACCCTCGTTCCTCGTGCGCGCCGACCCGGTCGTCGGCGTCTTCGTCCTCGGCGGTCTTGTACGGGTCCGGATCGCCCGCGTACTGCTTGCCGGCCGCCAGCCGCTGCACCTCGGCGTCGCGGTGCCGGGCGGCGGCCAGCAGGTCGTCGATCTCCTTGGCGTGGTCCTGCACGTTGTCGTGGACGAAGGTCAGGCTCGGTGAGTGCCGCAGGCCGAGGGCGTGACCGACCCGGGTGCGCAACATGCCCTTGGCGCTCTCCAGCGCCGCGGCGGTGGACGACTGAGCTTCCTGGTCGCCGAGCACGGTGTAGAACACCTGGGCGTCCCGCAGGTCGCCGGTGATCCGCGCGTCCGTGATCGTCACCATGCCGAGCCGGGGATCCTTGATCTCACGCACCAGCGAAGCCACCAACTCGCGCACGCGCTCGGCATGCCGACGGGTCTTGGCCGGATCCGACATATCGCCCACCTCCGACAGAAGTGTTGTCCGCGGGAATGACTCCCGCCCAACGCCATGGAGCCTACCCATCGGGCGCCGGGCCTGAACGTCCCGGCGGTCCGTCTGTGGATAACGCGGACGGCGGTGGATCGGGCGATGTCTGTGGACCGGGCGGATCAGTCGTCGTCGCCGTGCAGCCGGCGCCGGACGGACAACAGTTCGATCTCCGGACGGCCGGCCACCTGCTGCTCACACGTGTCGATCACCCGCCGCGCATGTGCCGGGTCGGCGGCCACCACGGCCACCCCGATCGCGGCCCGCCCGTACCGGTCGAGATGGCCCACCTCCGCGACGCTGACCTCGAACTTGCGCAGCATGGCGATGATCGGCCGGACGTACGATCGCTTCTGCTTCAGCGTGCGCGAGTCGCCCGGCAGCAGCAGGTCGAACAGCGCCGTTTCGGTGAACACGGCGAAACGATAGATCAGTGCGGTTTCCGGGCCACCACGACGTCCCGCTCGATGCCCTGGTCCACCCGGTGCGCGAGATCGGCGTACGGCACCAGCTCCAGACCGTTCGCGATCAGGATGTCCTCGGCCGCCTCCCGCTTGGCCACCTTGAGGTTCCAGGACAGGCCCAGGGCCCCACCGGGCCGCAGCAGCGTCACCCACTGCGGCACGGCGCGCTCCAGCAGGTCCACCGGCCGGCGGGACAGTCCACCGCGATCGTCGTGACTGCCGTGGGCGACCCCGTACGGCAGATCGGCCACCAGCACGTCCACGCAGCGTGCCCGCAGCAGGCCGTCCAGCTGCGTGGTGTCCCCCTGCACCACGGTGACCTTCTGCACGGCGCCGGACCTGACCGCGCCGAGCGTGACCTCCAGCCGCCGGGCCGCCCGCCGGCCCTGCCGGCGCACCGGCACCAGCTCGGTGGTGTGCTTGAGCCGCTTGCGCTGCATCCAGGCTTGCAGGAATGCCTTGTACGCCTCGACGTCCTTGGCGTCGATTTCCACGCCGATCGCGTCGTATCCGTACATCAGCGCCTGGTTCAGCGTGGTCCCCCGGCCGCACAACGGGTCACCCACGACCAGGTGCCCGTCCAGCATCCGGTCCCCCGACGCCGAAGCCAGCAGGGTCAGATTGACCAGCAGCTTGGTGAACTGCTCGTTGGTCTTGCCGGCGTACTTCGGAATGGTGATCAGATCACTGTCGTAGCGGGCCAGCGGGCAGAGCTCAACCGGCCGCAGCAACTCACCTACCCGCTCGAACAAGGCATACGCCGCCGACAGGTTGGACAGGTACGCCACGTCGCGCGGCTCCAGGGAGCCGGCAAAGGTCAGGTATTCCACCCCACCGATCCGGGACGTGCCGATGCCCGAGACGTCGGCGGACAGCACCCGGCAGAACGCCGCCAGCTCGGCTTGCGCCAGCCGGCCGGCCTGATCGGCGTAGACACGATTGGCCGACGGCGCCAGCAACAGCGCGTAGGAAGACATGCCGCCATCCTTCCGCACGCGGCAGCGGCCCCCGATGCCGGAGCACCGGGGGCCGCTGTGGAACCGGGACCGCTCGATCAGGCGCGGGGCTTCTCCCGCATCTCGAAGGTCTCGATCACGTCGCCGACCTGCGGCGTGCCGAAGCCGCTCAGGGTCAGACCACACTCGAAGCCCTCCCGGACCTCGGTGGCGTCGTCCTTGAACCGCTTGAGCGAGCTGATCGTGACGTTGTCCGCCACCACGACACCCTCGCGCAGGACGCGCGCCTTGGCGTTGCGGCGGATGAGACCGGACCGGACCAGACAGCCGGCGATGAGACCGACCCTGGACGAGCGGAACACCTCGCGGATCTCCGCCGTGCCCTGTTCGACCTCTTCGTACTCCGGCTTGAGCAGGCCCTTGAGCGCCGCCTCGATCTCCTCGATGGCCTGGTAGATGACGCTGTAGTAGCGGATCTCCACGCCGGCCCGGTCGGCCAGCTCCTTGACCTTGTTCGAGGCCCGGACGTTGAAGCCGATGATCGTGGCGGTCTGGTCCGAAGACGCCGACGCCAGGTTCACGTCGCTCTCGGTGATCGCACCGACGCCGCGGTGGATGACCTTGAGCTGCACCTCGTCCGGAATCTCGATCTTGAACAGCGCGTCCTCGAGGGCCTCGACCGAGCCCGAACCGTCGCCCTTGAGCACCAGGGTGAGCGAGGTCTTCTCGCCCTCCTTGAGCTGCTCCATGAGCGTCTCGAGGGTGGCCCGGCCGCGCGAGTTGGCGAAGCTGGCCGCACGGCGGCGGGCCTGCCGCTGCTCGGCGATCTGCCGCACGGTCCGGTCGTCCTCGGCCGCCAGGAACGTGTCGCCGGCGCTGGGCACCGACGTGAGACCGAGCACCAGGACCGGACGGGCCGGCGGCGCCTCGGGCACACTCTGGCCGTTCTCGTCGAGCATGGCGCGGACGCGGCCGTGCGCGCCGCCCGCCACGATCGAGTCGCCGGCCCGCAGCGTGCCCTTCTGCACCAGGACGGTGGCCACAGCACCGCGGCCCTTGTCCAGGTGGGCCTCGACCGCGACACCCTGGGCCGGCCCGTCGATCGGAGCGGTCAGCTCCAGCGACGCGTCGGCGGTCAGCAGGACCGCCTCGAGCAGGTCGTCGATGCCGATACCGGGCTTGGCGGCCACGTTCACGAACATGGTGTCGCCGCCGTACTCCTCGGCCAGCAGGCCGTAGTCGGCCAGCTGCTGACGAACCTTCTCCGGATTGGCGTCCGGCTTGTCGACCTTGTTGACCGCGACCACGATCGGC
>DASSAL010000196.1:0-8045 GCA_035685405.1 Actinoplanes sp. | reverse complement strand
CCGGCCGGCTGCGCCACGGCGGGCAGGGCGGTGGGAAGTCCGGTGGGGATGGCCGGCGCCGGCAGTTCGGCCGGCCGCGCCGCCGCGGGCAGCCCGGCCGGCCCGGACTCGGTCGGATGAGCGGCGGCCCGGGTGGCCGGGGCGGTCGCCAGCAGCACCGCCGCGCCGACGGTGACCAGGCCGGCGACCGTGGCCGGCAGGGCCCAGCCCGCCCGTACGGTGTCGCCCAGGAACACCACCGCGATCGCGGACGGCGTGATCACCTCGGCGGCCCAGTGCACCGCCGTCACCGGGCCCACCTCGCCGTGCTGGAGGGCGTAGGCGTAGAGCATCATGCCGGTGGCGGCAAACGTGACCAGTGCCGCGACCAGCGGCTCGGTGACGATTGCCAGCGCCGTCGCCGCCGGATCCGCCCCTTCCGGCATGGGCAGCGCCCGGCCGATCAGCGCCGCACCGCCCAGCGAGAACCCGGCCAGCGCCGCGACCAGGCCGCCGGGCGCGCCGAGTTTCGCGGCGCCGTAACCGGTCAGCGCCATGGCGACCGCCGCGCCGCAGAAGATGAAGCGCAGCCCGTTCGACGCGGTGACGTCGGCCTGCGGCCCGGCCGACATGGCGAGCACGGTCAGCGACACCAGGGTGACGAACACCGCGGCGGCGTCCCGTCGGCGCAGCGGGGAGGCCAGGAAGAGCCGGGCACCGAGGACGGTGAGGGCGAGCGAACCGGCCAGCACCGACTCGACCAGATAGACCGCCAGCTCCCGCAGGGCCACCATGGAGCCGAACCACGCCAGCATGTCGCAGCCGATGCCGAGCAGGTACAGCGGGTGCGACATGGTCTTGACCGTGCCGGTGCTGCGCCGGGCGGCGACGGCCTGCAGGATCGACGCGGCGGCGTAGCTGAACGCGCCGAAGATGGCGATCACCAGCGCGACGCCGCCCGCCGCCGTCATCGGTCGCCGCTACGCTCTGTGGATCGAGCCGTCACGATCTGATGATAAGAGCATGCGTGACTTTCGCGCGAGGGGTCACTTCCCGACGCGGAGCACGGAGATGGTGTTGTCGTCGCCGTTCGACACGTAGGCCATCCGACCGTCCGGCGAGATCCCGACCGTACGCGGACTGCGCCCGACCTTGACCGTCGCGGTCACCGCGCCGGTCCGCCCGTGGAGCACCGACACCGTGTTGTCGCCCTCGTTGACCACGTACGCGTGCTCGCCGTCCGCGGCGAACGCCACGCTCTGCGGCTTGCGGCCGACCTTGAACGGCCCGGTGCGCCGCAGCGTCCGCGCGTCGATCAGGTTCGCCGTGTGGCCCTGATACCCGGCCACCAGCACCCGCCGCCCGTCCGGCGACACCGCGACGCTGTGCGGTGACTTGCTCACGGGGATGGAGTCGATCACCCGATCGTCCCGCATGTCGATGACCGCGACCGCGTTCGACTCGTGGTTGGCGGTGAACGCGCGCATCCGGTCCGCGGAGAAGGCGACCGCGTGCGGATTGGGCGGCACCTCTACCTCGCCGGTCTCGCGCCGGCCGTCGGCGGTGAAGACTTCCAGCCGGCCCTCGCTGTGGATCGGCACCCACAGCCGGCCGTCCGGGTCGACCGCCAGGGTGAACGGCTGCACGCCGGTCTTCACGTAGCGGACCACCTTGCGGTGCGCGGCGTCCACCACGGCCACGCCGCTGCCGGACAGGTCCCACTCGTACATCGAGACGAACACCAGGCGGCCGTCCTGCGACATGGTGACGAAGCGGGGCGTGTTGCGCAGCTTCACCGAGGTCACCCGGCGGCTGGCCACGTCCACCACGGACAGGATGCGGGAACTCTGGTTGGCGACGTACACCGTCTTGCCATTGGGCGAGACCGCCACGCCTTCCGGTTCCGCGCCGACCCGGATGGTGCCCACCACCGACGGCTTGTCGACACTCACGACGGCGCGGGCGGCGAGCGGCACCCGGGGTACGGACCTCAGGGCGCGCGCCACCGACGAGGACGGTGGCGTGGTCGTCGGGGCGGCCACCGCGGCCGGGCGACGCTCGCCCGCTCCGTCCCGGGTCAGCGCGACGGCGACGCCCACCCCACCGAGCAGGACGAGCGCCGTGAGGCCGGCGATGAGCGCCGTGGCGCGTCGCTTGCGCCGGGCCGGCGGCGGGAGCACGGTCGCCCGAGCCGCATCCGGGTCGGTGTCGACCGCGCCCAGCCACTCCTCGACGACCGCTCCCGGCGTCGGTGCCGACCGCGCCACCTGGCCGGTTACCCGGACGTCGGCCCAGCCGGCCGGACCGCGCACGGTGACCGTGCCGTCGAGCCAGTCGGACTGCGGTTGCCACGCGATGCGCAGCCGGCGGCCGGCCAGCATGGCACGCAGGCCGGGCCCGGAAGCGGTCACCGCGGCGGCACCGAGGGCGAGCGGCGGGCCGTCCACCACGACCTCGGCGACGAGGTACGCGGTCTCCGGCGCAACCTGGCCGAAGTCCACCCGGTCCGGGGTGACCCGCACCCCGGTACGCTCCAGGACGGCGGCCGCGGCAGCCGCCACGCTGCGACTGTCGTCGTCGGTCAGGCGCTGCAGCATCCGGCGGGCGGCGGCGGCCATGGTGAGATTGGCACCGGTCACGAGCCGGGCCAACTCATCAACAGCCTTCCGGCGATTGTCACGAAACGGGCTGTTGATCTCTGCTAGGAGCTGCGGCGACAGGTCATGTTCACTCATAGTGCCCCCGCGATCAGCATGCAGTGACGAAGCGCCGAGCGGAAGGCATCGATGGAAATTGGCATTCGCTTGAAATCTGCCCAGGCTGCGGGCCAGGCTTCATGAGATGACAGAGCAACCGCAGAGGGGCGACGCCGCGGCGGACGAGTACGACTACGACATGGCGCACGAGGCGACGACGGCACCACAGCCGGAACGGCCGGCGCCGGCGCCGCAGCCACCCCCGGACATGCACGCCGCCGGCGACGGTGGTGACTACGGGCACGACCTCGCCCACGACATGGGCTGAGGCGCGGTCGTTCTCAGGCCTGCTTGATGTGGGTCTTGACCACTTCGGCCAGCTCGGGGGTCCACTGCATCGGCTGGTGCGCGGCCTCGGTGTGCAGCTCGACGTGCCGCAGCAGCTCGCTTTCCTCCGGCGTGGTGAACTCGGCGGGGCAGTCGTTGTTGAAGTCGGCACAACGGATCGTCACGGTCATGACCCGTGTTCTACCCGCTGATCAGCGGTTAAACGACGGCGACAGTTCGGCGACGACCGGCGCCCGGCTCTAGTGGTCCACGTCACAAGGTCATACGGTCATCGATGAATCGATGGAAGGAGCCACCGATGACCGAAGTACCGTCCGGACCCGGCTTCCTGACCGCGCCGCGCACCCGCCGCGACATGCTCCGCACCACCGGCGCCCTGGCGCTCGGCGCGGCGTTCGGGGGAACGCTGGCCGGTTGCGCGAGTGAAGAGGATGCCGGACCCGGCGGGCCTACCGCGCCGCCGAGCGGGGCGCCCGCCGAATCGTTCGCCGAACCCAGCACCAAGCTGTCCGGGAACCTCTCGATTCTGCTGTGGAGCCACTTCGTTCCCAGCCACGACACCTGGTTCGACAAGTTCGCCAAGGACTGGGGGAGCAAGACCGGGGTCAACGTCACCGTCGACCACATCGACCAAGCTCAGATCACCACGCGGATCGCCGCGGAGGTCTCCGCGGGTCAGGGTCACGACGTGATCCAGTTCATCGCCCCGCTGTCCCAGTTCGAGCCCAGCGTGCTGGACATGAAGGACGTCACCGACGAGGCGGCCAAGCGCTGGGGCGAGCAACTCGAGCTCTGCACCAAGTCCAGCTTCAACCCGAGCACCGGCAAGTTCTACGCGTACTCACCGGGCTGGGTGCCGGACCCGGGCAACTACCGCAAGTCGCTGTGGGAGCCGGCCGGCTTCGCGAATGGGCCGGCGACCTGGGACGACCTGCTCAAGGGCGGCGCCGAAATCAAGAAGTCCAAGGGCGTGCAGATGGGCCTGGGCATGTCCCAGGAGATCGACTCCAACATGGTGCTGCGCGGGCTGATGTGGACGCACGGCGCCTCGATCCAGGACGCCAACGAGAAGGTCGTGCTCGACTCGCCGGAGACGATCCAGGCGGTGGAGTTCATGGCCCGCCTGTTCAAGGACACGATGACCAACGAGGTCTTCTCCTGGAACGCGGCCAGCAACAACCAGGGCCTGGTGGCCGGAAAGATGTCGTACATCGTCAACTCGATCTCGGCCTGGCGCACCTCGCAGGGCACCAACCCGGCGGTGGCCGACGACGTGCACTTCGTGCCCGCGTTGCGCGGACCGGCCGGTCAGATGGCCGCCCAGCACGTGCTCTACAACTGGATCGTGCCCAAGCACGCCGCCAACCCGGATGCGGCCAAGGAGTTCCTGCTGCATTACACCAGCAACTTCAAGGCCGCGACGTACGCCAGCAAGCTCTACGACTTCTGTGCGTTCGCCGAGCGCACCCCGGAGCTGGCGGGCTGGCTGGGCAGCGACCCGTTCGGCTCGAAGCCGCCGGACAAGCTGAAACTGCTCGCCGACGCTACCAAGTGGAGCGTCAACATCGGCTACCCCGGTCCGGCCAACACCGCCGAGGGAGAGATCTTCAACACCTTCGTGATCCCCAACATGTTCGCCCGGGTCGCCCGCGGCGAGCAGAGCGCCACCGAGTCGGTCGCCGCCGCCACCGCCCAGGCCACCGCGGTGTTCGACAAGTGGCGGGCGCAGGGCCTGGTAGGCAAGGGGTAACCAGGTGGCCGTCGTCGAGGTACGGAATCTGATCAAGGAGTTCCCCGGCGGGGTCCGCGCGGTCGACGGCATCGACCTGGCCACCGAGGAGGGCGAGTACCTCGTCCTCCTCGGCCCGTCCGGGTGCGGCAAGACCACGCTGCTGCGGATGATCGCCGGGCTGGAGCAGCCGTCCGCCGGTGACGTGCTGATCGACGGGCACGTCGTCAGCGGGCTGCCGCCCCGGGCCCGGCAGATCGCCATGGTGTTCCAGAGCTACGCGCTCTATCCGCACAAGAGCGTGTACGCCAACATCGTCTTCCCGCTGCGCGCCGCCAAGATGCCCAAGGAGGAGCGCGACCGCAAGGCCCGGTGGGCGGCCGACCTCCTCGGCATCGCGAACCTGCTGGATCGCAAGCCGCGGCAGTTGTCCGGTGGTGAGCGCCAGCGGGTGGCGTTGGCCCGCGCCCTGGTCCGCCAGCCGAAGGTCTTCCTGCTCGACGAGCCGTTGTCCAACCTGGACGCCAAGTTGCGGGCCAGCGCCCGCGACGAGCTCAAGCGGTTCCAGGACGAGGTGGACACCACCACCATCTACGTGACCCACGACCAGGTCGAGGCGATGGGCCTGGGCGATCGGATCGCCGTGCTGTCCGAGGGCCGGGTGCGGCAGGTCGGGCCGCCGGTCGAGGTGTACGACGACCCGGCCGACACGTTCGTGGCCACGTTCATCGGTTCGCCGCCGATGAACCTGGTGCCGCGCGGGGACGTGCTGGTCGGCTTCCGCCCCGAGCATCTGCTCCCGGCCGACGTCGTGCCGGGCGGTGGAATGCCGGTGAATCTCAAGGTGGACCGGCTCGAATACCTCTCCGGGGATCGGCATGTCTACGGCACCGCGATCGGCCTCGGCGAACCGACCCGCGTGGTCGCCCGCCTGCCGGCAACCGTGGATGCCGAGGTCGCGGTCGGGGCGGAGCAGCCGTTCGTGGTTCCGCAGCGCCGGCTGCGTTATTTCGAGGCGGGGTCCGGCGTGCGTACCGATGGGCCGAGATGAGTGCGGAGACGGCGGCCCGGCGCCGCCTCGCCGACCGCGAGGGCACACTCGCCTGGCTGTTCCTCATGCCCAGCGTCATCTACATCCTGGCGCTGGTGGCGGCGCCGTTCGTGCTGGCGGTCGGGTTCGCGCTGTCCGACGTGACCGCCGGCGACCCGTCCTTCGACTGGGTGGGCCTGCGCAACTTCCAGCGCATCTTTGACGACCCGGTGTTCTGGCGGTCGCTGGGCAACACGTTCATCTTCACGCTGGTGTCGATGGTGCTGATCGTCCTGCTCGGCAAGGTGCTGGCGAACATCCTGGTGGCCGACTTCCGGGGCAAGTGGGTGGTGCGGGTCCTGGTGCTGCTGCCGTGGACCACCCCGGTGGCGCTGTCCTCGATCGCCTGGCTGTGGATGCTCGACTCGATCTTCTCGCCGATCGACTGGGTGTTCCGGCAGCTCGGTCTGCTCGGCGGCGCGGACGCGGTGATCAAACCGGACACCAACATGTACTGGCTCGGCGAGCCGGGGCTGGCGATGGCCAGCGTGATCGCGGTCCACGTGTGGCGGCTCACCCCGCTGGCCGCGGTGATCATGGTGGCCGGTCTGGTCGCCATCCCGGGGGACCTGAACGAGGCAGCGCGGGTGGACGGCGCCGGCTACTGGCGGCGGATGTTCGAGGTGACCGTCCCGCTGGTGCTGCCGGTCGCGGCGGTGGCTGCGCTGTTCGGTGCGATCTTCACGTTCACCGACATGGCGGTGGTCGACGTGCTCACCAACGGCGGGCCGAACAACGCCACCCAGGTGCTGACCAGCTGGGCGTTCTTCCGCGGCATCGACGGCGGCGACGTCGGCCAGGGCGCGGCGGTGGCGCTGGTCCTGTTCCCGCTGCTGCTGGCCGCGGCCATCGCGATCCTGCGCGCGGTCCGGCGGATGGAGGTGCGATGACCATCGAGGCGGCGCGGGTACGCCGCAGCTACGCCCGGCGGCACGTGCTCGCCCGGGTCGGCCTCTATTTCGGCGCGGTGCTGGCCGCGTTCCTGTGCGCGGCACCGTTCCTGTGGAGCCTGATCACGGCGTTCAAGCAGAACCGCGACCTGTACAACCCGGCCAACAACCCGTTCGTCTACAACCGGCCGGCCACCTCGGACCACGTGCTGTACCTGTTCGAGCGCACCTCGTTCGTCACGTTCGCCTGGAACACCTTCTGGGTCGGCATCCTGGTCGTCGCGATCACCCTGCTGCTCGGGCTGCCCGCCGCGTACGCCCTGGCCCGCCTCGACCGGCCCTGGGCCGGCTGGTTCGGTGTCACCATCTTCCTGGTCTATCTGGTGCCGCCGAGCCTGCTGTTCCTGTCGCTGTCCCGGCTGGTGGTCACCTTGGGCCTGCAGGACTCCACCTGGTCGCTGGTGCTGATCTATCCGACCATCACCATCCCGGTGTCGATCTGGCTGCTGATCGGGTTTCTCAAGGGGGTGCCCCGGGACATCGAGGAACAGGCGATGGTGGACGGCTACAGCCGGTTGGCCGCCTTCTGGCGAGCCGTCGTCCCGCTGACCTTCCCCGGCATCGTCGCGGTCGTCGTGTTCGCCTTCACGCTCACCGCCAGCGAGTTCATCTACGCGCTGGCGTTCGTCGCGCCCACCACCGAGAAGGTGCTGTCCACCGGCGTACCCACCGAACTGGTCCGCGGTGACGTGTTCTTCTGGCAGTCGCTGCAGGCCGCCACCGTGCTGGTGGCCATCCCGATCGCCATCGTCTTCAACATCTTCCTGGACCGCTTCATCGCCGGCTTCACCCAGGGCGCGGTGAAGGGCTGACCCCCCGATGTGGACGGGGTTGCGCCGTCTCATCGACAGGTGACATTGTGTGCCGGCTGCAACACAACCGCGCCGATCGATGGACGGAGCGGGATTCACCACGGGGGCGAACATGCGGCAGACCTGGCACACCCGCGCGCGCACGATTCCCACCGGCCGCCGCCGTGCGGCCGGACCGCGTCGCATCCATCTGGCCGTTGCGGTAGGGCTGGCGCTGGTGCTGGGCGCGTGCGACGCGCAGCAGGGCACGGAGGCCGTACTGACCAGCCCGCGCCCGATCGCCGCCGACCGCGACCACCGGCCGCAACCGGCGCCGAAGCAGCGCTGGGGCACCGCCGCCGGCCTCGACCCGGTGGTCGACGGGCCGCGCAACACCTACAAGCCCCCGTCGCTGCGGTCGCGATACCCGGTGCTGAAGACCCCGGCCGCACCGGCCAACAC
>DASSAL010000195.1:0-8440 GCA_035685405.1 Actinoplanes sp. | reverse complement strand
AGTCCTCGACCGGGCATCCGGGTCGGCGCGCGCCTGGCAGGACTCGCACGGCGAACTGCTCACCGAGGCGGCGATCACGAACGGCGCGTACGACTGGCGCTGGCAGCGGCACACCTGGGGCGTGCTGTTCGAGATCTCCTTCGCCAGTGACGAGCGCTGGCATGTGTTCCGCGGGCTCCCGGCCGTGCGGGCGGCGCTGGACGCGGTGCCCGACCCGGTCAACGGGCTGCTCATCTATCCCGGGCGCGGCGGCAGCGCGGGCCGCACCCAGCCACGCCGGCCGCGGCCGGTCGCCGGGGCAGGCGCGGCGCCGCTGCCGGTCGAGGAGCCGCCGCCGGTGACCGCGCGGGCGGTGGCGGACACGTCCGCCGACGGGCATCCGCCCGCGGTCACCACCGCGGCCTGCTCGTCTCGGGCGCATTGTCCGGCGCCAGCGCGTGCAGCCGGCGCTCGATGAACAACGTCACCTTCGCCCGGTACTGGCTGTCGAACTGCTCCAGCACCCGGATCCGCCGCTGCAGCGCCTGCTGCCGGGCGCGCAGGCTGCCCACCGAGTCCTCGTACCGCTGATGGGCCTTACGCTCCAGGCGCTGCGCGTGCCGCCGGGCGTCCTCGGCGATGCCGCCGGCCCGGGCGTCCGCCTCGGCCAGCACCTTCTCGGCGTGCCGCTGGGCCTCGTCGACGCGCTGCCGGGCCTCGTCCTCGGCCTGTTGCCGGCCGGCCCGGGCCGCGGCCAGCACCGCCTCGGCCTGGCGGCGCTGCTCGTCGGCGTACGCCTGCGCCGCCCCGACCGCCTCGCCGGCCGCTGCCCTGGCGTCGTCACCGATCTGCCCGGCCGCGCGCTTCGCTGCGGCGATGTGCTCCGCCGCCGCCTGCTCGGCCGTGGCCAGCACCTGCAGCGCTTCGCTCGGCGGCGCCGCCGGACGCGGTGCGACCAGCGGGTGTTCCCTGGTCGGGACGTCCGCGGCCGCGCCCGCCCGGACCGCCTCGTCCCTGTCCGTCTCGCCCACAGATGATCCTCCGGTTTCGCCGCGCTCCCGCGCCGCGGCCGGACCAGCCTAGGCAAGACCGGCCGGAGCGCGGCGGCCGGGTCGGCCGCGCGAAACCCTCAGCTCCCCCGCCGCGCGGCCGATCGCGTGGTCGGAGGAGATATGGAACCGCGGGAAACGTCCGGCGTCACCGTGCATGCCATCGTGCGGCATGTGGCGCAGCGTGGCGGCGACGAGGCGGTCCGGCAGATGCTGGACCGGGCCGGCGCCACCGCAGACGTCGCCGCGTATCTGGACAAGCGCCGCTGGTGGTCGTACGACACCAAGATCGCCCTCTTCGCGGCCGCGGCCGACGTGCTCGGCGAGGACGAGATCGGCCTGCGGGTCGCGGAAGCGGTCCTCGCGCACAGCGTGGGTGCGGCCGAACGGCTCGCCCTGTCGCTCACCGGCGGGCCCGCCCGCCTGCTGCAGATGGTGGCGAAGGCCGGTGCGAAGTTCAGCGCGGTCTCCGACCTGCGGGCGCCTCGGGTGACGCGCGGCTCTGCCGAGGTGGAGTACCGGTTGCACGACGGCCACCGGCCCAGCCGCTTCGACTGCGACTACACCCGCGGCCTGCTGGCCCAGGTGCCGCCGGTCTTCGGCCTGCCGCCGGCGACCGTGAGCCACACCAGCTGCCAAGTGCGCGGCGCGGATTCCTGCCGGTACGAGGTGCGCTGGCGGCCGCCCCGGGCCAGGTGGCGGCCGTGGCGGCGCGCCGACCGGGACGCCGTACTGGAGCGGGCCATGCTGGGTCAGCTGGAGCAGCTGCAGCGTACGGTGGCCGAACTGGTCGCCGCCCGCGACCCGGCGCAGGCGCTGGCCACCGTCGCCGACCGGGCCGGCTACGCGGTCAACGCCCACGCGTTCCTCCTGGTGGCCCGGCCGTCCGCGGAGGCCCCGACGCAGGTGCACAGCTTCGGCCTGTCGCCGGCCGAGGTGGCCCGGTACACCTCGGACCGCGCCGTCCCGGCGCCGGCGCCCGGACGGCTGGTCGCCCGGATCGCCTCGGGCCAGTCCGACTACGGCCACCTGATCGCATTCGGCCACGACTTCTTCGACGCCGACCGGGACCTGCTGGACGCGTACGCCAACCTCGCCGCCGTCGCGATGGACACGCTGAGCGCGGTGACCACCGCGGCGGAGCGCCGGCGCACCGCGGAAAGCCTGCTGGCGCTCTCCAGCGCGCTCACCCGGGCCGAGTCCCGGCAGGAGGTCGCCCAGGTGACCGTCGAGGCGGCGTGCGCGATGCTGTCCGCCGACCGTGCCTCCGTGCTGTTGCTGGACGAGGACGCGACGCTGCGGGTAGCCGGTCACGTCGGCTGGCGGCCGGAGTTCACCGCGAAGCTGGACGCGCTCACCGTGACGTCGGCCGACACCGCCCATCTCAGCCGGATGCTGGACCGGCCGGATCTGCCACAGATCCACGACCGCAGCACCGACGATCCGTTCATCCGGGCGGTGCTGGACGAGTTCGAGCTGGACTCGATCGTGGTCGTGGCCATCGCGCTGCCGGACCGGTTCTACGGGATCATCGTGGCCCATTTCGACGGGCCGCACGGCGTCGCCCAGGGCCGCCGGTTCGCCGTCGACATGGCCGGCGCGGCGAACCAGGCGGCCAGCGTGCTGTGCAGCCTGGAACTGCGGGACCAGACCTGGCGGCAGGCGAATCTGGACGCGCTGACCGGAATCCCGAACCGCCGGGCGTTCATGACCGCGCTGGACGAGACCCTCGCCGCCGGCGGCGGCGGGCTGCTCTTCATCGACCTGGACGGCTTCAAGGCGGTCAACGACACGCTCGGCCACGCCGCCGGGGACCGGCTGCTGATCGTGGTGGCCGAGCGGCTGGCCGCCGCCCTGGCCGGCGGCGGTCTGCTGGCCCGCCTGGCCGGTGACGAGTTCGTGGTGCTGAGCACCGAGGTGCACGGCGCCGCGGACCTGGCCGAGCTGGCCGACCGGTTGGCGCGGGTCTTCGCCGAACCGGTGCGGCTCGGTGACACCACCGTGCCGGTTCGCGCCAGCATCGGCACCACGCTGTTCACCGCCGGCCAGGACCGCGAGGACGTGCTGCACCGCGCCGACACCGCGATGTACGAGGCGAAGCGGAGCCTCGCACATCGCGAACTGCTCGCCGACGCCACCGGATAGCCTCGGCCCGCCCCGCATCCGCCCCGGTGGACAACCGGGACGGCGAATGTCAGCCTGATCGTCGGCCGTCACCGAGATGCGGCCCGGGGAAGGACGGCGTGGATGCGGGTGCTGATGGTGGCGCCGCCGGGTGCGGGCAAGGGAACGCAGGGCGCGGTGATCGCGGCGCACTTCGACATCCCGCACATCGCCACCGGTGCGCTGCTGCGTGAGCACGTCGCCCGGCAGACCGACCTGGGCCGGGCGGTCCGGCACCACCTGGACCGGGGCGAGCTGGTGCCGGACGAGATCGTGCTCGACATGGTGCGCGACGCGTTCGTCGCGGCGAAGGCGCGCGGCGGCGGGTACGTGCTGGACGGCATGCCGCGCAACCTCGCCCAGGCCCGTGCGCTCTACCGGATCGGCCAGGAGATGGGCATGACCGCGGACGTCGCGCTGCACCTGAAGGCCGACGACGACGAGCTGGTCCGCCGGCTGCTGGCCCGGGCCGCGCTGGAGCACCGCGCCGACGACACCGAGCCGGTGATCCGCCGGCGGCTCGCCCTCTACCACGAGGTGACCCATCCGATCGTCGCCTGGTACGCCGAACGCGGCATCCTGGTGTCGGTGGACGCGATGCGGCCGGTGGAGCGGGTGGGCCGGCAGATCCTCACCGCGCTGGAGGCGATGCGGCCGCTGCTCGACCACGTTCCCGAACACGCCCGCCGGCCGGTCGACCTGACCGGGCTGGGCACCGCCTTCGGCGCCGACGACTGACCCCGCCGGTCAGGCTGAGCCGAACGCCAGCTTCGGGCGCGGCCGCGGGTCCGGCACCGGCCGGCAGTGGGCACCGTCCGGGGTCGAGACGTACGCCCAGCGCGGGCCGTGCACGGCGATCTCGGTGACCGCGGCGACCAGCCGGTCGCAGTCGTCCGCCGTGGTGCCGAGGCCGGCGCTGGCCCGGACCGCTCCGGGCAGCGCGGTGGGCAGGCCGTGCGCCAGGCTGTCGCGGATCCGCGCCTCGCGGCCGGCGTCGACCCGCAGCAGCCGGGTCATCAGCGGATGCGCGCAGAAGCATCCGTGCCGCACGCCGATGCCGAACTCGGCGCTGAGGATCGCGGCGAGCCGGGCGTACGGCATCGCGCGCAGGGCGAACGGCAGCACCGCGATGCGCGGATGGTCCTCGGCCCACAGCCGGAACACCTCGGCGCCGGGTACGGCCAGCAGCCGGCGCCGGGTGTCGTCGATCAGCCGGTTCTCGTACGCCTCGACGGCGTCGCGATCCGCGGCCTGCAGCGTCCGGCAGGCCACCGCGAGCGCCACCGCGCCGATCACGTTCGGTGAGCCGGCCTCCTGCCGGTCCGGCAGACCGGCCCACAGCACGTCGTCGGTGCCCACGTAGCGGACCGCGCCGCCGCCGGCCAGGAACGGTTCCGCGGCGCCGAGCCAGTCCCGGCGGCCGATCAGCGCTCCGGCGCCGAACGGCGCGTACAGCTTGTGCCCGGACAGCGCGAGGTAGTCGATGCCGTCGGCGGCCATGCCGATGCGCCGGTGCGGGGCCAGCTGCGCGGCGTCCAGCAGCAGGCGGGCCCCGTGCCGGTGGGCCAGCCGGGCCATCTCCCGGTAGGGCCAGATCTCGCCGGTGACGTTCGACGCGCCGGTCACCGCCACCAGCCGGCTGCGACCGTGGCCGGGCCGGACCAGCGCCCGCTCCAGCCGGTCCAGCGCCTCGCCGGGACCGGCGGGCAGCGGCAGCTGGGTGAAGTCGCGGCGGCGCCACGGCAGCAGGTTGGCGTGGTGCTCGGCGGCGAACGCGATCACCTCGGTGCCCGCCGGCAGCGCGGCGGCGAGCAGGTTGGTCGCATCCGTGGTGTTACGGGTGAACACCACCACGTCGTCGGGACGGCCGCCGACGAAGTCGCGCACCACCTCCCGGGCGTCCTCGTACGCGTCGGTGGTCAGTTGGGACTTGTAGCCCGAGCCTCGGTGCACGCTGGAATACCAGGGCAGCAGCGCCGCCACGGCCTGCTGCACCGCCACCAGGCAGGGTGCACTCGCGGCGTAGTCCAGGTTGACGTACCGGCACCGGCGGCCGTCCACCAGCGGCACCGGGGTCCCGGCACCGACCAGCGGCGGACCCGGCGGTTCCGGCTCCCTGCGGCGGGCGAACATATTCCTCAGACGCCGCGGCGGACCGGGAAATACCGACCCGCGCAGTCGGGTTACCGACCGTGTTCGCGCCAGGCGCCGACACCGGCGGATGTGGCGGACCGGACCTGACCCCAGCGGCGGCGAGCGATGTGCGACGGTGTCTCCTCCATCGCCGCGACGTACCGCCGCCCGGCGCTCACCACGGCGACCGCACCAACCGCCGCTCCGGCGAGCCACATCAGAAACCCGCCGGTGAGCAACACTGCGCTCCCGACGAGCAGACGCCGGTCGACGTACGCCCCGGCCTGGTGCTTGTCGTCGATGTCGGTCCCGACCATGACTGCCTCCTGGAGTGTCGCGACTCCGCTCCATCCTGCCCGCGCCCGGCCGCCGTGTCGTCATCCGGCACGGAGGGTTCCGGTCCTGGCGTGCGCCGGCCCGGCTGACCCGCCGGGTCAGCGGGAGTCCTTGCGGGCCTGCCGCCGCGCGCCGGTGGCCCTGGTCGACGCGTGCCGCTTGCGGAGCGCCGGAGAATCCGGGCGGCGGTCGGTGCGTTGCGGTTCGACCGGTACCGAACGCGGCGGCGGGCCGGCCCGCCGCCGCGGCTCCGGCTCGGGCCCGCCCTCGGCCAGCCGTTCCGCCTGCAAGGCCGCGGCGCTCGCCCGCGCCGCCGCGGCCAGGTACTCACTCACCCGGGCCAGCGCGTCCTCGAACACCTCCGCCTTGGCGCGGTTGCGGGTGTTCTTCGGCCCCGCCTTGCCCCGGCCACCGACGTCGCCGACCAGCGCGGCGCCCTGCCGCCGGTATACCTTGACGTGCTTGTTCCGGGCTCGGCGGACGCGTGTGTGCAGCTCCACGAGGGCGTCCTCGTCCATGCCGGCGAGCCGCGCCGGCTCGGTCTCCCGCACCAGCGACAGTTCCCGTTCGGTGAGCGAATTCAACAACGCAGTCATGCGTTCACCATGGACATGGTCCCGGCGGTGGCGCATCCTCCGGATCGGTTGGTCCGGCGACCGCACGTGCGGCAGTGTCTAGTCATGACCACTTTCTCCGATGCCGTCGCCGCCGTGCGGGCCGGCCGCTCGCCCGATGCCGCCGCCGAGGACCTGATGGCACAGCTGACCGGCGAGGAGCGGCTCTGGCTGCTCGACGGTGACCTCCCGTTCTGGGAGGCGATGGCGGACATGATCGGCAACGGGTACAACCGCCGGCCGTATCCGATGGGCCGGATCGACCGGCTGGGCATTCCGGGCCTGCTGTTCTCCGACGGCCCGCGCGGCGTGGTGATGGGCGAATCGACCGCGTTCCCGGTGTCGATGGCCCGCGGCGCCACCTGGGACATCGCGCTGGAGGAACGGGTCGGCACGGCGATCGGCCGGGAGATGCGTGCCCAGGGCGCGAACTTCTTCGGTGGCGTCTGCATCAACCTGCCGCGGCATCCGGCCTGGGGACGGGCGCAGGAGACGTACGGCGAGGACCCGATCCTGCTGGGCGGGTTCGGGGCGGCGCTGACCCGCTCGGTGCAGCGCAACGCGATGGCGGTGGCCAAGCACTACGCGCTCAACTCGATGGAGAACGCCCGGTTCTCGGTCGACGTGACCGCTGACGACGCGACCCTGCACGAGGTGTACCTGGCGCATTTCCGGCGGGTCGTCGAGGCCGGCGTGTCCGGCATCATGACCGCGTACAACTCGGTCAACGGTGAGTGGGCGGGCGAGAACGAGCGGCTGATGGAAGGCGTGCTGCGCGGCGCGTGGGGTTTCGCCGGCGTGACCGTGTCCGACTTCATCTGGGGGCTGCGGGACGCCGCGAAGTCGCTGCGCGCCGGGCTGGACGTGGAGGAGCCGTTCCAGCAGCAGCGCGCCGTCCACCTGCCGGCGGCGCTGGCCGAGGGACGGGTGTCGTGGGACCACGTGGACCGGGCGGCCCGGCGCATCCTCCGTACGCAGATCCAGCACTACGCCACCCGGGACGAGACCGAGCCGGCGGCGGACGTGGTGTTCAGCGACGCCCATCGCGCGCTGGCCCGGGAGGTGGCCGGGCGCAGCATGGTGCTGCTGAAGAACGACCCGGTCGGCGGAGCCCCGCTGCTGCCGCTGCGGGCCGGGTCGCTCGGCTCGGTGGCGGTCATCGGCCGGCTCGCCGACGTGGCGAACACCGGTGACCACGGCTCGTCGGACGTGCGCTCCCCCGCGGTGGTCACGCCGCTGCGCGGGCTGACCGAGGCGCTGCCGCACGCCGAGGTGCGGCACGTCGCCGAGGACTCACCGGACGCGGCCGCCGCCGCGGCCCGGGACGCCGACGTGGCCGTGGTGGTGGCCGGGTACACCGCGGAGGACGAGGGCGAGTACATCGGCTCCGGAATGTTCGCCGATCCGGCGCTGCTGGCCACCTTCCCGCCGGTGGGCGACAGCGCGGTCGGGCGGGCGCTGCTCGAGCAGCTGACCGGCAGCGCCGGCGCGGACACCAGCATCGTGGGCAGCCAGGGCGCCGGTGGGGACCGGGCCAGCCTGCGGCTGCGGCCGGTGGACGCGGAGATCATCCGGGCGGTGGCGGCGGCGAACCCCCGAACCATCGTCGTGATCGTGACCGCCGGCGCCGTGATCACCGAGGAGTGGCGGGAGTCCGTGCCGGCCGTGCTGGTCGGCTGGTACTCCGGCGCGGAGGGCGGGCACGCGCTGGCCGACGTGCTGCTGGGCACAGTGGACGCGGCCGGCCGGCTGCCGTTCTCGATCCCGGTCAGCGAGGACCACCTGCCGTTCTTCGACCGCAACGCCACCGCCGTCACGTACGACCGGTGGTTCGGTCAGCGACTGCTCGACCGGGACGGTCACCGGGCCGCGTTCCCCCTCGGCTTCGGCTTGTCGTACACCACGTTCGAGCTGTCCGGGCTGAGCACCGGCCCGGTGACCGGCGAGTCGTTCGAGGCGTCGGTGACGGTGACCAACACGGGGTCCCGGCCCGGGCGCCACGTGGTGCAGCTGTACGGGCGGCCGGTCGGTGCCGGTCCGGACTTCCCGTCGCGGGTGCTGCTCGGCTTCGCGCCGGTCGCCCTGGACGCCGGCGAGTCGGCGCGGGTGACCGTGACCGGGTCGGTGCGCCCGCTGCTGCGCTGGGCGGACGGTGCGTTCCGGCCG